>CAYQZM010000082.1:0-12117 GCA_964421935.1 uncultured Rhizobium sp. | reverse complement strand
CGACGGCAAGGCCTATATCGATTTTCTCCTGGCCCAGAAGGGCGTGAAGGCCGGCAAGGTCGGCGTGGTTGGCTATTGCTTCACCGGCCAGATGGCGCTGCGCATGGCGGCGGCGGTGCCGGACAAGGTCGCGGCCGCGGCCTCTTTCCATGGCGGCTTCCTGGTGACCGACAAGCCCGACAGTCCGCACAAGCAGTTGCCGCGGGTGAAGGCGCGGCTTTATTTCGGCCATGCCGTGGAGGATTCCACGGCGACGCCGGAACAGGTCGCAACCCTGAAAGAGGCGCTGCGCGCCTGGCATGGCGCCTTCCAGAGCGAAGTTTACGAGGGTGCGAAGCATGGTTGGACCGTGCCGGGAAGGCCGGTTTACAATGAACTCCAGGCCGAACGGGCTTTTGAAAAAGAAGTCGAGCTGTTTGACGCAACGCTTAAGTAAGAGCTGCTAACGCGACGATTTTGCGGACTGAGCAGGAGCGACGAGCGACGAACTCAGGACGCAAAAGACCGCGCTAGAGCATTGCCGGGATCACGCGATCGGGAGGCTTGTGACCGTCAACCAGCGAGCGGATGTTGACGATCACCTTCTCGCCCATATCGACTCGGCCCTCGATGGTGGCCGAGCCCATATGCGGCAACAACACCACATTGCGCGCTTTGAGCAGCTTGGGATTGACCGCCGGTTCATTCTCGAACACGTCCAGGCCCGCGCCTGACAGTTCGCCCTTTTCCAGCATCAGCGCCAGGACGTTTTCGTCGATCACTTCGCCGCGCGAGGTGTTGACGATATAGGCGGACGGCTTCATCAGCTTCAGCCGCCGCGCCGACAACAGGTGATAGGTGGCCGGCGTATGCGGGCAGTTGATCGAGACGATGTCCATGCGCGCCAACATCTGGTCCAGGCTATCCCAGTAGGTGGCTTCCAGCTCCTGCTCGATGTCCGGCCCGACCTGCTTGCGGTTGTGATAATGGATCTGCAGGCCGAAGGCGCGCGCCCGTCGCGCCACCGCCTGGCCGATGCGGCCCATGCCTACGATGCCCAGCCGCTTGCCCTGCAGCCGGTTGCCCAGCATCCAGTTGGGCGACCAGCCGCGAAAACGGTCTTCTTCCAGCGCCGCGACACCTTCCACCAGCCGGCGCGGGACCGCCAGGATCAGGGCCATGGTCATGTCGGCGGTGTCTTCGGTGAGCACACCGGGCGTATTGGTCACCAGGATGCCGCGATCGGTGGCGGCCTTCACGTCGATATTGTCCACGCCGGCGCCGAAATTGGCGATAAGTTTCAGATTGGGACCGGCCTTGGCGATCAGGGCGGCATCGATATGATCGGTGATGGTGGGGACCAGGACCTCCGCGGTGGCCATGGCTTCTCCCAGTTGCGCGGCCGTCAGGGGTGTGTCGTCCAGGTTGAGGCGGGCGTCGAACAGCTCGCGCATCCGCGTTTCCACCTGTTCGGGCAGCTTGCGGGTAACGATCACCATGGGCTTTTTGGATGCCATGACCGCATTTAAGCGCAAGGCCCGGGGTGACGGAAGCGTCCGTTGCCGTTAAATCTTGGCGTGAATCTGGCAGGTGCGCGCGCATTTCCGGCATGACACGGATAGCCGTCATATTTCTGATGCTTGTTGGGCTGGTGACCGCAGCCGCGGCGCAGGAAAAAGTGCTGCGTTACGTCAGCCAGCGCAGCGACAAGGCCTATCTGCGCGAAGGGCCGTCCTATGCCCACAAGGTCCTGTGGGTCTATCGCCACCGCGGCTACCCTTATGCCGTCATCGCCCAGTTTGATATCTGGCGCCGCGTCCAGGCCGCCGATGGCACGGTGGGCTGGATGGCGGCTTCCATGCTCACGGATCAGCGCACCGTGCTGGTGACCGGCAAGGGCCGGGCGCCGCTTTTCGAAAAGCCAGGCGGTCGCAAGGTCGCGGCGCTGGCCGATCCCGGCGCCGTGGCGCGGCTGGTGGCCTGCACGCGCGATGCTTGTCACATCCGCGGCGAGGATGCCGATGGCTGGATTTCCAAGAGTCGCATCTGGGGTGTAGGCGCGAACGAAGTCTTCGACAGGTTGCCGCGGCGCTAGCCGATGCGCTTCGGCTTGAGCGCCTTTTCCGATTCAGGCTTTTCGGCGCTGATACAGCTGGGCGGCGTCAGATCCGAACGCGGGCAGGAAGCCGGCCTCTTGTCGTAGGGCAGGACCTGACGGCTGTTGCGGTCATAGACGACCGGACTGTCGGCCTTGTGAGGCGCGGTTTGGCTGAATGCCGGAAGCGTCGTTGCCAAAAGCACAATGGAGAGAATGACTTTCATCGTGCCCTCCCACGGGCCCACGATATGCCATTTGCAGGACTTGCGCGAGCGGCTAGTGACGGAAATGCCGCATGCCGGTGAATACCATCGCCAATCCAGCTTCATCGGCCGCGTCGATCACCTTCTGGTCATTGACCGAGCCGCCGGGCTGGATCACCGCCGTGGCGCCGGCTTCCGCGACCGCCATCAGGCCATCGGGGAAGGGGAAGAAGGCTTCCGAGGCCGCGGCCGAACCGACGGTACGTGGCTCGGCCCAGCCTGCGATCTTGGCGGCGTCTTTCGCCTTGATGGCTGCGATACGGGCCGAATCCACACGGCTCATCTGGCCGGCGCCGATCCCCGCGGTACTGCCATCCTTCACATAGATGATGGCGTTGGACTTCACATGCTTGCCGATGGTGAAGGCAAGCAGCATGTCCTTGATCTCCTGCTCGCTTGGCTGACGCTTGGTCACCACCTTCAACGTCTCGCGGGTGACGCGGCCATTGTCGCGGGTCTGGACCAGGAAACCGCCGGCCACCGAGCGATAGGTGAGCGTCGGCGTCAGAGGATCAGGCAATCCGCCCGCCGTCAGCAGACGCAGATTCTTCTTGGCCGCCAGAATTTTCTGCGCATCGGCATCGGCATCGGGCGCGATGATCACTTCCGTGAAGATCTTGGAGATTTCCTCCGCCGTAGCGCCGTCCAGGGTTTGGTTGAAGGCGAGCACACCGCCAAAGGCCGAAACGCTGTCGCAGGCCAGCGCCGACAGATAGGCCTCCTTCAAGCTCTTGCCCAGCGCCACGCCGCAGGGATTGGCGTGTTTGATGATGGCGCAGGCCGGCGCGATCTTGGGATCGAATTCCGCCACCAGTTCATAGGCGGCATCGGTATCGTTGATGTTGTTATAAGACAGTTCCTTGCCCTGAAGCTGCCTTGCCGTCGCTACGCCGGGACGCTGCGACCCATCCACATAAAAAGCCGCTTCCTGATGCGGGTTCTCGCCATAGCGCAGGCCCTGACGCAGAGAGCCGCCGAAAGCGCGGCGCCGCGGCGGCTCCTTGTCGCCGTCCTTGGCCAACTCGCCGGCAAACCAGTTGGAAACGGCGGCGTCATAAGCCGCGGTGCGGGCAAAGGCGCGCTGGGCCAGCTTCTTGCGCAAAGTGAAACTGGTAGCGCCGCCATTGGTCTTCATCTCGTCCAGGACCGTCTGATAGTCTTCCACATCCACCACCACCGTCACCCAGTCATGATTCTTGGCCGCGGAGCGGGTCATGGCCGGGCCGCCGATATCGATATTCTCGATGGTGGTTTCGAAATCGGCGCCGCGCGCCACTGTCGCCTCGAACGGATAGAGATTGCAGACCAGAAGATCGATGCCGGCGATGTTATGCTGGGTCATCGCCGCGGCATGATCGGCCTTGTCACGCAAGGACAGAAGGCCGCCATGCACCATCGGATGCAGGGTCTTGACCCGGCCATCCATCATCTCCGGAAAGTTGGTGATCTCGGCCACATCGGTGACCGAAAGACCGGCATCGCGCAGCGCCTTGGCCGTGCCCCCCGTCGAAATCAGCATTACGCCATGCGCGGCCAGGCCCTTGGCGAAATCGATCAGGCCGGTCTTGTCGGAAACCGAGAGCAGGGCGCGGGAAATCTTGCGAATGGTCATGAGCGGGACCTTGGAAAACGCCCGCCGCTCTTAGCGCCTGTACAGCAAATATAAAAGAGCGAGCGCCCCACTTGCGCACAGCGACCACAGCACCGACACATGATAGGTTGTGTGGTTCCAGGATAGCATAAAATCCCCCGGCATGGGGTCGAGATCCAGGGCCATGACAACCGGCGCCAGGATAACAGCCCCGATCAGCAAAATCAGCAGAAAGCCCCCCAGCTTTCCCATCTACGCCTCTGTCAGGGGCATGGGCGAAAGCCCGAGCTTGATGAACAGAGCCCGGTCGGAATCGGCCACCGGATTGGGCGTGGTGAGCAGTTTCGGCCCGTAGAAAATGGAGTTGGCGCCGGCCATGAAACACAGCGCCTGGGCTTCGTCCGACATGTCCTCGCGGCCGGCTGACAGGCGCACCATGGATTTGGGCATGGTGATCCGCGCCACCGCGATGGTGCGCACGAAATCCAGATGCGGCAGTTTCGGGGACGTGTCTGCCGCCGGCGTGTCTGTTCCCACCAGCGCATTGATCGGCACGCTTTCCGGATGCACCGGCAGGCTCGCCAGCGCATGGATCAGGCCGATGCGGTCGCCTTCGCTTTCGCCCATCCCGACAATGCCGCCGCAGCAGACATTGATGCCGGCGGTGCGTACCGCCTCCAGCGTGTCCAGCCGGTCCTGATAGGTCCGGGTGGTAATCACATGCCGGTAATATTCCGGCGAGGTGTCGATATTGTGGTTGTAATAGTCCAGGCCGGATTCTTTCAGACGCATGGCCTGGCTGTCCGTCAGCATGCCGAGCGTGACGCAGGTTTCCATGCCCAGCGCCTTCACCCCTTCGACCATGGCGCAGACCGTATCCAGATCCTTGTCCTTGGGACTGCGCCAGGCCGCGCCCATGCAGAAGCGCGATACGCCCGACGCTTTCGCGGCACGGGCTTCGGCCAGCACCGCCTCGACCTCCATCAACTTGGTCGCCTTCAGGCCCGTCTTGTTGTGCATCGATTGGGTGCAATAGCCGCAATCTTCCGGACAGCCGCCGGTCTTGATGGACAGAAGCTGGGAAATCTGCACCTGGCTGGGATCGAAATGGGCGCGATGCACGCTTTGCGCCCGGAACATCAACTCGGGAAAGGGCAAGGCGAAGAGGGCGGCGATTTCCTCGCGGGTCCAGTCGGAGCGCGGGGTGATGTACAGGTCGCGGGCGGGAGCGTTCATGGGGCGAGTTTAAGGGGGTTCCGGGCCCCGCAAAAGAGTGGACGGAAGGGGATCAAACCGCTAACACAGGCGCCCGCTCAAGCACCCCGTGCCCCGGTGGTGGAATGGTAGACGCGGCGGACTCAAAATCCGTTGCCGCAAGGCGTGGGGGTTCAAGTCCCTCCCGGGGCACCATTCGCTTTGATTTGTTAGGCCGCTGCGCTGCAAACGGACGGGGCCGGGAGCACTCTTCTCATCACATGTCTGACTTCTGTGTGTTAAGGTTCGCCGCCATAACAAGGGGCGCGATTGCGCGCCGAACCAACCGAGGAGACTGCCCCATGCTCCGTTCCTTCACCGCCGCTCTTTTCGCCACCACTCTGCTTTGCGCGCCCGCCCTGGCCCAAAGCGTGTCGCCCGCCATCACCGCCGCGGTCGCCGATGCCGGCCGGCCGGCCGCCGACAAGGAGCGCGACGCCAATCGCAAGCCGGCCGAGACCGTCGCCTTCGCCGGCGTCAAGCCCGGCATGACCATCGCCGAACTGGGGCCGGGCCGCGGCTATTATACCCGCATCCTGGCCAAGGCGGTCGGCCCGACCGGCAAGGTCTATGCCGTCGTCACCAGCGCGCAGGCGGCGCGGCCGGGCGCCATGGATGCGCTCAATGCGCTGACCGCGGCCTATCCCAACGTCAAGGTCGTGACGGTGGATTACGCGACCATGATGCTGCCCGAAAAGGCCGACCTGTTCTGGACCACGGAAAATTATCACGACTTCCACAATGGCCCGACCGCCGACATCGCCGCCCTTGACAAGGCGGTGTTCAACAATCTGAAGCCGGGCGGCATCTTCTATGTCGAGGATCACAGCGCCGCGCCGGGCGCAGGGCTTGCCGCGACTTCGCAGTTTCATCGCATGGACGAGGCCGTCGCCAAGAGCGAGTTGACCGCCGCGGGTTTCAAGCTGGATGGCGAGGGCGACCTGCTGCGCAACCCGGCGGACAATAAGGCGGCCAGCAACTCCGAAGCGGGGCACTTTTCCAGCGACCGCTTCATGCTGCGGATGAAGCGGCCCTAATAAGCGGCGCGGTTTGTTTGACGGGTCCGTCAAACGCGGCTCGCATGGCGCGGAAGTCTTCGCATCCCAACTGGGTGCTGGCCACCTGCATCCTGGCGTCCAGCCTCGCCTTTGTGGATGGCTCGGTCACCAATGTCGCTCTGCCGGCGATCGGCAAGGCGCTTGGCGGCGGTGCGGCCGATCTGCAATGGGTGATCAACGCCTATCTGTTGCCACTGAGTGCGCTGCTGCTGCTCGGCGGCGCCGCAGGCGACCGCTATGGCCGGGTGCGGCTGCTGGTTGGCGGCACGATCTTATTTGGTGCTGCTTCAGCCGCCTGTGCTCTGGCGCCCGGTCTGCCGGTCCTGTTGGCGGCGCGCGGCGCGCAGGGCATCGGCGCTGCCGTCCTGATGCCCAACAGCCTTGCCATCCTGGGTGCCAGTTTCACCGGTGAGACGCGCGGCCGCGCCATCGGCATCTGGGCCTCGGTGGGCGCTGTGCTGGCCGCCATCGGTCCGGTCCTGGGCGGGTGGCTGCTCGATGTGGTGGGATGGCGCGCCATCTTCCTGATCAATCTGCCGCTGGCGGCGGGCGCCGTCCTGCTGGCGCTGATCACTGTGCATGACAGCCGCGAGCGCGATCGTCCGGCGCTGGATGTTCCGGGCGCCGTATTGGCGACGACCGCGCTCGGCGCGCTGACCTGGGGGCTCACCATCGGATCGGGCCATAATGGCTGGACGGCTTTCGCGGCGGCGAATGTTGCCTTGGGAATTGTGCTGCTGCTGGCCTTTGTCGGTGTCGAGAAAGTGCGCGGCGAGCGCGCCATGACGCCGCTTGTCATGTTTGGTTCGGCCAGCTTCATTGGTCTGTCCCTGCTCACTTTGCTGCTCTACGGCGCGCTGGGCGCGCTGATCGTGCTGATGCCTTATGTTTTGATCCAAGGCAGTTCCTATACCGGCACCCAGGCCGGCAGCGCGCTGGTGCCTTTTGCCCTGGTGCTGGCGCTGGTTTCCCCACACATGGGCAAGATCGCGGGCCGCATTGGCCCCCGTCTGCCGCTGACCATCGGGCCGCTGATAGTGGCGGCAGGGTTTCTGCTGGCTTTGCGCATCGGCAGCGGTACCGACTATTGGCGCGAAGTGCTGCCCGCCATCCTGGTGATGGCGTTTGGCATGGCGGGTGCGGTCGCGCCGCTGACCAATGCCGTGCTGGGCGCGGTGGATGGCCGCCACACCGGCTCGGCCTCCGGCCTCAACAGCGCCATCGCCCGCACCGGCGGCCTGATCGGCACCGCCCTTTTGGGTGGCGTGCTGGGTGCCAGGGGCGAAGCGTTGGCGACAGGCTTTCATACGGCCATTCTGGCTTGCGCAATCGCCTGCGCGTCCGCCTCGGGCTGCGCCTTCTTTCTCATACCGCGCAGGCGCACAGGACGTTGATCTCACCTGTTGCCGGGATCAGCGCTCCAGCGCCAGCTTCGTCGCCAGCCCCAGCATGGTGACGCCGATGATCACATCCAGCACGCGCCATGCCTTGGGATCGGCGAACAACGGCCGCAGCAGCCGCGCGCCATAGCCGAGTGCAAAGAAGAAGAGGAACGAGCCGGTGCTGGCGCCGGCGGCGAATGCGATCCGCTGGCCGGCATAGCCGGTGGAGATCGAACCCAGCAATACGACCGTGTCCAGATAGACATGCGGGTTGAGCCAGGTGAAGGCCAGGCAGGTCAGGATGGTCGCGCTGAGGCTCTTGCGCTCGTCGGCGGCGGGATCGAGGCCGCTGGTGTTGCACCAGGCGGCCCAAAGGCTGCGCAGGCCATAGCTGGCCAGGAACAGGACGCCGCCATAGCGCATCACGGGCGCCAGCCAGGGCAGCGCCGTCACCAGCGCGCCGAAACCCGCCACACCGGCGGCGATCAGCACCGCGTCGGACACCGTGCAAACCGCACAAACCGCGAAGACATGCTCCCGCCGCAACCCCTGGCGCAGGACAAAGGCGTTCTGCGCCCCGATCGCGACAATCAGGCTCAAGCCCAGCAGAAGGCCGGAAATGTAGGCGGTCATGGCTGGTCCGTAGGGCGCTCCCGGCGCAGGGTCAATCGCCAGCCTGTCATGTTTGCGCGGCGGTTGACTTGGCCTGATGATGGCCTAGCTTTCGCGCCACACGTCTTTTTGGGGGAACACCATGCGCCTTGCCGTCGCTGCCATCGCCGTTTCGCTTCTGGCCACCAGTGCACTGGCCCAGCCCTTGCCGGCGCCGGCCAGCTATCCTCCGGTGGTGGGCGAGAAGGGCGTGGTGACCACGCACGAGATGTCGCTGGACATGGCCGAGAAGATCGCCCGCGCCGGCATCGAGGCCTGCCGCAAGATGGGTTTTCACACCACCATGGTGGTGATCGATTCCAGCGGCACCATGAAGGCCTTCCTGCGCGACGAAAAGACCGGCCCGCACACCATCACTCTGGCCCAGGACAAGGCTTTCACGGCCCTCACCCTGGCGTCGCGCTTCGCCACGTCCGGCGCGTTCGCCACGGCGCGCAACTCCACCCTGGGTTCGCCCATGAGCAACATTCGCGGCGTCACCGGCGTGGCTGGCGGCGTTCCGGTCAAATATCACGGCGAGGTGATCGGCGCGGTGGCGTCCTCCGGCGCGGTGGGCGGAGCCAATGACGAGCGCTGCTCGCAAGCGGGCATCGATGCTGTGGCCGACCAGCTCCGATAACAGCTTCACCGTATCGCCGGCGCGCTCGGCCATCGAGCTGACCTCCGCCGCGGCGCTGTTCCGCGCCTACGCCAAGGCGCTGCCGGTGGATCTGGCGCCGCAGGGTTTTGCTGCGGAGCTGAAATCGCTGCCCGGTCCTTACGCGCCGCCGGCCGGTGAGCTGCTGCTGGCCAAGCGGGGCGATCACGTGTTGGGCTGTGTCGGGCTCAAACCTCTGGCGCCGCCGGACGTGGCCGAGATCAAGCGATTGTTCGTGCGGCCCCAGGCGCGCGGCACCGGCATTGCCAAGGCACTGGTCACCGACATCCTGAAGTTGGCGGAGGCCCGCGGCTATCGCGCGGTCAAGCTTGACACCCTGGCGGAGATGACCGCCGCGATTGCGCTTTATGAAAGCTTCGGCTTTGCGCCCATTTCGCCTTACGGCAGCCATCCCTATCCGGGACTGGTGACCCTCGGCAAAGTCCTGCGCCCATGAAAAAGGCGGCGCCCCGCACGGGCGCCGCCTGTTCCATAGGCCGTCGGCTAGTGGCTGGCCAGGATCACCGAGGCGATCAGGCCGCCGGCGACAGCCGCCAGAACGTAGTTGTCGTCCACCCGGCGCCATTCATAGCCGCGCGGGGGGCGAGACAGGTGATAGCGGCGATAGTCGCTGATGCGGGCGCCGCGATTCCAGTCATTGCGGTCGATGCGGCCGCCTTTACGCCAGTCGTGATGCGGCGCGCGCATCATCATCGCATTGCCGCGATGGTCGTCGTGGCGATCCATCATCATGGTGTTGCCGCGATGATCGTCATGCCGGTCCTGCGCAAAAGCGGTGCCCAGCGGTGCCCCCAAAAGGCTCAGGGCCGCGGCGGCGATCAGAATACGTTTCATGAAAGTCTCCTTTCCTTGCGTTAATGACCCGCAGGTTAGGTCGTCCGCGCTGAATTGCACATGAACCATTTGCGGCCAAATTGGACGGCTTGTCGCAAACTGTGTCGAGACGTGGCTATTCGGCCGTCCAGCCGCCATCGATGCTGATGATGCTGCCGGTAACCGAGCGTGCCAGGTCGCCCGCCAGATAGACGGCCAGAGCCGCTATCTCGTCCACCGTGACAAATTGCTTGGTGGGCTGCGCCGCCAGCAGGACATCGTTGATCACCTGTTCGCGCGTCAGGCCGCGCGCCGCCATGGTGTCCGGGATCTGCTTTTCCACCAGCGGCGTCCAGACATAGCCGGGGCAGATGGCATTGGAGGTAATGCCAAAGCGCGCCGTCTCCAGCGCGATGGTCTTGGTAAAGCCGGCGATCCCATGCTTGGAGGCGATGTAGGCGGACTTGAAGGGCGAAGCGACCAGCGCATGGGCAGAGGCGGTGCTGATGATGCGGCCCCATTTCTTCGCCTTCATGCCGGGCACGGCGGCCCGGGTGGCATGAAAGGCCGATGACAGGTTGATGGCGATGATCTGGTCCCATTTTTCCGGCGGGAATTCCTCCACCGGGGCGACGAACTGGATGCCGGCATTGTTGACCAGGATGTCCACCGACCCCAGCTGCTTGATGGTGTCTGTCACCATCGCCTCGGTCTCTTGCCCCTTGCTCATGTCGGCGCCGGAATAAATCGCCTTCACGCCGAAATCCTTTTCCAGCCCGCTACGTTCTTTCTCGATCGCCGCGGCATCGCCGAAGCCGTTGATGCAGATGTCGGCGCCCTCCGTCGCAAAGGCACGCGCAATGGCAAGGCCGATGCCGGAGGTCGAGCCGGTGACGAGAGCGACTTTGCCTTTTAGGCTTGCAGGCATGACATGTTCTCCGGATGGGGCAGGGCCAGAATGGCAGGCGGCACATGCGCGCCGAAGGTGCGATAAGGCCGCAGCCCCAAGCGAATCAGCGCAAATTGCGCTATGATTCGCGGCGAATGGACACAAAACCGATACATCCATCCGGCCACACCTGCGCGCCGGTCATCCGTCCCGACAATTGCGGCCGTATCGCCCTGGTGCTCCAGGGCGGCGGCGCGCTGGGCGCTTATCAGGGCGGGGTCTATCAGGCCCTGCATGAGGCGGGACTTGAGCCGGAATGGGTGTCCGGCGTCTCGATCGGTGCGGTCAATTCCGCCCTGATCGCCGGCAACGCGCCGGAGCGGCGGATGGCGGCTCTCTGCGAGTTCTGGGACCGCGTCACTGATCGCACCATCTGGCCTTATACGCCCGATGGCGACATCTACCGCCAGACCCGCAATACGGTGTCGGCGCTGACCACGGCCTTGTTTGGCCAGCCCGGCCTGTTCAATCCCCACAAGATCAATCCCTGGTTTCTGGCGCCGGGCGCCAAGGACGCCACCAGCTTCTATGACAACACGCCATTGAAGCAGACCTTGGAAGAACTGGTAGATTTCAAGCGGCTAAATGACGGCGATGTCCATTTCTCGGTGGGCGCGGTCAATATCATGACCGGCAATTTCGTCTTCTTCGACAACCGCAAGGAAGAGATCCGCATCGAGCATGTGCTGGCCAGCGGCGCACTGCCGCCGGCCTTTCCCATGGTCCGGATCGGCACCGATTATTTCTGGGACGGCGGCATCGTCTCCAACACGCCGCTGCAGCATCTGCTGGCCCAGGACGACGACATCAACTCGCTGGTCTTTCAGGTCGATCTGTTCAGCGCCCGGGGCGAGTTGCCGCGCACCATGTCGGACGTGCTGGGACGCCAGAAGGATATTCAATATTCCTCGCGTACCCGCCAGGTGACCGACAGCTTCGCCCGGCTGCAGCGCTGGAAACGGCGTGCTTATGAGGCGCTGGTCAAGGTGCCGGACGCCGACCTGACGCAGGAACAGCGCGCCATGCGCGAGAAGCTGGCCCGTCTTCCCCAGGCCACCATCCTGCAGCTGATCTATCAGCAAAAGTCTTATGAGGGGAACGCCCGCGACTATGAATTCAGCGCCGATTCCATGCATGAGCACTGGAACAACGGCCATGAAGACACGCTGGCGACCTTGAAGCGCAAGGACTGGCTGGAGATGCCGCCGCCTGATATCGGCGTCGTCACCCACGACGTGCATCGCGAATATGAAGGCCGCTAGTGTCCCGATTCCGAAATTCGCACGCTCCCGATATCGCGCTCTTGGCGAATTTCGGAATCGAAGGCCACTAGCGAGTTATTTGATTCCTAGTGCCGTTTGGTTTCAAAGTTCGCCCAGAGCCTGATATCCAACATGGCG
>CAYQZM010000081.1:0-34083 GCA_964421935.1 uncultured Rhizobium sp. | reverse complement strand
GCTGACCCTGGCCCAGATGGAAACCGCGCTGCTGAATCCGAAACCGAGCGTCCACGGTTATCAAGTGGCCACCGTCAAGACCGCGAAAGGCGAATCTCTGCGCGGCTTCATCCGCAACGAAAGCAGCGCCGATCTTCAGATGCAGTCTTTCGACGGGCGCCTGCATCTGTTGTCGAAGAGCGATCTTGTGCGCATCGATCGGGAGCCGCGATCCGCCATGCCGGCCTGGACCGGCTCGCGCGACGCCATGCGCGATCTCATCAAATTCCTGCAAGCCGCGCCTGAGGCGCAACAGCCAGGCGCCGAACCGAAAGCCTTGCCCGGCGGCATCGCCTGGGAACAGGTCGTCAAACCGAAAGCGGGAGATTGGCCGTCCTATCACGGACAGTTGAGCGGCAATCGCTATTCCGAGCTTGCCCAGATCACGCGCGGCAATATCGGCGGCCTCGCGCCCCGCTGGATATTTGCAGTCCCCGACCAGGGCAGCCAGCCGCTGGAAGGCACGCCGGTCGTTGTGGATGGCGTGATGTATGTCACGCGGGTCAATTCCGTCATCGCTCTGGATGCCAGGAGCGGCCGGATGATCTGGCGTTACAGCCGCCCCGCCTCAAAAGGGCTGGTGGGCGATGCGGCCGGCGGGATCAACCGTGGCGTGGCTGTGTTGGGCGATCGGGTCTTTGTCGTGACCGACAACGCGCATCTGTTGGCTTTGCATCGCGTGAATGGCGCGCTGTTGTGGGACAGCGAGATGGCGGACACGCGCAAGCATTACGGCGCGACTTCGGCGCCTTTGGTGGTGGGCGATCTGGTGATCGCCGGACTTTCCGGCGGTGACGAGGGCATTCGCGGCCAGCTCAACGCCTTCAATGCCAGAACGGGCGCGCATGTGTGGCGCTTCTGGTCCATTCCCGAAAAACCCGATCCGGTGACCGGTGATTGGGCGGGCCGGGCGCTCGAGCATGGCTGCGGCGCCACCTGGCTGACCGGGACCTACGACCAGGAGACGGGAAGCCTGGTGTGGCCGATCGGCAATCCCTGTCCCGATTTCAACGGCGACGAACGGAAAGGCGACAATCTTTTCACCGATTCCGTCGTGGCGCTCGATTCGAAAACCGGCAAGCTCAAATGGCACTATCAGTTCACGCCACACGACTTGCACGACTGGGACGCGACCGAGACGCCGATGCTTGTCGACGCGATGTTCCAGGGCGCACCGCGCAAGCTGTTGCTGCAGGGCAACCGGAACGGCTTCTTTTATATTCTGGACCGTACCAACGGAAAATTCCTGGCCGCCAGTCCTTTCGTCAAGAAACTGACCTGGGCGAAAAAGATCGCTCCGGATGGACGGCCCGTGCTGGCGGAAGGCTGGGAGCCGACGGTGGAAGGGGCCCTGATATGTCCTTCGATGGAAGGTGCGTCCAACTGGATGTCCACGGCCTATCACCCCGGCACGGGACTTTTCTATCTGGCAGCGCTGGAGAAGTGCAATGTCTTCAGCAAGAACAAGGAATGGTGGAAACATGGCCAATCCTTCTATGGAGGGTCGGCCCGGCCCGCACCGGACGAAGCGCCGCGAAAATATATCCGCGCCATCGATCCGCAGACGGGAAAGATCGCGTGGGAATATGAACAGACCGGCGCCGGCGAGACATGGGGCGGCCTGCTTGCCACCGCCGGGGGCCTGATATTCTTCGGCGATGACGACGGCTCGTTCGGTGCCCTGGACGCCAAGAGCGGCAAGCGCCTGTGGCACTTTCCCCTGAATGCGCGCTGGCACGCCTCGCCGATGACCTATGCGATTGATGGCCGTCAATATGTTGCGGTGGCGATGAATGACAGCATCATCGCCTTCGCACTTTCACAATAATCAGTTCGCGCGAGGGCAGGTGGTGATGCGCTGGGTGCGCGTCTCCTTCGTGGTGCAATCGTTGCGGGCGTAATGGCGATGACGGCGGTGATGGGTTGATGCGTCATGTCGCCATGCGGGCTTGCCGAGATCGATCACGTCCGGCGACGTCAGCACACCGATGGCCGCGCCACCCAAGCCGCCGATCAGCGCGCCGGTGGCCGCATTGCCCGCGATCGCGCCGATAGCCGCGCCGGTGCCTGCGCCCAAGAGGCCGCCCGACAGACCACGATCTCCGGGATTGGTGCCGCAGCCGGCCAACGTAACCCCCGCAACGCAGAGGACAACAAATTTTCCAAATGCCTTCATTGCTCCACTCCTGGCCCCCCGGCCAAGATGCGCATGAAACGCGTCACCTCCCCGAATGTTTCCTGCTGTACGAATCTGGCGAAACCGTGGTCACCCGGCTTGATAACCAGAAGAGGCGAGAAGCGAGAATATGCACGCTGCAATTGCGCGCCGGCAATGTGTGCTATTGCGGGGCAGCGCCGCTCTTGGCCACCTAGGCGCGTTGTTCGCCTTGAAGCCCGCCTTCACGTCTGATCATGCCGGGTCGGTGGGAAAACGCGAGAAGAGTTCTTCGATCACACGTACCGCCCGTTCCGATTCCGCGCGGCGAACCGATTCATCGCTGTTGTTGTAACCCTTCATGTCGCCATCCTCGAGCGCGATCACCATGATGCCGTCGCTCTTGGACAGGATTTGGACATTACGGTAGGTCATGGCGTAATTGACTTCAGGCTGGGGGATCAGCCAACCGGTCTGGCCGCGCACCGGCACCATCGCCTTGTCCTTCCACCAGTCTCGCGCCGCAAAGCCGGGGCAGTTGATGATCACCTTCTCGGGCAGATCGGCCAGCTCACCCGGGCTATGGAAATCGCGGATCACGATCTTGCCACCGGCGGCGTAGAAGTTGCTCATCAGCAGCTGACCATATTCCGTGAAGTTGAAGAACATCTGGGTGGTGCGGGAGGCGTACTTCACCGGGAAGGGGTTGTTGTCGTCGGTCAGAATTTGCGGCTTGGGCGTCAGATCCGCGATACGCTCGGCATATTCCCCGAAGTCTGAGCTTTTTTCCGGCAATCCCGTCCAGCTTGGCGGCGGCAGTGGCGGGATTTCGGGATCGCGCGGCGTCGGTTGCCCGAAGGGCACGTCCGAGAGCCGGTAGTGGTCTGTGAAGGTGACGGGATTGCCGGGCAGGCCCAGATAGGACCGCAATGTCTTCCACGACATGCGCGCCATTTCTTCCCAGGTGGCGCCGAAATTCGTGGGTGCCTCCGATGCCAGCGAGATGCGGGAATCGGGCGTCCAGCTGCCATTCGCGCGCACCGAGCGCGTGCGCGGCAACAATTCGCGGGTGTAGATCGTGACCTGGGCGCCGGCGCGCTGGGCGGTGAGGGCCGAGGTCAGACCGATGATGCCACAGCCGATCACCGCGATCTGTTTGGGGCTGGCGGACATGGCCTTCTGCACCGCCATGTTGGCCGATCCCCAGGACAGCGACCAGCCGCTGCCGCCATGGCCGTAATTGTGCACCACCATGGCGTCGCCGATCTGCTCGACATCCAGGTTGGGACCCTTGGTCCGGAACGGCCGGATGCAGACCTTGATATCGAACAGCCGGTCGGTGTGGGCGCGAATGGGTGCCAGATGCGGCACGCGATCTTCGATCGGAACGTTTGAGACAGACTTCGCAGGTGGCGAAGGCGGTCGCGTGGCGCAGCCTCCCAGACCCACAAGTCCGCCCAGCGCGAGCGAATTTTTCAGCAGATATCGCCGATCCATCACCCCATCCCCCATAGACCTGGCGAAGAGTTAACTCCCAAGCCCGGGGGTCTGGCAATGAAGCCGATCAAGGGGCCCGTTGCATGCCAAAGAGCGAGCGTCTGCGATCAGCTTGGGCTGTGCGCCGCGTAAAGTGGGCGAAGGGCGTGCACCTGGCCTGACACTTTCGCTTCCGGCTCAGTTGGCCGTGTAGCCTGTTCACGCCGAGCATCATCTGTCTGATGGCGCGGGCTGCGGCAAAGAAAATGAATCTTCGAGCGGATATTTTCGTGGCATCGGCGCGACCGCACTCTCGCGTCTTCTTCGCGATGCGCGCGGGTTCTCCAGCGGAGTCGCGATCACAGTTACTTCCGAGTAACCAGCGCCACATTCGTTAACGCGCACAGATTCGCATCGATGGAACCTTGCGAATTCACGCACGACGCAAACGGTAACCCTTTTTGCGTTGTGTTAAACCGATTGTGGTGAAATAGTGGCGTTCAGGGGCTTGTTTGGGAACCGTGCGGCGGGGCATCGCTGCGGAACCTTCGTATACCCTGGATGAGCGCTTCTGCGGCGACGTGGAAGGCTTATGTGAAGAGTGTCAGGTCGGCCAGCGCGCCGCGTTCTTTCTCCCGCTGCCTTTGAGGGGAGGGGACACAGCAAAGACGTGCTGTCACTTCCTGCGTGATTGTTGTTGCAGTGGAGGTCGAACTGAAACACGTCTTGCGTTACATGCCTTTCGGCGTCTTAACCTACCCGCAGCTGCGGCGGGAAATGAAACGCTGTGTCGAAACAGGAGCACCTTGGCCGTTCGTTCTGGCCGTGATCCCTTCTTCGAACAAGCAGCGCCGATTGGCCGCCACTCAACGACAACGACCCGCGCGTCCCTGGTTCCACTCTTTGGCCACAGGCCGTCTCAAACCGGTTTGAACCGCCGAACCCTCGTCCGGCATCAGATCGGTACAGACAACAGGGAGCGGATGTCTGCACTGGGTCCGACAAAAAGTTCGGCCCGTCCCGCCGTTGGCGGCAGCGTGAATGTGACCGTGCCTTGACCCGATGGGGTCAGTGCGATTTTACCGAAGCCCTTCAGCTCGAGAAGAGGGCGTGTCACGCCCGGCTTTTTCTGATTGAGAAACAGGAAGAGTGTCTCTTCGGCCGCGCGCACACCGTGATTGACCACATCCACTTTCACGGTCAACAAATCGCCGGGTTCAACCCGTAAGTTCGATAAGCTGAAATCTCCATAGGTCAGGCCATGCCCGAACGGGAACAGCGGCGTGTTTTCTACATCGCTGTAGTGGCTGGTGAAATGATCAGCGGGATTGAAGGGACGCCCGCTGGGGCGCTCTCCAAAGAAGATCGGTATTTGCCCCACGGCTCGCGGCCAACTCACCGGCGTGCGCCCGCTGGGCGAAACTTTACCGGTCAGGACATCCGCGATGGCATGGCCGGCCTCACAGCCGGGAAACCAAGCCGCCAGTACGGCGCCAGCGCGCGACACCAGTTCCGGCACCGCCAGCGGGCGCCCGGAAAAAAGAACGACAATGACCGGTTTGCCCGCTGCCTTCTCGAACACGGCATCGGCCAGTTGCCGCTGTCGGCCCGGCAAGCCGAGATGAGCACGGCTTGCGGCTTCCCCACTCATCAGCAGGGCTTCACCAAGACAAAGAATGATCGCGTCGGCGTCCGCGCAAAGCGCAAGAGCCGCCGGAACGCCTGACAGATCATCCGTCTCGATCGCCACGCCCGGCGCGTGGCGCACATCGAGCCCCGCTTCGGTCAGGCCCTGCAGGACGCCGACACAATCTTCCGGACGGCCGGCGCCACCCCAGGGGCCGCGCATCTCACTGGCTGCATCGGCGAGGGGCCCGATCAGGGCAATCTTGTGGGCGGCCAGTGGCAAGGCATTTGCGTCGTTCTTGAGCAGGACCAGCGAACGGGCACCCACGTCACGCGCCAGCGCCCGGCTTTGCGTGGTCACACCGGTATCGGCGCGTCCGCGCCGGTACGGATCCTGGAACAGGTCCAGCCGCTCCTTCAGCGTCAAAACCCGGCGCACCGCCGCATCGATGTCATCCAT
The DNA here is from genome assembly GCA_964421935.1 of uncultured Rhizobium sp. GTDB lineage: Bacteria > Pseudomonadota > Alphaproteobacteria > Micropepsales > Micropepsaceae > Rhizomicrobium. The sequence goes on along the minus strand of CAYQZM010000081.1, from coordinate 28,327 downwards.
GGCGACCAGATCGCGCTCGAGCGCCACCGGCAGTCCCAGCCGGTAGGCATCCGACATCATATCGATGTCCACGCCGGCCTTGAGTGCCAGCGCGGCCGCTTCGGCCAGATCGCTGGCAACCCCGTGATTCAGCAACTCGGCGACAGCGTGATAGTCGCTTACGAGCACGCCATCGAAACCCAACTCTCCCCGCAGGACGTCCCGCAGCAGGAACGTGCTCGCCGTCAGCGGGACCCCATTCAGATCGGTGAAGGCCGGCATGATCGAAGCGACACCCGCTTCCACCGCGGCGCGGAAGGGCGGCAGGTATACTTCGCGCAGCATGCCTTCCGACATGTCGGTCGAGGCATATTCCCGCCCCGCGGTCACGGCGCCGTACGCGACATAATGCTTGGCGCAGGCCGCGATGGCGCCGACATCGGCCAGGCTGCTGCTTTGAAATCCGCGGATCTTGGCGCGGGCGACAGCGGATCCGACGAAGGGGTCTTCTCCCGGCCCTTCGGCGATGCGGCCCCAGCGCGGATCGCGCGCCACATCCAGCATCGGCGCAAAGGTCATGTGCAGTCCGTCACCGGCGCACTCCTGCGCAGCCATCCGCCCGGTGGCCTCCCAAGCGGCGGGATCGAACATGCTCGTTTCGGCCAGGGGGATTGGAAAGACCGTGCGTTGGCCATGGATCGCGTCGAACCCCAGCAACAGGGGAATATGCAGACGGGACTGCTCGACGGCGATCGTCTGTATGCGCCGCGTTGCCTCGGCCCCGTAAAGATTGAGCAGGTTGCCGATGACACCCGACCGAATCGCGTCTTCTGAAAGCGGCGTGACGACCGGCCCGGTTACCGCATAGTCGGCAGCTGTCATCGTCAATTGGCCGAGTTTCTCGGTCAGCGTCATTTCGGCGATCAGGCTGTCAATGCGTCCCATGATGTCCCTGTGAGCGCGGTCCGGGCGGGATATTACGTTTTTTCGTGTCGTTTCGAAGGCCGCAATGTTAGAAAGTGGGCAATGTTCGAAGACAAGCCAGAGCGGTCACGCATTTCCGGTCACGCCGATCTGCCGTCTCAGCTGAACATGATGATCCGGGCGCTGCTGGCATCGCCATTGCGCAATCGGCTCTTCGCCATCAGCGCTGCCGTTTTCCTTGTCATTGTCGCCACGACCTATGCCCAGATACGGCTCAACCGCTGGAACCAGCCTTTCTACGATGCGCTTGCGCGGCGTGATATGCATGGTTTCTTCGTCCAGTTGACCGTCTTCGCGATCATCACCGGCAGCCTGCTGGTGTTGAATGTTCTGCAACGGTTTCTCTCCGAAACCATGAAGCTGTGGCTGCGTCAGGGCCTGGCCCAGGACCTGGTCCAGGAATGGCTTAAACCCGACAGGGCCCGCCGCCTTTCCCAGGCCGGCGCCATCGGCATAAATCCCGATCAACGCATGCATGAGGATGCGCGGCATCTCACCGAACTGTCCGGCACATTGGGTGTGGAGCTGATGCAAGCCACCGTCCTGGTCGTCACATTTATATATGTGCTGTGGCGGATATCGGGCAGCTTCGCTTTCAAGCTGTTCGGCTATGATGTCGTTATTTCCGGCTACATGGTGTGGGCGGCCATCGGCTATGCCGTCTCGGCGTCTCTGCTGAGCTACTGGGTGGGCCGCTCCCTGGTGCCCCGCAACGCCCAGCGCTATCAGCGGGAATCGGAGCTGCGTGCGGCCCTGATGCGCACCAATGAGCATATTGCAGCCATCGAGGCGAGCGAGCGGGGGCTGGTCACGGCACGGCGAAAGATCCTCGATCGTCTCAACGGCGTGTTGGGCGCGATGTGGCGGCTGGTGTTCGGCCTCACCAACCTGACCTGGATCACCGCCGGATACGGCTGGCTCATGCTGGTGGCGCCGATCCTGGCGGCGGCGCCGGCCTATTTCAGCGGGGCGCTGACCTTTGGTGGCATGATGATGGCGGTGGGGGCCTTCAATCAGGTGCAATTGTCCCTGCGCTGGTACATCGACAATTTCAGCAGCATCGCCGATTGGCACGCCACCTTGCTGCGCGTGGCGGAATTCCGGCGGGCGCTGATGGAATGCGACGGCCTTGAGCAGGCGCCGCCTGCGAAAGAAGTGCATGCCTGACGCATCACCAGAAACGCTGGCGGGCTTGCCGGACGAGGCTTTGCTGGAAGCCCTGCAGAAGCAGACCTTCCGTTTTTTCTGGGAGGGGGCCGAGCCGGTGAGCGGGCTGGCCCGCGACCGCAACCGCCAGGCCGGCGATACGGCGGACAATCTCGTCGCTGTCGGGGGCGCAGGGTTCGGAGTGATGGCGCTGGTGGTCGCGGTTGCGCGCGGCTGGGTTTCGCGCACCGAGGCTGTGGCGCGGCTTGCCCGAATGTTGGATGGGCTGGAACGGGCCCGGCGGTATCACGGTGTCTGTCCGCATTTCATGGATGGCGTCAGCGGGACGACCATTCCTTTTGGTCCCATGGATGACGGCGCTGACCTTGTGGAAACGTCCTTTCTCATGATGGGCCTGCTGACGGCGCGTCGCTATTTCGAAAGCCCGGACGAAGAAAAGCTGCGCGCCCGCATCACTGCGCTCTGGGAGGCGGTGGAATGGGACTGGCACGTCCAGCCGGGCGAGCAGGTCCTGACCTGGCATTGGAGCCCGCAGCACGGTTTTGCGATGAACCATGCCATTCGTGGCTGGAACGAATGTTTGATCACCTATGTCCTGGCCGCGGCGTCACCTACTCATGCGATCGCGCCGGAAATCTATCGCGCCGGATTCTGTGCCGGTCCGGATTACCGCAACGCCAGCTCCTATTACGGCATCGAACTGCCACTGGGCCCGAAGCTGGGCGGTCCTTTGTTCTTCGCGCATTATTCCTTTTGTGGTCTTGATCCGCGCGGCCTTTCGGATGTGCATGCCGACTATTGGCGGCAGAATGTGGCGCAGACCCATGTCAACCAGGCGCATTGCATTGCCAATCCGGGCGGCTTTGCCGGCTACGGCGCGAATTGCTGGGGGCTGACCGCCAGCGACGATCCGTCCGGTTATGACGCGCATGCGCCCGGCAACGACAATGGCACGATCTCCCCGACCGCGGCTCTGTCCAGCTTTCCCTATGCGCCGCAGCAAGCCATGAGTGCCCTGCGGCACTTTCTTGTCACCTATGGCGACAGGATCTGGGGCCGTTATGGCTTCACCGACGCCTTCAATCCTTCGCGCGGCTGGTATGCCGACACGTTTCTGGCCATCGACCAGGCGCCGATCATCATCATGATCGAAAATTACCGCAGCGGCCTGTTGTGGAAGCTGTTCATGGCGATACCGGAAGTCCGCCACGGGCTTGCCAGGCTGGGGTTCAATCTCCCGCATGCCAATGCTTGAAAGCTGGATCGCGCGGCAGCGCGAGCATGCGATCGCTGGCCTGTTGCGCAGCATCTCATGTCCGGTGGTGAAGGCGCGGCAGGGATTTGGCCAGGTGATCACGCCGGCAAAGGGGTCTGTGGTCGCCTCACCGATACCGGCGTTGTATGACCCCGATCCCGACTATTTCTTCCATTGGTTTCGTGACAGCGCGGCGGTGATGGATGCGCTGGCGCTGGTGCGTGACGCGGTCCCTCAGTCCCGCCGTCTGTTCGAGGACTTCGTGGATTTCAGTCTGAAGCTTTCAGGGCTGGATGGCCGCCGGATGCCACCGGATTGGCGCGCAGCGACCGCGCCCGATTTTGAGCGTTTTCTGCGCAAGGACATCGCCCAGGCCCATGGCGACGCCATTGCGGCTGAAACGCGCGTCAATCCCGACGGCACCCTGGACATCACCGATTGGCCCAGACCGCAACATGACGGCCCCGCCTTGCGCGCCCTGACGCTCGTGCATTGGGGACCGGTCCGCGAAGCCGAAATATCCCTGCTGAAGCAGGACCTGGCATTCGTCTTGAGCCATGCAAGCCATCCCTGCTTCGACATTTGGGAGGAAGAACTCGGGCTGCATTATTATACTGTCAGCGTGAGTGAAGCGGCGTTGACCGCAGGGGCGGCGTGGTTCAAGCCGTCTGATCCGGGATTTTCGGCAGATTGCGCGCGGCAAGGGAGCGCGCTGGCAGCGCTCCGGCAAAGTTTTTGGTCGCAGGACCAGGGCTATATCCGTTCGCGCTTCCTGCCGCAGGGCCGCTCCGCAAAGGAACTCGACATCTCGGTCATCTTGGCGGCCAATCATGCGAAACAGGCCTGCGATTCACGTCTCATCGCGACCTTGGACCGGTTGGCTGCGCTGTTCCGCGAAAGCTATGCGATCAATCGCGAACATGGGCCGGGGCCGGCCATGGGGCGATATGCCGGCGACGTCTATTATTCCGGGGGCGCCTATTACTTTTCCACACTTGGGGCTGCGGAATTCTGTTATCGGGCAGGTGACCGGACCCGCGGTGACGCCTTCCTGGAGACGGTGCGCCGGTTCGCGCCGGAGAGCGGCTTGATGGCAGAGCAATTCGACCAGACGACCGGCATGCCAACCTCAGCCAAGGACCTTGCCTGGAGCCACGCGGCATTCCTAACTTGTGCGCATGCCCGGGAGGCCATGCATGTCTGAGTGGACAAGAAGATTGAGGCAATGCCGGCTGCGGCCCTTCCTGCTGTCCGGCCTGGCGTTTCTGTTCTGCAGTGTGCTGGCGCAATCTTCCAGTGGCCTGACCGCCGAGGACCGCGTCCTGGCCCGCGCCGATTCGGACCATGATAACTGGCGGTTGCATGGCCGCACCTATAACAATCAGCGCTTCTCGCCGCTGACCGGCATCAACCGCAAGACGCTGGGCAAGCTTCAACTCGTCCATGTGCTGCATACCGGTGTCGCCAACAGTTTCGAGGCCACGCCGCTGGAGATTGATGGCGTGCTCTATCTGGTCACCGCCACCAATCATGTGCAGGCGTATGACGCAGCGACCGGCAAGCAGCTTTGGGCCTGGGCCCCGGAGAAGCTGGACTTCACCGAAGCCTGCTGCGGGCCGCAGGCTCGCGGCGTGGCGGTGGCCTATGGCAAGGTCTACACCGCCCTGTTCGATGGTCATCTGGTGGCGCTTGATGCCAAGACCGGCAAGCTCATCTGGCAGACCGATCCGGAGAAAACCCATCCCGAGCCCAAGCATTATTACACTTATACCCAGGCGCCGCAGGTCTATGACGGCATGGTGATCATCGGCACCGCGGGCGCGGAGTATGAGACCCGGGGCATGCTGGAAGCCTATGACGCCCAGACTGGCGCCAAGATCTGGGAGTTTCGCACCACGGCGGCCCCGGGCGAACCGGGCGGCGAGACTTGGCAGAACGATGCCTGGAAATTCGGCGGCGGCTCGATCTGGAACACGCCGGCCGTCGACGTGAAGAATGATCTGCTGGTGTTTTCCACCGGCAATCCCAATCCGGACTATCAAGGCGAATCGCGGCCGGGCGACAACGCCTATACCGACTCCATCGTGGCGGTACATGCCCATACCGGCAAGTTGGCCTGGTGGTATCAGGAAGTGCCGCACGATCTCTGGGATTATGACGCCAGCGCGCCGGTGATGCTGTTCGATGCCAGGGGCGCCGACGGCAAGACAGTCCCGGCGGCAGGCGAGGCGGGCAAGGTGGGCAATGTCTTCATTGTCAATCGCCTCACCGGCAAGCTGCTCTACAAGTCCGAGCCTTTCGTGGAGCAGAGCGCGAATATGTTCGCACCACCCAGCCGCGCCGGCACGACGCTCCTGCCGGGCGTGAACGGTGGGTCCTTGTGGCAGCCGCCGGCTTACTCGCCGCGCACCCAGTATTTTTATGTTCTGGGCTCCAACATTCCCATGACCTTCACCACCATCGACTTCAAGGACAGCAAGCCTGGCGGCCCCTGGGTTGGCCGGCATACCGGTGGCGTCATGAAACGCGCCGACGGTCCGCAATCGGGCACCTTGACGGCCATCGACGTGAACAGTGGCAAGATCGCCTGGCAGTATAAATCGCCCCAACCCATCTATGGCGGTGTGCTGGCGACAGCCAGCGACCTTGTCTTCGCCGGCGAGATGTCCGGCGACTTCAATGCCTTTGATGCCCGAAGCGGCGAAAAATTATGGACCCACCATTTCGACCGCGCCGTATGTTCGCCGCCCATGACCTACAGGGTGCATGGCGTGCAGTATCTGGCGGTGGGTGTGAATGGCTGCCGGGGTGGGCATGTACCCACAGGCACGCCACAGTTCGGTGACGAGGTGGCGATTTTTGCGTTGCCCTGATTCCTCTCACACAACGAGAGGAAGCAACTTGTGCTGCGCTGCACACAACCAACTTTTCTCGCCCGTGCGAAAATTGTTACAGCCTTGAGCAGCATGGTATCGTAGCGTGTATACAGCCGGCAAAGACCGGATGCGCAACGACGCCCGAGGGAACATTCAAAAAATGAGCAGCAAGCTTGCCGCTGGCGAGTTCGATCTCGCGAACTCGAACAATTTTTCACCCAGCAAGTCCGTACTGATGTCCGCAGCGGGGGCCACCGCCCTGCTGATGGCTACCAGCGCTTATGCGCAGGAAGCTCCATCGGGGCCAATCGAGTCGGTGACAGTCTCGTCTTCGCGCATAACCACGGCGGGCTTCAATGCTCCGACGCCGACCACGGTTCTCGGCAATGACTTCCTCGAGCAGTCGGCCAAGGACAATATCTATTCCGCCGTCGTGCAGTTGCCCTCGCTGCTGGGTTCGACCGGTCAGCAGAATGGCGTGAACGGTACCTCGGGCGGCACCAATGGCCTGGCATCCTTCAACATGTTCGGTCTGGGCACCACGCGCACCCTGACCTTGCTGGACGGCGAGCGCTTCATGCCCGCCAACGTCACCGGCGTGCCGGATATCAGCGAGTTCCCCCAGATGTTGATTCAGCGCGTCGACGTGGTGACCGGCGGCGCCTCGGCCTCCTGGGGCTCGGACGCCGTCGCCGGTGTGGTGAACTTCATCACCGACAAGAAATTCGTCGGCTTCAAGGCCAACATCTCGACCGGCCTGTCGACTTATGCCGACAACGGCACCGTCACCGCCCAGGCGGCGGCGGGCTTTGCTTTCGCCGGTGGCCGCGGCCATTTCGAAGTGGCGGCCGAGTTCAGCCATATGGATGGCGTCGAAGGGGGCTGGCAGAACCTGACCTGCTGCGGCGGCAAGATGGACAATTCGCTGTCCGGCGGCCGCACCTGGTTCATCATGCCCAGCATCTATCAATATGGCAGCCCGACGGGCATCCCGAACGCTACGACCTGCGGGACCTCTTGCCAGCCCCAATATTTCGTCACCGCCAATGGCCAGCAGCCCCAGTTGGCCCGCTATGGCATCATCAACTCCGGCCCGCTGATGGGCACGGCCTTCAATGCCCAGGGCCAGCCCTATGCCTATCAGTACGGCACCGGCACGGCGGGCGTGAACATTGCCACCGGCCTTGGTGGCACCCAACCGGGCGTGCCCCAACGAAATGGCTCAGCGAGTTCTCCGGGCACCGTCGCCAACTGCCAGAACTTCTGCGTGGGTGGCGAAACGGATAGCCAGACCGGTTCGGGCGTGACCCTGGCCACGCCGCTGACCCGCGGCAATGTCTATTCCCGGCTCAGCTACGACATCACGCCGGACACCGAAGTGTTCATGACCGTGAACTGGTCGCAGGTCGGCACCTCCAACATTCCGAACCCCGACATGTGGCTGAGCGCCTTGCCGGGTATCTCCGGCGGTACGGGCCAGACCAATACCACCACGGCCATCGGCAACAGCTCCATTCCCTCAAATGGCAGCTTCAATCCCGGCCAGGTCCTGCAGGCGCCCGGCATCCAGTGCGGCAACGCCCCTGGCGGTGCCAACCCCTACCTGCCGGCTTCCGTCCAGGCAGCCTGTATCGCCAACAACATCACCAGCTTCAGTTTCGGTTCGCTCTATTACGGCCTGGGCCCGCAGAAGGTTTATACCCAGCGCAACAACCGCCGCTATGTCGGCGGCGCCGACGGCGTCTTCGACCTGTTTGAGACCAAGTGGAACTGGCAGGGCTATTACCAGCACGGCGAAAACGACACCAACATCCATGTCCGCGCCATCGCCCTGAAGCCGTACATGTATGCGGCGATCGATTCGGTGCAGGTCGGTGCACCCAACGTCAACAGCGCGGTCTATACCGCGATGGGCATCCCGACCGGGACGATCGTCTGTCGCAGCACAAGTGCCATCCAGGAAGGCTGCGTGCCCTTCAATCCCTTTGGCCCGACGCCCAGCCAGGCCGCGAAGGACTGGATCTATGGCGGCCGCAACTGGGGGCCGGGTCCGATCCAGCTCTCGCACCAGATGGAGGACAATTTCGACTTCTCCATCTCCGGCGCGCCGATCCGGGACTGGGCGGGACCGGTCTCGGTGGCCTTCGGCGGCGCTTGGCGCCAGGAAGCCTATGACGTCCGCGGTGACGGCGCCGGTAACGGCACCATCGGCGGCGCCGGCGGCGCCCCCGGCAGCCCCTGTAACGATCCACTGCTCAACTGCCTGAACGGCACCAACTGGTATGCCGGCAGCTTCCACAATGCCCAGGGCAATTATCACGTGATGGAAGGTTTCGTGGAATTGAACGTGCCCCTGATCGACACGCCGGAATGGGGCAGCGCCAATCTGAATATCGCCGGCCGTCATGCGCGGTACTCGACCGCCGGTGATTCCAATACCTGGAAAGCAGGCCTGACCTGGGACACGCCGCTGGACGGCGTGCGCCTGCGTGCCCTGCAGTCCCGCGATGTGCGTGCGCCCAACCTGGCGGAACTGTTCGCCGCACCGGTCACGGCCAACGGCAATGCCATCATTCCGGCGGCCAATGGCAACCCGCAGCAGAACATCCAGGTTATCAACGGCACCTACGGCAACCCGGCGCTGAAGCCGGAAAAGTCCATCAATACCCAGTTGGGCATCGTGCTGCAGCCGAGCTGGTTCTCCGGCTTCCAGTTCTCGGTCGACTATTACCGCCTGGCTGTCGCAGGTCAGATCACGACGGTCTCCACCGGCACCAACATCAACAACTGCTTTGCGGGGATAACGCAGTATTGCTCAGCGATCGTGACGGCGCAGGGCACCACGCCCTTCACCTATCCGGCGCAGTGGCTGCAGGTGAACACCCAGTTCTTCAACGTCGCTTCGACTGTGACGGACGGTTTCAATATCGAAACGTCCTATCAGTTCAGCCTCGAGGACTGGGACATGATGTCCATCCCTGGCAGTTTCACCATGCGGGCTCTGGCGACCTATGTCAGCAAGTACATCACCAACCCTGGCACCCCCGGCGGTATCGTAGTGAACGCGGCTGGTGCCAATGGAAACACTCTGGGCATTCCCCATCTCAAGGTCTATGCCACCCAGGGCTATCAGGCCGACAATTGGGAATTCCACGTGGCGGAGCGTTGGATCTCGGAAGGCAAGCAGAACAACAACTGGATCCAGTGCACGCCTGGCAGTTGCCCGGTAGGGACCCTGGCCAATCCGACCGTCAACGACAACCACGTGCCGGGCATCTTCTATATCGATCTTGGCGGTTCGCTGGACATCAGTGAACACTGGAAAATTTATGGTCAGATCGAAAACGTGTTCAACAAGAACGCGCCACCCTTCTACGCGAACCAGCAGAATCCGACCAACGATGGCATGAATCCGTTCCTCTACGACGCCATCGGCCGCATGTTCCATGTGGGTGTTCGCATCAGCGACTGATCTGTTTGCCTGAAAGCCGTGCCCGGACCGCCGACGGTCCGGGCACGTTTTTTTATGCGCAGATCTCAGCCTTTTCGCGCCAGCACCACGCCGGCCTGGGCCATGACGTTCAGGCTTTTGAGCAGATCGTTCCTGCTGCTGGCATCGGAAAGAACCGATGCAAGCTCGCTCACGGCAAGCTCGCGATTGTTCTGCAGCTTTGCCAGTGCCGGCTGCAGCGTCTTGGGGACGGTCCATACGCGTCCCGCCGCCGCGAATTCGAAATTCTCGCCCACGCGCGCAAGCGCCAGGCGATGCAGCGAGGCCAGGCGCACCAGACTTGTTTCGCCGACAGCGGCCAGTTGCTCGTAAGGCGCGTTGGGAAGGTTGATATAGGGATTGGGGCGCATATTCGCCTCCCATTGTCGCTGGAATTCCTCCAGGCGCGCCGCGCGCAACGCATCTGCCACCAGCGCTGCAATCTGCATCTCCGTCTTCGGCCGCCAGGTTCCATCGCCAGCCGGCGGCAGGCTTGCGCGCAGCTCGGCATGGTTTGCCAGACGCGACATCACCCAGCCCAGATAATCCAGCGCGGTGGGCGGGGTGAGCGATACGGTCAGATGCAGGCTGGGCTCGCCCAGCGGAAAGGCCTCGTGCCACCAGCCGCGGGGGACATAAAGAACATCGCCATCGTTCAGTGTTCCTTCCCATGCCGGCACGCCCGGGGGTGGCGTGTCGCCGTCATTCTGCAGCGGATGGAGCCGGGTAGGGCGATACACCCGCCATTTTTTGCGGCCGGCAAGTTGCAGCACGATGGCTTCCTGCGGGTCCCAGTGACGGTTGAAGGCATTGTTATTGTGCCATCCGGCATAAAGATTGGCGAAAGCGTCGGTTTGCAAGGCGTCCTGGAACACGCCCATCAAGTCCCGCACATGCGGCGCCATTTCCTGCACGTCATCGATGATCAGGCTGGCGCCCTGGGCCAGACTCAGCACAAGGCGGCCGGCATCCACGCGCGGCACCCCGAACATCGCGGGGGTCAAATATTGTGATGGGTCGAGCGGCTGACCGTCCTTGTAAAGCTTGAGCCGGGGCGGCGTGAGACGATGCTGCTGGAGTATTCCGTTCAGGCCATCCCAGGTCAGCAATGCCGTGAAACGGCCAGCACTGCCGGGGATGTGCACGAACTGCTTCAGCCAGTAGTCCTTCAGGAAGACCGCGGGGCCCAGCGGGGCCATGATCTGAGCGAAGTCCAGCATGATCTGCCTCTGCCCCGCCGCATGGATGACGGGTTGAATTTTCACGGGAATGTAAGCGCCGCGCCAATATCAGGCTTGCCTCGTGCCGCCGTCAATCGCCTCCCGCAGTGCAGAAAATCGCGAACCGGCCAGTCATGACGCTGGACGGCTTGGGGCCGGCGATGCACTGTTTCGATCGGGGTTCGCAGGGGCATCGCCATGGACCGTCGGCATCTTCTAAAGACTTCGCTTGCCGGCCTTGTCGGGCTGGGCAGCGCGACCCGGGCTTCAGTGGCACAAACGGCGAGCGCGCCGCTGATGGACCGGCCGCCGGCGCTGGTGCCGATCCGTGCGCATCCCGATCGTATCTATGACATCAAGTGCTGCCTGCGGCCCTTCCGCACCAAGGGCTTCAACCTCTCCGTCGAGCAGATTGGCGATGCCACGGTCATCCACAATTACGGCCACTATGGCAGCGGCTGGTGCCTGTCATGGGGTTCGGCCGACATGCAGGTGCAGAAGGCGATGTCTCACAGTCCCAAAAAGATTGCGGTGATCGGCAGCGGCATCATCGGCCTGACTTCAGCCCTTGTCGCCCAGCGAGCCGGCGCACAGGTCACCATCTACACCCGTGAGCTTTTGCCCCGTACCCGCTCCTATCGCGCCAACGGCGTGTGGGGGCCGGGGACGGTAGCCTTGGCGTCGGACGCGCCCGCCAATCTGGGCGAGGTATGGGAGAAGATGGTCCGCACCACTTGGAAATATTTCCGGCCCTATATGGGAATGGCCGGCGATCCCATCGCCTGGGTCGATCACTATACGCTTTCTGATACGCCCTTCGACGCCGCGCCTCCACCGCTGCCGCCCATGGCCAATGGCGAGGAGCGGCCCGTCTTCTACGACATGGGAAATCGCGCCGCGGACATCGACTCCACGCCGCAGGTGCTGACGCCGGACGTCAACCCCTTCCCGGTGCCCTATGCCACTCGTGCCACAAAGATGTTCTGGAATTTCAGCGAGTATGGCCATCTGCTGAACACGGAATTCTTCGAGCGCGGCGGCAAGATCGTCATCCGCGACTTCCATTCCCCGGCGGAATTGGCGCATCTGCCGGAGAAGGTGATCATCAACTGTCCCGGTTACGCTGCGCATGACTGGTGGAAGGACAAGGCGATGGTGCCGGTGCGCGGCCAGACCGAATGGTTGATCCCGCAGCCCGAAGTCAAATACGGCCTGACCTATCGCAATGTGGAGTGCCGCTCCAAGAGCGACGGCATCATGGTGATCGCCATAGGCCAGGGCCAGTTCGTCAAGAGCTGGAAAAACAGCAATGAAATCCCCGACCGCGCGGAAGCGGAAGGCGCGGTGCGCGTGGTTCAGAACCTGTTTTCACGGTTCCAGGCCAGGCCGGCTTGAGGTCTTCTGCGCGCTATTGCCGCTGGCGGCGGAAGATGAAGGCGGAGATCAAAAAGCCGCACAGTGGCGGCAGAAGCAGAAACAACGCGATGTGAAGCCTGTCGGTTCTGACCAGCGTCTCTCCACTGGCGTTGGGACAGAACATTGCCCTACCGTCCATCTGAACGCATCCCGTGGCGTATCTCCAGCTCCAGAAAAGCAGCCAGATCACCGAGCCGAAGAGCGAGAGGCGAATAAGCGCGCGATCTACGTCCATGCCGGCAAGGTTCCATTTCGCCAATTTTTGAATGGATGGGACGGGAAAGCATAGCCACAGCCGTCAGTTGTGCTCATCTACAACTATTTAATCTTGGGCCCTTAGAGTTCCTGGCGCCGGTATGAACGGCTTGCTTCTTGGCGGTGTTCAAAGAGAACAGACTATGTTATCGCCGGAAGGGTTTTATCGCCATCAACACCCCGAAGAGAACATTCCTTTCGTGATCAGAAAGCCTGGCTTGCCTGTTTCCCCGCCATGACCCATCCCTCATCCAGAAACATCGATTCCATCAGCCCGGGTGAACGTGGCGGCACAAATTTCCGGCAGGGACCGGCTCAAATAGTAAGACCCGGCAGCGCCCGGTGGCTGCTGGCCGGCCTGGCCGTGGCAACGCTTCTGGCCGGCTATTGGTATTTCAACCGCGAAGAGAAACAAGCACAGCAACCGGCTGGCACGCTCGCCATCTCCGTTCGTGTCGCTCCGGTGACGCATGGCAACATGCCGGTGGTCGAGCGGACGATTGGTACGGTTGTTTCCAATGCGATGGTGCAGGTCACCGCGATGGTACCTGGCCGTCTCGAACGCGCTTATTTTCACGAGGGCCAGATCGTCAAAAAAGGCGATCTTTTGTTCCAGATGGACCCCCGCACGTTTCAGGCGGCATTGGCGCAGGCCAAGGGCCAGTTGGCGAAGGACCAGGCGCTTCTGGCTGGCGCCGAGCGCGATCTCAGGCGCGATGAACGGCTGATGGCCGCCGGCGCCGGCACCCAGCAGATATTGGATGACCAGCAGGCGATAGTTGCCAGCTATCGAGGCGCGGTCGAGGCCGACCAGGCCAATGTGGATACTGCGGCGATCAATCTGGAGTACACACAGATCCGCTCGCCCATCAATGGCAAGACCGGACCGATCTTGATCCAGCCAGGGAACGTGATTGCTGTCACGGGGACGACCTCGAGCACCACGCCGCTGGTCACGATTGCCCAGGTGACGCCGATCAAGGTTTCTTTTTCCTTGCCGCAGGCGGATCTGTCCCGGATTCAGGCCGCCCGGCACGATCATCCCCTGATGGCAACGGTCCGCACGCGCAATGGCAGCGGCCGCTATTCGGCGCCGGTGACCTTCACGGGAAATACCATCAACAATCAGACCGGCACGATCGAGTTGCGCGTGACCCTGGACAACAAGGACGGTGCGCTCGTCCCCGGTCAGGTCGTGAATGTGAGTGTCGCGCTGAACGATATTCCCGATGCTTTGATTGTGCCGCATGAGGCGGTCAATCAGGGCCCCGCCGGGCATTACGTGTTTGTGGTCCGGGACGGCAAGTCGGAGATGCGGCCGGTCAAGCTGCTGTTCGATGACTCCCGCCGCGCCGCGGTGAAGGGTTCGCTCAAGCTTGGTGATCAAGTCGTGGTCGATGGCCAGCTGCGGCTGGTGGCCGGCACGCCCGTTACCATCGACAATTCGCAGGACGGTTCGGTCGCGCTCGCAGGAGGGGCGATCTCGGCGGTCCCGCAATGAATATCTCCCGGCGCTTTATCCAGTATCCGGTGATGACGACGCTGCTGATGGCGGCGTTGCTCATCTTCGGCGGCATCGCCTATTCCGGGCTTCCCGTCAGCGAACTGCCGAACGTGGATTTTCCCACGATCCAGGTTTCCGCCTCGCTGTCCGGCGCCGATCCCGAAACGGTCGCCGCCACCATCGCGGGGCCCCTGGAAAACGCCTTTTCGACGATTCCCGGAATCGATTCGATGACGTCCTCCAGCGTCCTGGGGTCGGTCACCATCACCATCCAGTTCGCGCTCGACCGCAATATCGATGCCGCTGGAACCGATGTTCAGGCCGCGATCTCCAGCGCGCTGAGCAAGCTGCCCAAGACCATGATCAACCCGCCCACCTTCCGGAAGGTCAATCCCACGGAAGATCCGGTGCTGTTCTTGGTGATGAGCTCCGAGAGCCTGCCTCTGACCATCGTGGACGAATATGCCGACACGCTTCTGGCCCGCCAACTGTCCCAGGTCAGCGGCGTAGCCCAGGTCAATGTCTTCGGCGCGGCCCAATATGCGGTGCGGGTTCAGGCCGATCCGGCTGCGCTGGTCGCGCGCGGCATCGGAATCGATACGCTGGCGCGGGGTATCCAGAACAGCAGCGTTTCCCAGGCGACGGGCGCGACCAACGGGCCGGCGGATGCGCGGATCATCCATACCCAGGGCCAGTTGGAGAACGCGACCCAATTCCGGGGCCAGATCATCGCCTATAGCCATGGCGCGCCGGTGCGGATCGGCGATGTCGCCCATGTGGCCGACAGCGTCAACGATATCCGCCAGGGAAACTGGTATCGCGGCCAGCGCGCCATCACCATCGCGATCATGCGCCAGCCCGGCACCAACACAATCGAGGTGGTCAACAATGTAAAGAAGGTGCTGCCGCAATTCTCCGCCTCCTTGCCGCCTGCAATCAAGCTCGCCATCCGGCATGACCGCAGCGAGTCCATCCGTGCCTCCGTGGCGGATGTGCAGTTCACGCTGCTGATTGCCGCCGCGCTGGTGGTGGCAGTCATTTTCCTGTTCCTGCGCAAGCTGTCGGCAACCATCATCCCCTCGGTCACCCTGCCGATCGCGGTGGTTGGGACCTTTGCCGGCATGTCGCTGGCCGGCTTCAGTCTCGACAATCTTTCCCTGATGGCCCTGACCTTGTCCGTCGGCTTTGTGGTGGATGACGCCATCGTCATGCTGGAAAACATCGTGCGGCATGTGGAGGAGGGGGCGGCGCCTTACGAGGCCGCGGTCGAGGGCGCTGCCGAGATCGCCTTCACCATTCTGTCGATGACCGTGTCGCTCATTGCGGTGTTCATACCGCTTGTCTTCATGGGCGGTATCGTCGGCCGGCTGCTGCACGAGTTCGCCGTGACGATCATCCTGGCGATTCTGGTTTCCGGCATCGTATCGGTGACCCTGACCCCGATGCTTTGCGCGCGGATCTTGAAGGACGAGCGGGGCGAGAAGCACAACGCCTTCTACAGATGGAGCGAGCGCAGCTTTGACGCCCTCCAGGATGCCTACCAGCGCAGCCTTCACTGGGGCCTGGCGCACAAGCCGGTCATTCTCGGCCTGTTCGCGGCAAGCGTGATCGCCAGCGTCGTGCTCTTCGACGTGATGCCGGAGGATTTCCTGCCGGCGGACGATACGGGGATGCTGCGTGTCAGCATCCAGGCCGCCAACGGCACTTCCTATGAACGCATGGTCAATTACGGCGCCAAGGTCGCCGACATATGCAACGCCGATCCCAATGTCGCGGGGGCGATGCTCAGAGTCGGCTCGAATGGCGCGGGTTCGAACGGCGCCAATATCTCGGTGATGCTCAAGCCGCTGTCCGAGCGCCCCCTGTCGGCCGAGGATGTCGCCCGCGAGCTTCGCAAGAAAGTCTCCAACATCACCGGCATAAATGTCTTCGTGCAAAATCCGCCGGCCATCCGGATCGGCGGGCGGTCGACGCGATCCACCTATCAATACACCTTGCAGGGCATGGATATCACCCAGCTGCAGGACATTTCCGGCCGGCTGGAGCGCAAGCTGGAGACGGTGCCCGGTTTTGTCGGGGTCAACAGCGACTTCGATCGCACCACCCCTTCGGTCTCGGTCAAGATCGATCGTGACCGCGCCGCGACCCTGGGTGTCACGCCGGCCCAGATCGAAACGGCGATGGGTTATGCCTTTGGCGGACAGCAGGTGACGCTGATTTATGGCACCACCAACCAGTATCAGGTGATCCTGGAATTAGACCCGCGTTATCAGCGCAACGCGGCTGCCCTCAAGATGCTTTATGTCACTGCCTCCGATGGCCGGCTGGTGCCGCTCAGCGCCGTTACCACCATCACCCAGAGCATGATTCCGCTCAGCGTAAACCACTCGGGCGGTGTGCCGGCGGTCACGATCTCATTCGACCTGGCTGCCGGATATTCCCTGAGCGATGCCGTCAAGGGGATCGAGCAGGCGAGCGCAGCCATTCATGTGCCGCCGACGATCAAGGGTAGTTTTCAGGGCACCGCAGGCGCCTTCCAGCAGTCGACCGCCAATATGGGGGTGTTGCTGATCATGGCGACAGTCGTCGTCTATATCATCCTGGGCATCCTCTATGAGAGCTTCATTCACCCGCTGACCATCCTGTCCGGGTTGCCTTCCGCCGCGGTGGGCGCGCTTCTCACCCTGTGGATTGTGGGAATGCCGATCACCCTCTATGCCTTCGTCGGCATGATCATGCTCATCGGCATCGTCAAGAAGAACGCGATCATGATGATCGACTTTGCGCTGCAGCGGCAGCGCGAGAGCGAGGGAACGACCGCGGAGCAGGCAATTTTCGATGCCGCGCTCATTCGCTTCCGCCCCATCATGATGACGACCATGGCGGCGCTGATGGGCACGCTTCCGATCGCATTCGGCACGGGAATGGGAGCGGACTCGCGGCGGCCGCTTGGCGTTTGTGTCGCCGGCGGTCTGCTGCTCTCTCAGCTTCTGACGCTTTACATTACGCCGGTGATCTACACCTATCTCGATCAGCTGAGGCTGTCGTTCCAAAGGCCGCGGAGGCCCGGCGAGCAGGGGATCCTGCCAGCAGAATGAGCGCTGATCGGACTAAATAACGCTGAGGATGTACGCTACCGCTGTCCAAAAGATCAGCAATGCGGGTATCGCGGTCCGCCAGAACAGCGCGCGACCATCATGCTTGTGAAATTGCGCTTCATGACCCATGCGTCCAGCCCTGTGCCAGTTTGTGCGCTCTAGGTGCGATGCAACATCAAACTCACGTACAATTCCCATGGGGTTCCTCACCATGGCTCGGTTACTTATGGCTAACCAACTTGCACGTGCATGGTTCCACGTCACACCGTGGGCGCGCAAGCAGGCAATATGGTAAATTTCCGTACACGTCGTTTTCCCGCGCAATCCGCGAGAAAATCCGCCTCTCCATCTACCCTAAATGTGGCGAATTCGGGGCCTCTGTGACGGAACTTTAATTGCCGGGTGGTTGATCGGTCTGGAAATAGTGCACTTGGCCTTCCTTGCTGCGCGGAGTTATGGCCATGCGGATACTCCTGCCGGTGTTCGGGCAGCTGGTAGCACGGTGCCAGCGTTCCTCATTGGCGTTGATCAGGTCGCCATATTCGCCATGAACGACCCCGATGCCTGAGATCAGGGCACAGACATTGCCCCATACGTCCAGCCAGACTTCCTGCATGTTCTCGTGGAAATGGCCCCAACTGGTGGGCGGCGGCAGCGCGGTGATCGGCGGTCCGATATTCAGGTTCGAGGAGGTGTGGCCGTCATAAAGAAAGCGCTCGCCCGTGCGGGTCGACGCGCCATACTCGTCGACATTGAAAAACGGCACGTTGAAGGAGTCGTAGCCGCCGGTCGACGTGATCTTCGTTTTGACATAGCGGTAGCCGGCCATGGGCGTCGGCGTTTCGTTTTCGGGATAAGACGGCGCCTGGCCGGCCGGTGTGGTGCGATAGAATACGACAGGCTCGGTGCCGACGGTCTCCAGGCAGTAGGAAAGACGAGGGGCCACATTGAACACCCAACCCTTCGGCAACACCTTGGGTTCTTGGCCATCAATCGTGACTTTCAGTTGGCCGCTATAAACCCAGCCCCAGGCGCGGTCGTCAGCCCAGAACATGCATTTGGACTTGTCGCCCGGCGCCATCTGCACATAGCGGCCGTCGAAATCGCGGTTCAGAAGCACTTTCTGCTCCCAGCGAGCCTGGCCTTTATGGGCCTTGAGAACATCGGCGATGTGCCAGATCGGCTTGTTGATCTTGCCGTAGCTTGTCTCCGGCTCCTTCTGCGCCGCCCAGACAAAGCGGGTTGGGCCGTTTTCGCCGGCGGCTTGTGACCACCAATTTGTCTGCGGTGCCGGTCGGGTGCGCGCCGGTGCCGGTGCATCCTGGGACCATGCCACGCTGGTGCCCAGCATCAGTCCCATCGCAATCACTGCCGTTGTCCTGGTGGTCATTCTTCCCTCGCGCTTGTTATTGGGCCAAAGCCTTCCGCCGGCTTTCCGGCCAGCCAAGTCTGCCACATCTTTTGATAAGCCGCTTCTATCCGCTGCCGGAAAAGATCGGTATCGAACAGGGGGCAGTCGCGGGTCAGACGCTTTTTGAGAGCCGCCAGTGCGGCCGGATTGGTGGCCAGTGTCACCGCCTGGCGCTCGAAATCGTCGGCGTTCGCGGCGATCAGGTCCGCAAGACCGGCTGCCCGCAGCAAGCTGACCGCGACACGGCCCGGAAAGGCCCGGCCGGCCTGCGTCAGCACCGGCACCCCGGCCCACAACGCATCACTTGCGGTGGTGTGGGCATTATAGGGCAGGCCATCCAGGAACAGGTCCGCCAGACTGAGACGGGCCAGATGCCGTGCCGGCGGCAGATGGGGCGCGAACAGAATGCGTTGCGGTGCCACGCCATGCGCGCGCGCTCGGGCCGCGATGTTTTCGGCAAAGGGCGCCACGTCGTCCATCAGCCAGAGCACGCTGCCATCCGCACGGCTGAGGATACGCATCCAGCCGGCAAAGGTCTCCGGCGTCAGCTTGTAGGCCTGGTTGAAGTTGCAGAAGACAAAGCCGTCCGCGGGCAGGCCGGCCTGGGCGCGCGATGGAACGGCCGCGATAATGCGTCCGCGATCGTCATTGACCTGGTAGCTGCCGCCAAGGCGCACGACGTTCTCGTCATAAAAGCGCTCCTCTCCAGGCGCTATCACGACCTCATCGGCAAGGATGTAGTCCATGTAAGGTGCACCCAGGGTACCGGGAAAGCCCAGATAGTTGACCTGGACCGGTGCCGGGCGCTGCGCGAATACGCCCATGCGGTGCCTGCCGAAATAGCCATTGAGATTGATGAGAATATCTATTTCCGCGGCGCGGATTTTTTTCGCCGCCTCCTCGTCCGTCAGCCCGCCGATATCCATCCAGGCATCGAAGGCCTCTTTCAGCCGTGCCGTCATGACACTGGCATCGGCGCTGCCATTGTCCACGGCGATGACGTCAAAGCGGCTGCGGTCGTGACGTTCATAAAGGCCCGCCATCAGGATGGCGGTGGCCTGATCGCGAAATTCTCCGGAAAGATAGCCGAGCCGGATTTTGGCACGACCCTGCCGCGCGGCGCGATCATGCGGCGGCGAGGGCACCTCAGGGTGGAGATCGCGGGCATAGATGCGGGCACAAGCCTGCAGATCACCCGGATCATCCGCAATCGCCTGGAACATGAAAGGCCGCGCCACCCGCGCACCCCGGCGCAACGCATGGAGGATATCGGTCTTGCGCAGCTGGAAACCGTCCCAATCCGCCGCATACATTTTCAGATGCAGCACGGCGCCCTGGCCGTAAGGCAGCTCGGGATCCAGCGCCAGGGCCTTTTCCAGATCGGCGATGGCGGGTGCCCATTGTTTTTTGTTGAGCCACCAGATGTAGCCGCGGTTGTTCAGTGCCTCGACATGGCCCGGCGCCATTGCCAGCACCCGGTCATAGGTCGCCAACGCCTCGTCGGTGCGTCCCAGCTCGTTCAGCATCACGCCGCGCCGGTAGAGCGCCTGGACATTGCGGGGCTCAAGCGCAAGGGCCTGTTCAAAACTGGCCAGCGCTTCTGCGGGCTGGTTCAGGCTTTGCAGCGCAAAGCCACGGTTGACGAAGCTTTCGGCGTCGGGCCGGATCGCAAGGGCGCGGTCGTATGCGGTCACCGCATCCCGGCAGCGCCCCAGGAGGGAAAGGATATTGGCATAATTGACCAGCGCGCCGACATGGCGGGGCTGCAATGCCAGGGCCCGTTCCAGCCATACCAAGCCTTCTGCCGCTGCGCCTGTCTGTCCCTTCAGCACGCCCAGCATATTGAGCGCGCCGAAATCCTCTGGCGTGCCCGCCAGCGCCTGGCGGTAGAGCGCTTCGGCCTCGCGCAACTGCCCACGCTGGTGCAGTGCCAGCCCTCGCGCCAATAGTGTCTGTGCCGGCATTGGCTGTCTTGCGCCTTTTTGGCCGCGAAGGGTAGATTCGCCGCTCTCATGCAACAAGCCGCCGACATTACCGTGGTCGTGACCTCGTGCAACCGCCACGATCTTCTGGCCCGCACCCTGGACAGTTTCCGCGCGCAGGAAACCGAAGGCCGGGTGGCGCGCATCCTGGTGGCCGAGGATGGCGATGCCGATCCCTCCGCGGTTTGCGCCAGGTTTGGCGCCGACCACTTCCGCACCGGTTCGCGGGTGGGTCAGATCAAGCTGATCGATCAGGCTTATGCACGGGTGCAGACGCCCCTCATCTTCCATCTGGAGGATGACTGGGAATTTTACCGGCCCGGCTTCATGGAGAAGAGCCGTGCCCTGCTGGAGCGCGATCCGAAGATCCTGCTGGTGCAGTTGCGCGCCTGGAACGATACCGGCGGCCATCCTTTAAGTCACGCGGCCCCCGACAACAGCTTTGGCGTGATGGCCACCGGCTATTGCGACTGCTGGCACGGCTTTACATTCAATCCGGGCCTGCGCCGGCTGTCGGACTACCGGCTTTTGGGCGGCAGTTACGAAAAGCAGCCGCGCACCATGTATGTGCTTGCCAAGACACCGACCGCGGCGTTGCCCTTCGAGGTGGAGGCGTCCGCTTTCTATCACCGGCTGGGCTATCGCGCCTTCATCCTGGACGCGGGCGGTTATGTCCGGCACATCGGTGAGGACCGGCATGTGAGAAACCCCGCCGACAGCAATCCCGACCTGATCGGCCTGCCGCGCAATGCATTGTGTCCCTGCGGTTCAGGCCGCAAGATCAAGCACTGTCATGGGGAACTGACGTCCTGAGGGGAAAATGAGAAAGTTGATTTTTCTGCTGGTCCTGCTGCCCGCGGCGGCGATGGCGCAACCTGCTGTTCTGCCCAAGCCGGAGCTGACCGAATTCTGGTCGCCGGTGCCGCCGAAGGTTGAACCGGGCGCCATGCCGGGCCAGCCGCCTTCCGATGCTCTTGTGCTCTTCAACGGCCGCGACCTTTCCGGTTGGGAGAGCGTCAATGGCGGTCCGGCCGACTGGGGCGTGGAGAATGGCGAGATGGTGATCCATCCCAAATCCGGCTCGATCCAGACCAAACAGAAGTTCGGCGATTGCCAGCTCCATGTCGAATGGATGGTCCCGGTGCTGCCGCCCGACCGCAAGGGCCAGGATCGCGGCAATAGCGGTATCTTTCTGCAGGGTCTTTACGAACTGCAGGTGCTCGACAGCTACGACAATCCAACCTACGTCAATGGCGAGGCGGGCGCGATCTACAAGGAGTCCGTGCCATTGGTAAATGCCCTCAAGCCGGCGCCCAACTGGCAGAGTTATGACATCGTCTATTACGCGCCGCGCTTCTACAAGGACAACACGCTGGCCGAACCCGCGCGCATCACCGTCTTCCTCAATGGCGTCTTGGTGCAGAGCAATTTCGCCATCACCGGTCCCACCGAGTATCGCGGCATCCCGCAATACAAGCCGCATGGTGATGGCCCGCTGATGCTCCAGGCGCACAACAACGCGGTGCACTACCGGAATATCTGGATCCGCAAGCTGTAGCGAACTGGAGCCACAAGTTACGCGCGGGCGCGCTCAAGCAGCGAGAGCGGTAGCGCGCCCGCGCCAAACACAGTCTCAGCCGGCGTAATACAGGTTCAGCGGCAGATCGCTGTGCTGCACGTGATAAAAAGTCTGCAGCATCATGGCCACGATCGCGCCGGCGGCCGGGGAAAGATGATCATGGATGGCCGAACGGGCCACGCCGAACATGCCCGCGGTTTCCGGATCGTCCATGGCGGGGCGTTCAAAGCCCATGTTCCAGCCTACGAAGGCGCGCGCTGGCACTTCGCGGTCCAGCATCAGCCGCACATCCCAGTGGCGGCGGTCGGCGGCAACGCGGGTATAAAGCTCGCGTAGTGGACGCTCATCGCCTTCCAGTATCTGCAGGAAACCGCCTTCGATATAAAGCAGCAGGCCGGTGATCCCCAGCATCGCGTTGTTGCGGCGCGACGTCGTCAGCATGTTGTCGAGCTCGGCGACGGTGAGATCGGGTGATGTATGGCTGACATAAAGAAGCTGGCGCATTTCACCAGCTTGACCTTTCGGGATTGAAAGAAGGTGAAGAGCTGTCTTTTCAACAGGCCTTCTTCCTTGACAAATCCTTACTGCGCCGGCGGCGTGCCGCGAACCCTGTGCTACCGGCACATGTTGCTGTGGGTTGCGAACGCCGGCAATTGCCTTTCCGCCTCACCTTGGTTAAGCGATTGCGATGCCCCTTCACATCATCAAGCTTTGCGTCGGCTGCGACAGCCTGGCCGAACTGGCCGACTGGCAAAAGAAACGCCTGAAGGAAAAGCGCGCCAAGGGACAAAAACCGGAACTTGTTCACGTGACCCGGATGACGCCCAAGCGGGCCGAGGAAATCCTGGCCGGCGGTTCGCTGTACTGGGTGATCAAGGGCCAGATCGCGGCGCGGCAACGGCTTTTGGCCTTTCGCGAAGTAAAAAAGAACGGCATTCCCCATTGCGGCTTTGTCTATGACAAGGAACTGGTGCCCGTGGTGGCACGACCGCGCCGTGCCTTTCAGGGCTGGCGCTATCTCGAAGACAAGGAAGCGCCGGCGGATCTGGCCCGGACCAGGGGCGCCAAGGGCCTGCCCGAAGCGTTGCAGCGCGAGCTGGCGGCGTTGGGCTTGCTCTGAATTCTATCGAACCGCGACAGCCATATTGTCGATCAGCCGGGTCTTGCCGATTTTCGCCGCGGCCAGGATGCGGGCAGGCCGTTCCAGCGTGGTGATGTGATCCAAGGTCGCTGCATCGCGGATGGCGACATAATCCACATGGGTGAAACCGCCTTGATACAGGGCCTCGATGGCGGCCCCTTCCGCCGCGCGCAGGTCACCGCCGCCGCGGGTCGCGGCAATGGCATCCTTCAAGGTCGCATTCAGCCGGCCGGCGATGCGCCGCTCATCCGGGCCGAGATAGGCATTGCGGGAGGAGAGAGCCAGCCCGTCGGCTTCCCGCAGGGTGGGCGCCGCGATGATCTCGACCGGCAAGGCCAGATCGCGCACCAGTTGCCGCACGACCAGGAGCTGCTGGTAGTCCTTCTCGCCGAACACCGCCAGGCTCGGCGAAGCGGCGAGCAGAAGCTTGGCCACCACCGTAGCGACGCCGCCAAAGAAATGCGGGCGAAAGTCGCTCTCCAGGCCCAGCGCCGGCCCGCCGACGGCGATGCTGGTGGCAAAACCTTCCGGATACCTCTCCTTCGCACAAGGCGTGAAAACGATGTCCGCCCGGCCGGCCAGCTTGGCGAGATCCTGTTCCAGGCTGCGAGGATAGGCCCCGAAGTCTTCGGTCGGCGCGAATTGGGTGGGATTGACGAATATGCTGACCACCACCGTGTCCGCATCCTTGCGCGCTTCCCTGACCAGCGACAGGTGGCCGTCATGCAGCGCGCCCATGGTGGGCACCATGCCGATGCCGCCCGATTTGCGAGTCGCCAGGGCCGCGCGCAGCGCCGTCACCGTGGTGACGGTTCGGGTCATTGTTTGTGAAACTGCATTAACGCACCTGCAGGGCCGCGAAGCAGGTCTGGCCGCGCTGGGTGAGGCGATTACAGACATCGCGCGCCTCCTGCTCGGCAAACAGGCCGAAGCGGGCGCGATAGAGCGTGTGGCCCTTGGACGAGGTTATGGGTGCGATGATCTGGTTGGCGCGCGCCAGCACATCCTGGGCCTTGCCGTAATAGGTCTTGAGCTGGGCGGCGGCGAGCGCCTTGTCGGCATAGGCGCCGATCTGGATGGTCCAGTTATGTCCTGGCGTGGGGACAGGTTCGCTTTCGACTTCCGCCGCATCCTCACGCAACGACGGCCGTATCTGCGGCCTGGGCGCGTCGACGGCTGGCGATGATGTATTGACCGCCGTCTTGACCAGCCGTGATTGCGCGGCGGCCAGTGTGGCATCGGCCCTTGCGACGACCGCACCAGCTGCTGCCATGTCCGGTCGCGGATCGGGGCGGGGCGCTTCGACGGGTTGGGTTTGCACGCGGTGGGCCTGCGCCATCTGTTGGGACGGGACAGCCTGCGCCCCGCGCGGCGGAACGGCCGGCAACGGCTTGAGCGGCGCCGACTGTGTGGCGAGCTTGGGCAGGACCGGCGGCACCGGTTTGGGATGGGCTGGCGCGGTGGGTGTCGTTGCGACCGGCGTCGCGGAGGCCGCGTCTTCGGCATGGATCAGCGAGAAGCTCTCATCGGGTGCGCGCACATTTTCGGCGGCATCCTCATCCTCGGTCTGGACGGTGGAAGGCACCGAGCCCGCCGATGCCAGCTGTGGCGCCGCCGCGACCTCCGGCAGGCGCGATGCGACCTGTACCGGGGCCGCCGCCTGGGCGACATGCTGCCAGGGTACCGTACGGCTGGCGACCAGTGTCGGATTGGCGGCGATCTGGGTGAAGGTCTGGTCGAGCAGGCGCACCATTTCCAGGTCGCGGCGCACGGCCGTGCGCCCGCCCATCACCACGGCGATGACGTGGGTGTTGCCGCGGGTGACCGAGCTCACCAGGTTGAAGCCGGACGCACCGGTGTAACCGGTCTTGATCCCATCGGCGCCGTCATAACGGCCGATCAGATTGTCGTGCGTCGGATACCAGGTGCCTTTGTAGTTGAAGCCCGAAAGCCCGAAATAGGGGAAATATTGCGGATAGTCATAGGCCAGATGATGCGCCAGCACCGCCAGGTCCTGGGCCGTGGTGATCTGCAGCGGATCGGGCAGGCCCGAAGCATTGTGGTAGTTGGTTTCCTTCATGCCGAGTTGGCGTGCCCGCTCGGTCATCATTTCCGCGAAGTGCGATTCGGTGCCGCCCAGCGCTTCGGCGATCACGACGGCCACATCGTTGGCGCTGCGAATCACGATGGCGCGGATCGCCGTGTCCACGTCGATGGTCTGACCCGGACGCAGGAACAGCTTGGTGGGTTTCTGAATCGAGGCGTGAAAGCTGACCGGCATCTGGGTCTGCATGGTGATCTTGCCCGCCTTCAGCGCGTCGAACAGCAGGTAGAGGGTCATCATCTTGGTGAGAGACGCAGGATGGCGTTCTGCCGTCTCATTGCGGGCATACAGCACCTTTCCCGTGGCGCCATCCACGACCAGGGCCGCATCCTTGGCGGGGTCGGTAGGGCTGGCGAGCATGCGGACCTGGGCCCGGCTATGGGGCCTGGCATGGGCTGTGGCGCGATGGCGATGGCTGGCGGCGAGGGCCGGCATGGCTGCGGTAACCACAAGCAGCAACGCGGCGGCGAGACCGGTCAGGAAATGAGGCCGATGCCGCAATATCAATGAAAACCCCAAAACCGGATCGCCCCTGTCGTCACCAAAAGACCAAATTGCCACACGTTCCGCAAGCTGGAAAATTGCGAATCCCCTATGCGTTTCCGATATTTACCTCCGATCCTTAACAGCTGGGAAGGTTCCGGAAGTTCCCGAATTATGTACTAATGGTGCGTCGCACAATTGACACTTGACGCGGAAATGGGACTCCGCCATATAGATCATGTTGCACTGCAACAGGCCACCGGACCAACCGGTCGTGCCCTAACTCACAGAGAGGACATGACATGACCAAAACAAAGACGGCCGGTGAAAAGGCAACGGCCTCGGCTGAATCCGCCCTCGAATCAGGCGCCGCCGCGCTGAAGACTGGTCTCGAGAAGGAGCTCAAGAGCTATGACTCTGTTCTCGGCTATGGCAAGGAAACCGCCGAAGCCGTGATGCAGTCCGCCACCGTCGCCGGCAAGGGCGTCGAGAGCATCAACAGCGAAATCTATTCCTATTCCAAGCAGTCGATCGAAGATACCGTCGCTGCCACCAAGGCCGTGATGGGCTCCAAGTCGGTGCATGAGGCGTTCGAGTTCCAGACCGACTTCGCCAAGTCCGCCTTCGAAGCTTATGTTGCCGAGCTTTCCAAGCTCAGCGAACTGACCACCGCCGCCGCCAAGGACAGCTTCGCGCCGTTCAAGGGCCGCGTGCAGGCCTGGCTCGACGTGGTGCAGGCTTCCCGCGCCGCTTAAGTTCAAAGCTATCGCATTGCGAAGGGCTCCGGCACATCGCCGGGGCCCTTTTGCTTTGTGACGGTCGGGCGCGGACCTTTTCTTGAAAATCCCTGACGGAGTAACCAGATAGGTTAATCCCACTGGAAAGGCGGCCAATCCGCGTTAGGATGGGCAGGACAAAGCAAAGCAGCCGCCGATGAAGGATCCGGGCGACAATGAGGGGGGCAAGAACGGGTCGGGCAACACCGGCACCGGGATCGTCACCAAAACGCGTCCCAAGACCAAGAAACCGTCGCTCTACAAGGTGTTGCTGCTGAATGACGACTACACGCCGATGGAATTCGTCGTCCATATCCTGGAGACGATTTTCGGCAAGTCGCGGGAGGAGGCGGTGGACGTGATGCTGCACGTGCACCGGCATGGGGTGGGAATCTGTGGGGTCTACACCTTCGAGGTGGCGGAAACCAAGGTTGCCCAGGTCATAGAGTTTTCAAGGCGGCACCAGCACCCCCTGCAATGCACCATGGAGAAAGAATAGATGCCCTCTCTCTCTCGTAGTCTGGAACAGGCGCTCCACCAGGCCATCAAGCTGGCCAGCGACCGGCATCACGAATATGCCACCCTCGAGCATCTGCTTCTGGCCCTGATGGACGACACCGACGCCAGCCAGGTGATGAAGGCCTGCAATGTCGACATGGATGCACTGCGCAAGACGGTGCAGAAATATATCGACGAGGACCTCGCCACCCTGGTGATGGACGAATCCGAGGAAGCCAAGCCCACCACCGGTTTTCAGCGCGTGGTGCAGCGGGCCGTCCTGCATGTGCAGAATTCCGGCCGCGACGAGGTCACGGGCGCCAATGTGCTGGTGGCCCTGTTCACCGAGCGGGAAAGCCACGCCGTCTATTTCCTGCAGGAGCAGAATATGAACCGGCTGGATGCCGTGAGCTATATCAGCCACGGCATCGCCAAGCGGCCTGGCATGAGCCAGCCCAAGCAGGTGCGCGGCACCGACGAAGACGAGGAAGGCGAGAAGCAGACCAAGCAGGGCACCGAGGCGCTTGAAGCCTATTGCATCAACCTCAACGAGAAGGCCAAGTCCGGCAAAGTCGATCCGCTGATCGGGCGCGGCCCGGAGGTCGAGCGCACCATCCAGATCCTCTGCCGCCGCCAGAAGAACAATCCGCTCTTTGTCGGCGATCCCGGCGTGGGCAAGACCGCCATCGCCGAGGGCCTGGCGCGCAAGATCATCCGCGGTGAGGTGCCCGATGTGCTGCGCGGCTGCACCATCTATTCGCTGGACATGGGTTCGCTGATCGCCGGCACGCGCTATCGCGGCGATTTCGAGGAACGGCTCAAGACCGTGGTCAAGGAGCTGGAGGGCGTCAAAGGCGCCATCCTCTTCATCGACGAAATTCACACCGTGATCGGGGCCGGCGCGACATCGGGCGGGGCGATGGATGCTTCCAACCTGCTGAAGCCGGCCTTGGCGGCGGGCATCCTGCGCTGCATCGGGTCGACCACCTACAAGGAATACCGCCAGTATTTCGAGAAGGACCGCGCGCTGGTGCGCCGGTTCCAGAAGATCGACGTCAACGAGCCGTCGGTGCCGGATGCGATCGAGATCCTCAAAGGTCTCAAGCCGT
>CAYQZM010000080.1:0-3458 GCA_964421935.1 uncultured Rhizobium sp. | reverse complement strand
TCCTTCTGGATGTTGGCATGCACCCGCTCGTTGACGATGCGCGAGCGGCTGTCATCCACATGCTGGCCGGGCCAGGCGCAGAGCAGGTAGTAGTTGATGGCCGGGCGGCAGCGGGCGCAGCCGTCGGGCGTCTTCCAGCCGAATGCCTCGCGCACCGCCTCCATGGTCTTGAGCTTCTGCGCCAGGATGCCCTGTCGGACTTCGTCGTGGCTGGCATCGGTGCAGTCGCAGACGGTTTTCCTGGTCGCTTTGGCTGCGTCGCCGGCAGCGAAGGCCAGCAGCGCCTCCACCTGCGGCGTGCACTGGCCGCAGGAAGCCGACGCCTTGGTATGGGCCCGCACTTCGGACAACGAAGTCAGTTTTTTGGCCTGGATGGTCGAGACGATGGCGCCCTTGCAGACACCGTTGCAGCCGCAGATCTGGGTGTCGTCCGGCATGGCGGCGAAATCCGGCGCCGCCGGCTTGCCGGTGACGCCTTCCGCAAAGGCGCGGCCGAACACCAGCCGCTCGCGCAGGGCGCTGACATCCTCCTGGTCGCGCATGAGCTGGAGGTACCATTGGCCGTCGGCGACGTCACCATAGAGCACCGCGCCCACCAGCTTGCCGTCGCGCAGCACGATCTTCTTGTAAAGCCCGCGGCTGTCGTCGCGCAGGGTGATCTCGTCGTCGCTTTCGTCCGCCGCCATCAGCGCACCCGCCGAGAAGACATCGACGCCGGTGATCTTCAGGCTGGTGGCCAGCGCCTTGGAGACGAACAGGGCTTGGTCATCGCCCGCCAATCGCGCGGCGCAGACACGTGCCTGGTCCCAGATCGGCGCCACCAGGCCGAAGACATTGCCGCGATGCTCGACGCATTCGCCGACGGCGAAGATGTCGGGATCGGAGGTACGCATATCGTCGGTGACGACGATGCCGCGATTGACCTCCAGCTGCGCCACCCTGGCCAAATCGATATTGGGCCGGATGCCGATGGCGAGCACCACCAGATCGGCCGGCACGAAGCGGCCATCGGCAAGCTGCACGCCCTCGGCATGGTCCGTGCCGGTGATTTCCTCGGTCTGGCCGTCGGTGAAGAAGGCGATGCCGCGCCGGTCCAGGTCCCGCTGCAGCATCTGCCCGGCGGCGGCATCAAGCTGGCGCTCCATCAGGGTCGGCATCAGATGGACCAGCGCCACCGACATGCCGCGCTGCTTCAGGCCCCAGGCCGCTTCCAGGCCCAGCAATCCGCCGCCGATCACGACCGCCCGCTTGTGCGTGCGGGCCGCGGTGAGCATCTTGTCCACATCGGCGATATCGCGGAAGGCGCAAACACCAGGCAGGCCCAGACCGGGAATGGGCGGGGCCAGCGGCCGCGAGCCGGTGGCGATCAGCAGGCGATCATACGGCACCGTAAGGCCGCTGGCCGCGGTAACGGTCTTGTCGTCACGATCGATGCGCGTGACCGCATCGCTGGTCACAAGCGTGATGTTGTTTTCCTCGTACCATGCGCGGCTGTTGATGACGATATCATCCAGTTCCTTGTCGCCGGCCAGGACGCTGGAGAGCATGATGCGGTTATAGTTGACGTGCGGCTCGGCCCCGAACACGGTGATGCGGAAGCGCTGACCACCTTCCAGTTTCAGCAGCTCCTCCACCGTGCGCATCCCGGCCATGCCGTTGCCGATGACGACCAGATGCTCGCGGGGGTCTGTGATCATGTTCATGGGCGGCCTCCTAGATGCGCACGAAAGCGAGATCGGAGGCCTCGCGCCGCCAGCGCAGCCTGACCGCGTTGATGCCGCCCCAAGCCGCCAGCGCCAGGCCCGCGAAGACAAGGAAGCCAAAGGCGTAACTGCCGGTGAACTGCTTGGCGTAGCCCAGGCTGGCAGCAAGATAGAATCCGCCAAAGCCGCCGGTCATGCCGACCAGTCCGGTCATCAAGCCCACATCGCGGTCGAAGCGCTGAGGCACCAACTGGAATACCGCGCCATTGCCCATGCCCAGGCTTGCCATGCCGGCGATCAGCACGGCCAGGGCGCCGGTCGCGGGCAGCGCGCCGCGGCTGACCAGGAGCAGGACCAGCGCCACGATGGCATAGACCGCCGACAGGGCTTTGGTGCCGCCGATACGATCAGCCAGATAGCCACCGAACGGCCTGGCAAACGAACCGGCAAAGACGCAGGCAGCAGTGAAATAGCCGGCCGTTACGGGTGACACCTTGTACTGGTCGTGGAAATAGATCGGCAGGAAGGACGACAAGCCGACAAAACCGCCGAAGCTGACAGCGTAGAAGAACATCAGCCACCAGCTGTCGCCTTGCCGCAGCAGGCGCGCATAGTCCGCCAAGCTCTTTTTCGGCGGACAGTTGGGGCTGTTCTTTGCGGCAAGGAGAAACAGCACAAACACCGCGATCAGGGGCAGGGCGGCGAGGCCCAGGACATTGCGCCAGCCTAGCGCCACAGCCAGCATAGGCGCGAACAGCGAGGCGAAGACCGTGCCGGAATTGCCCGCGCCGGCAAGCCCCAGCGCCGTACCCTGATGCTCGGGCGGGTACCAGTAGGATACCATGGGGAGCGCGATGGCGAAGCTGGCGCCCGCCACGCCCAGAACAACGCCGAGAAGCAAAATCTGGCTGAAGCTGTGGATGCCGGCCAGCCAGGCGGCAAGCAGCCCCGCGATCACAACAAGCTGCATCACGATGCCGGTGGCGCGCGGCCGCCATTGGCCGACCAGAATACCGTTCAGGAAACGCAGGGCCGCGCCTGCCAACACCGGCACCGCCACCATCAGGCCTTTCTGGCCCGCATCCAGATGCAGGTCGGGCGCAATCAGCACCGCCAGCGGACCCAGCAACACCCAGACCGCGAAGCTGATGTCGAAATAAAGGAAGCAGGAAATCAGGGTTGGCAAATGGCCCGACTTGAGGAAAGCGGTCTTCATGGAACACTCGCTGGCACTTGTGGCAGACGCCGACGCGTCACCTTAATGGCAATGTCAAATGCGATCATTCGCAAGTGCGAAACGGCCTATTTCGATCTGAAAAAAGTAAAATTCTTCGTCTTTTCTGTTAGATAGCGGCACTCGGCAACGATGACCGCACAAAATTTGTGCATCGCGCCAATCTAACAGGCGGTGTGATCGCGCGCTTCATTTCCGTCGTTCGACTTCGCACACGATCTCCGCGCCGGTGAGAAGAATAACCAGCGACAGCCAGACCCAGGTCAGGAAGCCCACCACCGCGCCCAGGTCACCATAGGTGCGGTCATAGCGGCCATAGTGGCCGACGAACCAGCTGAAAAGGAATGTCCCCACAATCCAGGCCGCCGCCGCAATGGCACTTCCCCAGCTTATCCATGTCCAGCGGGCATGCGGCCGGTCGGGGCCGAAGCGATAGATCAGGGAGATGATCGCCGAGCACAGGCAAAAGCCGATCGGCCAGGTCAGAACATCGAAGACGGGCCGGGCGATGTTTGCCCAGG
>CAYQZM010000079.1:0-5730 GCA_964421935.1 uncultured Rhizobium sp. | reverse complement strand
TGGAGTTCTTGGCGAAGGCGCCGGTGAGCATGGCGCCCAGTGCGCCGCCCACGCCGTGCACGCCCCAGGCGTCCAGGCTGTCATCATAGCCGATGGCCTTCTTCACCCAGACCGCCGAGATGTAGCAGACCACGCCCGCGGCCAGGCCGATGATGAGCGCGCCCACCGGATCGACAAAGCCCGAAGCCGGGGTGATGGCGACCAGACCGGCGACGGCGCCGGAGATCATGCCAAGCACCGAAGGCTTCTTGGCGATGATCCACTCGGCGAAGGTCCAGGCCAGGGCCGCCGCGGCGGTGGCGATCTGCGTTGCAGCCGCGGCCATGCCGGCATTGTAGCCGGCGGTGACGGCGGAGCCCGCATTGAAGCCGAACCAGCCGACCCACAAAAGCGAGGCGCCGATCACCGACAGCACCAGGTTATGCGGCGACATGTTCTCTGTGCCCAGGCCAATGCGCTTGCCCAGGACGATGCAGGTCACTAGCGCCGCGGTACCGGCATTCAGATGCACCACCGAGCCGCCGGCATAGTCCAGCGCGCCCATGGCGCCCAGCCAGCCGCCGCCCCACACCCAGTGGGCGATCGGACAATAGACCAGCAGCAGCCACAGGCCCATGAACCACAGGAAGGCCGAGAACTTCATGCGGTCCGCCAGCGCGCCAGCGATCAGCGCCGGCGTGATGATGGCGAAGGTCATCTGGAAGAACATGTAGACCGATTCCGGAATCGTGCCGGCCAGGCTGGAGACCGCGTTCAGCCCCATCGGGTGCAGGAACAGGTACGAGAAACCGCCGATATAGGCGTTCGTTCCGGCGTTGGCGTTGGGTGTGAAGGCGATGGAG
Source organism: uncultured Rhizobium sp. (assembly GCA_964421935.1). GTDB lineage: Bacteria > Pseudomonadota > Alphaproteobacteria > Micropepsales > Micropepsaceae > Rhizomicrobium. Next base: position 4,888 of record CAYQZM010000079.1, on the reverse strand, counting down.
TAGCCGATGATCATCCACAATACGGTGATCAGGCAGGTGGCGCCGAAGCTTTGCGCCAGGGTCGCCAGCACGTTCTTCTTGCGCACCATGCCGCCGTAAAACAGGCCAAGGCCCGGAATGGTCATCATCAGCACCAGGGCCGATGAGGTGATCATCCAGGCGGTGTCGCCTGAGTTCAGCGGGTCCTTGGTCGCGGCATAGGCGCCGCCGGCTGTGGCTGCGAGCGTGCCAAGGCTGGCCAGCGCTGCAAAACCCGCCTTCTTCAATTGTTCTATTCTCATGTGTCTGTCCCTCTTTGAACGGGCCTTGGGCCTTTCGGCTTACAGCGCGTCACCATCCGTTTCGCCGGTGCGGATACGCACGACCTGTTCGAGCGACGTGACGAAAATCTTTCCGTCGCCGATCTGGCCGGTCTTCGCCTTGGAGGTGATCGCGTCGACCACCGCGTCGAGCATCTCGCTCTTGACCGCCACTTCGATTTTGAGCTTGGGCAGAAAGCTCACGGCATATTCCGCGCCGCGATAGATCTCCGTATGCCCCTTTTGGCGCCCATAGCCTTTGACCTCAGTCACCGTCATGCCCTGGACGCCGAGCGCGGAAAGAGATTCGCGCACCTCGTCGAGCTTGAAGGGTTTGATGATCGCCGTGATAAGCTTCATCCGCCGTCCTTCCGTGTTATTGCCCGCGCCGGACGAAAGGCCCGGCTTTAACCGTTTATCAAGAAGCAGGCCAACTCCCCGGCAAGAGACTAAGTGTTTGTAAAAGAAGATGTTTTGGCAAAATCGGCCGCCTATGACTCGAAAACGGGCAACCTTATTTGCCTGGAAAATAAGCAAAAGGCGGCGTTTGCCCGTTTTTTGAGCGCGATAAAGGCAAGACTTTGAAACACGCGGATGTGGTGATCTCAGGCGGGGGAATGGTGGGGCTGCCGCTGGCCCTTGCCTTGGCCCAGGGCGGGCTGAAGACCGTGGTGGCCGATGCCGCCCCCGTCGCGCGGGCTCTGGATCCGAAGTTCGACGGCCGTGTCTCGGCCCTGGCCTATGCCAGCGTGCGGATGCTGAAGGCGCTGGGCGTTTGGGAAGGGTTGGCGCCGGACGCCCAGCCGATCCAGGAGATCCTGGTGACGGACGGCAAGCCCGGCCAGCCGGCCTCACCCTTCTCGCTGCATTTCGATGCGCAGGAAGTGGGCGTGGCGGCGCTGGGTCATATCGCCGAAAACCGCCATATCCGTGCCGCGCTCCATGCGGCAGTAGAGCGCGCGGCCAATCTGGAATTACTGGCGCCGGCGGCGGTGAAGACCGTGCGCGCGGAAGCAGGCAGTGCGATGGTGACTCTGGCCAATGGCGAGCAGATCCGGGCGGCGTTGGTGATTGCGGCCGACGGCCGGGAATCGCCGCTGCGCGCGGAAGCCGGCATCGGTGTGATCGGCTGGTCCTATCCGCAAACCGGTATCGTCGCCACGGTGGAGCATGAGAAGCCGCACAATGGTGTGGCGTACGAGCATTTCCTGCCGTCCGGTCCGTTCGCCATTCTGCCCATGACCGGAAGCCGGTCCTCGCTGGTCTGGACGGAAGCCAAGACCAAAGCACCGGCGCTGCTGGCGCTGGACGAGGCGCGCTTCAACGAAGAATTGGCCCGGCGCTTTGGCGGCCATCTGGGCAAGACCAAGGCGGCCGGGCCGCGCTGGTCCTATCCCTTGGCATTCCACTTGGCACGGGATTTTGTGCGGCCGCGGCTGGCGCTGGCGGGCGATTGCGCCCATGGCATTCATCCCATCGCCGGCCAAGGTTTGAATCTGGGCCTGAAGGATGCCGCCGCGCTGGCGGAGGTGTTGCTGGACGCGGCGCGGCTGGGCCAGGATATCGGCGCGCTGGATACGCTGAAGCGTTACGAGCGCTGGCGGCGGTTCGATTCCTTCACCCTGGCGGCATCCACCGACGCGCTGAATCGGCTCTTCTCCAACGATATCGCGCCGCTGCGGCACCTGCGCGACTTAGGGATAGGTATCGTGGATGCGATCGGGCCCGCGCGGCGCTTCTTCATGCGCCACGCGGGGGGCGATGTCGGCAAGCTGCCGCGTTTGATGAAAGGCGAGGCGGCCTAAGTTTTTCGCCGCGACAGCTGATAGAGCATTGCGGCGCAGAGCAAGCCACCGGCCAGGCCTGCCAGCAGCGCCGTGCCGAAATAGGCGTAAGCCGCCGGGCCGGATACCAGCGCATCGGGATGGAAAGGTGCCATGCCGAGCCCGGTGCCGGCAAAGCTGATGGCGCCGCCGATTGCCGCGGCGCCCGCAATACGCAACGCGGCGCGCGCCGGGACCAGCAGCAAAGCGCCCAGGAAGATCGCCGTCGCGATGACCGCTGCGGCAATCAACGTTATCAGGACGAAGATCGGCGCATTCATCAGTGGATCGTCCGCTTCCAGCGCTGACTGGCGCGCTCGCGGGGCGAGAGATTGGAGCGCGGCTCGCCGCGTGACATCAGCGCGGCCGGCAATTCCTCATAGAAGCGCCGCGCCACCACGCCCACCCGGCGGGCGCGCATTTCCTCCGCCTCTTCACGGCTGGCGAAGATCTCGGCTTCGAACAGGAAGTGGCTGAGGTTGCCCACCTTGATCTCCTGAACCTCTTCCACCTGCTCGTCCGCCACTTCCAGGGCATGGCGGATATGAGCATTTGGTTCGGCGCGATCGCGCTGTTCACGCGCAATGCGGGCAACATTGGCCTGATCGAAACGCTTCAGCCGCGGCAGGCCGTAGCGGTAGAAAGCGATACAAGCCAGGACGAAGGCGCAGGCCCAAAGGACGTTTTCCATCAGCTTTTCAGCCCGTGGATGCCATGACCCTTTTTTAGATAATCCTCGCTCTGCATCTCGGCAAGGCGCGAGACCGTGCGCTGGAACGCATCGGAGGCGATGCCTTCGGGATAGAGCTGGCCGGGGCGCGCGGCGGCGGAGCAGATCAGTTTCACACCCTCATCATAGAGTGTGTCGATCAACAGAGTGAAGCGGCGGGCCACATTGTGCATGTTGTCGGTCATGACAGGAATGTGATCGATCAGCACCGTGTGAAAAGCCTGGGCAATTGCCAGATAATCGGCCGCCGCCAATGGCCGGTCGCACAGTTCATCGAATGAGAACCGCACCACACCGCGGGCCGCCTGTGGCACCGGCAACTGGCGGCCCAGCACGGTCAGGCGCGTAGGCTTGCCTTTGACGGTATCGGTCAGCCGCCGCCAGGCTTCGTCCATGGCGGTATCGGCTTCCGCGCCCAATGGTGTCATATAGACTCTCACACCCGACAGGCGCTGCAGGCGGTAATCGGTGGGGCCGTTCAGCTCCACCACTTCCAGCCGGTCCTTGATCTCTTCGATAAAGGGCAGGAAGAGCTGGCGGTTCAGGCCGCCTTCATAGAGCCGGTCAGGCGGCGTGTTCGAGGTCGCAACGATGGTGACGCCATCGTCAAACAGGCGGTCGAACAGCCGGCCCAGGATCATGGCATCGGCCACGTCCGTGACCTGGAATTCGTCGAAGCACAGAAGGCGCGCCTCCTCGGCCAGCGCCTTGGCGACCACAGGAATGGGATCGCTGCTGCCGTTTTTTAAGGGTCGCTCCGGCTCTCGCCTACGCTCTTCGCGCTGGCGAAACGCATGAATGCGGGCATGCACGTCCACCATGAAGCTGTTGAAATGGGCCCGGCGTTTCTTCTCGACCTGCGCTTCCTCGAAGAAGAAGTCCATCAGCAGGGTCTTGCCGCGGCCGACACCGCCCCAGATGTAAAGTCCTTTCGGGGCTTCAGCCTTGCGTCCGAACAGGGAAAAGCCGCGCTTTTTTTCCAGCAGCTGCGCCAGTGCTGTGAGCTTGCGGGCGGCTTTCTCCTGCGCCGGATCGGGCTTGAGTTCGCCGCCGGCCAGCGCCGCGCGATAAAGCTGCATCAGGCTGCCCCCGCGATGGCGTCGGCCAGGGCAAGCAGGCGCTGCGCCTCCTCGGCATGCAGCCGCTCGATCATGCGCCCATCCAGGGCGATGACGCCCTTGCCCGGATTTCGCGCGAAGGCATCCAGAATGCGTTTGGCTTGCGCAATCTCATCCGGCGAGGGCGCGAAGATGCGATTGGCGGCCTCGATCTGGGACGGGTGGATCAGGGTCTTGCCATCAAAGCCGAAGGCGCGGCCTTGCGCGCAGGCCTGCGCGAAACCGTTCTCGTCGCCGATGTCATTGTAGGTGCCGTCAATCACGCCCAGGCCGTGCGCACGCGCGGCCACCACCGTCTGGGTCAGCACGGCCCATAGGTTGCGGCGGTCTGACAGGGACTGGCCGCGCATGCTTTTGAGCAGGTCATTGGTCCCCAAAAGCAGGCAGGTGACGCCACCGGCTGCAATCTCGGAAAGATGAAGCACCGCTTTTGGCGTCTCGATCATCGCCCAGATCGGAATATCGCCCCTGGCGGGATTGATATCGGCGGGACTTTCCACTTTCGGCAGCAGGATCGCATCGGGCCGGGCCGGGCGTATCGCATCCAGATCGGCTTTGCCTTCAGCCGAGGAAAGCGGATTGATCCGCACCGCCACGTCCCGACCGCCATAATTTCTGACGGCGGCGCAGACCTGGGCGCGCGCAGCGTCTTTTGACTCGGGCGCCACCGCATCTTCGAGGTCGAGCACCACCACATCGCAGGGCAGCGCGCGCGCCTTTTCCAGCATCTTTGCGCTGGAGCCCGGAACGAACAGAACGGAGCGGCGGGGCCGGACTGCTGCCAAGCCTATTCGGCGCCTTCGACCAGGATAAACTCGCCCTTGCCGGCCTTGTCGCGGAATTTGCGGGCGGCGGTATATTCGGGCGAGTGATAGCAGTCGTGGGCGTCCTGCAGCGAGGCAAATTCGATCACCACAT
>CAYQZM010000078.1:0-18724 GCA_964421935.1 uncultured Rhizobium sp. | reverse complement strand
TAAGGGCTGCGTCATTCTGGTGACCCATGACCGCTACTTCCTGGACAATGTCACCAGCTGGATTCTGGAATTGGACCGCGGCAAGGGCATCCCGCACGAAGGCAATTATTCCTCTTTCCTGGAAATCCAGGAAAAGCGCTTGAAGCAGGAAAGCAACGAGGAAGCCGCCCAGCAGCGCACCATCGCGCGCGAACGCGAATGGATCAAACAGTCACCCAAGGCGCGCCAGGCCAAGTCCAAGGCGCGCATCAATTCCTATGAAGAACTGTTGAAGAAATCCCAGGAGCAGCGCCAGGGCACGGCCACCATCATGATTCCGGTGGCTGAGCGGCTGGGCGATCTGGTCATCGAGGCGGAAAATCTCAGCAAGGGCTATGGCGACCGGCTTCTCTATGAAGGCGTGAACTTCAAGCTGCCGGCCGGTGGCATCGTGGGCGTGATCGGCGCCAATGGCGCAGGCAAGACCACCCTGTTCCGCATGCTGACGGGGCAGGAAAAGCCCGATGGCGGGACCTTGAAGATCGGCTCGACCGTGCAGCTGGGTTATGTCGACCAGTCGCGCGATGCGCTCGACCCCAACAAGACGGTGTGGCAGGAAATTTCCGGCGGCACCGACATCATCGAGTTCGGCAAGACCAAGATCAATTCCAGGGCCTATACCGGCGCCTTCGCCTTCAAGGGTGGCGATCAGCAGAAGAAGGTCGGCCAGCTGTCGGGCGGCGAGCGCAACCGCGTGCATCTGGCCAAGATGCTCAAGTCGGGCGCCAATCTCCTGCTGCTGGACGAGCCGACCAACGATCTGGACGTCGATACCTTGCGGGCGCTGGAAACGGCGCTGGAGGAGTTTGCCGGCTGCGCCATGATCATCAGCCATGATCGCTGGTTCCTGGACCGCATCGCCACGCACATGCTGGCGTTCGAGGGCGACAGCCATGTCGAATGGTTCGAAGGCAACTATCAGGACTATGAGGCCGACAAGAAGCGCCGCCTGGGGGTGGATGCCGACCAGCCGCATCGCATCAAATACAAAAGGTTTGCCCGCGCCTGAGCTATCTGCTGCTGAAATTCGCGCATGTCGTGGGTGCCACGGTCATTTTGGGCACCGGCAGCGGCATCGCTTTTTTCATGCTGATGGCCCATCGCAGTGGCGATGCATGCTTCATCGCCAAGATGGCGCGCGTGGTGGTGATCGCGGACATGATCTTCACCGCCACAGCCGTGGCGCTGCAGCCGGTCACCGGCTGGCTTTTGATGCGCCAGACGGGGCTCGATTTCTCCCAACAATGGATTGTTGCATCGCTGGTCCTTTATCTGGTGGCGGGCGCCTTCTGGCTGCCAGTGGTCTGGATTCAGGCGCGCATGCGTGATCTGGCGCGGGCCGCGGCCGACAACGGGGCGCCCCTGTCTGCCGGCTATCACCGCCTTTTTCGTATGTGGTTCTGGTTTGGCTTTCCTGGCTTCGGCGCCGTCCTGACCATCCTGTATCTGATGATCGCAAAGCCGGTCTTGCCATGAGAGTCGCCATTCTGGGCGCAAGCGGACTGATCGGGCACGCGCTCGCACGGGATTTGCTGCAGCGCGGGTCTGATGTACGGGGACTGGCCCGGCATTTCACGTCTGCCCAAAGCGCAGAATTGGCAGGTGTGGCTGTGACGGTGCCGCTTCTATCTCTATCCAAGGCAGAACTCGCCGCCGCGCTGAGAGACGCCGACATGGTGGTCAACACCGTTGGCATCCTGCAAGGACCTGAAAGTGATGCCGTGCATCACGCCTTTGCTGCCCGATTGGCCGCGCTTTGCACCGCAGCGCCGCAAAAACTACTGGTGCATATCTCTATCCCGGGTGAGCAGGGTGAAGATCGCACCGTCTACAGCCGCAGCAAGCGAAAAGGCGAACAGGCCATCGCCGCCAGCGGCGCACCTTATGTGATCCTGCGTCCCGGCTTTGTCATCGCCACCGCCGCTTATGGCGGTAGCGCGTTGATCCGTGCTCTGGCAGCTCTTCCATTTGCACTGCCGGCGCGAGAAAGCCGGTCATATTTCGCCGTGACCGCCATTTCAGACCTGTGCGCGACGGTCGTCTACCTGGCTTCCGCCTGGCGGGACAGCAAAAAGCAGTGGAACCAGACCTGGGATGTGATGGAAAAAGCACCCGGCACTGTGGGCGATGTTATTGCCGCTTTCCGCCGCCACAATGGCGGTCCGGCACCCCTGCTGCGTTTGCCGGGATGGGCGCTGTGGCCGGGCACCCTGGCGGGCGACGTGGTTGCGCGCCTGGGCTGGAAGTCGCCAATCCGCAGCACCGCCATGACCGAGATGCGTCGTGGCGTTGTGGGCCATCCCGAGGCCTGGATGGCTGCAACCGGAATTGTACCGCGCTCGGCGCAACAGGCCGTGGCTGCCACCCCTGCCACTGTGCAGGAAAGATGGTTCGCCCGGCTTTATCTGTTCAAGGCGCTGGCGCTGGTGACCTTGGTGATCTTCTGGTGTGCATCCGGTCTGATCGCCCTGACGGTCGCTTTCCCGGCGGCGCGGCAGATCCTGCTGGATCACGGGTTTTCCTTTGCTCTTGCGCATGGAATCAGCATTGCAAGCAGCCTGCTGGATATTTGCATCGGCCTGCTGATTGCCTTCCGGCGGACCTGTCGCATCGGCCTGATCGCCGGTATTCTGGTGTCGCTGGGTTACATGATCGGCGCGGCCGTTATGACGCCTGATCTCTGGGGCGAACCGCTGGGCGCGCTGATCAAGACCGGTCCCGCCATCGTGCTGATGCTGGTCTGTCTTGCTTTGCTGGATGACCGATGAATCCCAACCGCACGGACGCTGACTTCTGGCCGGATGACGGGATTATTCTCTATGACGGCGCTTGTGTGCTCTGTTCAGGCTGGATGCGTTTTGTTTTGCGGCTTGACCGTCAGAAGCTGTTTCGGTTCACGCCCATCCAGTCCGATTATGGCCGCGTTCTGGCGCAAGGGCTGGGCATCAACCCGGATGATCCGGACACCAATGCCTTGGTGTGGGGCGGAGTGGCCTATCGACGCTCTGACGCAGCGCTACGGGTCCTATCACTGCTGCCCGGCTGGGGGTGGGTAACCGCGCTGCACTTGGTGCCACGGCCTGCCCGCGATTTGATCTATCGCTTCATCGCGCGCAATCGCTACCGGCTATGGGGCCGGCATACTGTGTGCGACTTAGGTGGAGAGCGATACGCGGATCGCGTGGTCACGTCTCATTGGCACTGATTTACTGCTGCGGCGCCGGTTTGCCGAGATTGGCGGCCAGATCGCTCAGATGGGCGATCAGGGTGCGCACGTTGCCGTTGTTCTGGCCAAGGAATGCGACGAACTGGTCGCGCTGTTCCAGCGACAGCCAGATGCCCTGATAGGCCACATCCACCAGCACCGGCTTGCCGGTATCGGTGCGCACCCGGAAGTCCACTTCCGCCGGCGGCTGGTTGGAGGTCGGGTCAATCAGGTTGGTCTGGACGATGAAGTCGGTGGGCGAACGCTGGGTCGAGCCGACCACCTTCAAGGTCTGGTCGGTGTATTTGGCGAAATAGGATTGATAGGCCGCCGCCGCGTAATTCTTGAAGGCGTTGACGAAGGCTTCCACATCGTCGGGCGGGGCGCTGCGGCGATACTGGCCCAGGGTGAACAGCGCGATGCGGCGCACATCCACCAGGGTCAACAGCAGTCCTTCGAACTGGTCGCGGCGCTGCACGGTGGAGAGCCGCTTGTCGCGCAAAATCTCCAGACCCTTGTGGATGTTCTCGTCCACAAAGCTCTCGGCGATATTGGGCGCGGCCGCAGCCGTGGGGCCTGCCAGCACCAGGGGTGCGGCAAACATCGCCAAGACAGCGCGGCGCTTGAGGGGCGTCGAAAAGGACATCTGGTTTCTTTCCTGGTTAAGCCGATGTTCGCGTTTTGCTATGGCAAGTTCAAGGCAGCCGGCCCGCTGAAACTATCTCAAAAGTCAGGCAGATCTTGGCGAATCGGCCTTCCATTGCGGATTTGTTCGGCCCGCATCTGACGATATAGGTTGCGCAGCGAGGAATAATAGTCCACCGAGCTGCGCTGGATCCCCTGGATAGTCTGGTAGTTCTGGGCCCGCAAATCCAGCAGCGTGAAATATATGCGGCCGGCATCCCACCAGACATGTTGCTTGAAATGAATCTGGTTGGTGGGGTCGATTGCCACATCGATGGCCAGGCCCGTCGCATCGCGCGGATTGCTGGGGCCCAGGAATGGCAGCATCAGATACGGGCCTTCGCCGACGCCCCAAACGGCCAGGGTTTGGCCGAAATCCTCGCCATGGCCGGGAATACCCATTTTGCTGGCCGGATCGAGAAAGCCGCCCAAACCCACCGTCGAATTGATGAGAAGACGCCACATGCTTTTTCCGGCCCGGCTGAGTTCGCCCTGCAGCATGTCGTTCACGAAGATGGTGGGGAGCGACAAATTGCCCAGGAAGTTGTGCACGCCACGGCGGCCGGGCTCGGGCACCACCAGGAAATAAAGGCCCACCGTGGGAATGACGAAATAGCGGTCGATCTGGCCGTTGAGCTTCAGGGTCTCGCGGTTGGTCTGCTCCCACGGGTCATTGGCCGCCAGAGCGTCGGCGGAGGGGGGCGTCGAGGCGCAGCCGCCCAAGGCGGCAGCCACAAACAGCCCTGCCAATGTCCAGATCCGGTATTTGCCCATAACCCAAAAACGCCCACTTTTGCGCGGGTTTTGCCGGGTTTGGGGGGCAAGGTCCAGCCCCTTGCGAATGGCTCCGGACTGAGCATATAAAGATATGTTTATATGTGAGATGAAGCTTGGACAAGCTGGTATCCATGCTGAGGGCGGCGGGCGATCCGACACGGTTGCGCCTGCTTCTGCTGCTGCGTGAGGCCGAGCTGACGGTCAGCGAGCTGGTCGAGATCGTCGGCCAGTCCCAGCCGCGTGTCTCCCGCCATCTGAAGCTTCTGGGCGAGGCCGGCCTGGTGGAACGGTTCAAGGAAGGCAGCTGGGTTTTTTGCCGTGCCGCCGACCGCGGCATGGGCGCGGAATTGGGCGCCGCCATTGCCGCGCTGGCCGATCCGGCCGCGCAGGAGACCGACAAAGCGCGGCTCGCCCATGTGCGCGAAGCACGCGCCAACGCGGCCGCGGCTTATTTCAAGGCCAATGCCGCGGAGTGGGAGCGCATCCGCGCGCTGCATGCCCCGGAAAAGGATGTGGAAGCGGCCATCGCCCGGCATCTGACGGCGCGGCCCATTCAAAACTTCCTCGATGCCGGCACCGGCACCGGCCGGATGCTGGAGCTGATTGCGCCGCATGCGGGGCGCGCCGTTGGCATCGACGTCAGTCCGGACATGCTGGCCATCGCCCGTGATCATCTGTTGCGCGCCGGTCTTCAGAACGCGCAGGTGCGGCTGGGCGATACCTATCGCCTGCCATTTCCCAATGGCAATGCGGGGCAAGGATTCGACGTGGTGCTGTTTCACCAAGTGCTGCATTACCTGGACGATCCGGGCGCGGCGGTGGCGGAAGCCGCCCGTGTCATGGCGCCGGGCGGGCGTCTTCTGGTCGCGGACTTTGCCTCGCACAAGGAAGAATTCCTGCGCGATGAATATGCCCATCGCCGCCTGGGCTTTTCCGATCGCGAGGTGGAAGGCTGGTTTGCCGCAGCTGGCCTCAGCAACGCCGGCGCTGAAACCATCGCGCCGCGATCGCAGAGTGAAAAATTGACCGTCAAGCTGTGGCTCGCCACAGCCAAGGCCAAGGCAAAAAAAGAAGCTGCATGAGTATCTGTTCATGAGTCTGGCCAAATTGATTACCGATCCGAGCCCATTGCAGGTCTCGTTCGAATTTTCTCCGCCCAAGACGGCGGAGGCGGAAGCATCGCTATGGACCGCTATCCGGCGGCTTGAGCCGCTGGCGCCGTCTTTCGTCTCGGTCACCTATGGCGCCGGCGGTTCGACGCGCGAGCGCACCCATGCCACCGTCAAGCGCATCGTCGAGGAAACCCGCCTGAAGCCGGCGGCGCATCTGACGTGTGTGGCAGCCTCGCGCGGGGAAATCGACGATATCGTGCGCGCCTATTGGGACGCCGGCATCCGCCATATCGTGGCGTTGCGCGGCGACATGCCCGGCATGGAAGGGCCGTACCAGCCCCATCCCGATGGCTATTGTTCCACGCCCGAGCTGATTGCCGGAATCAAGAAGATCGCGCCGTTCGAGGTCAGCGTCTCCTTTTATCCGGAGCGGCATCCGGATTCGCCCAACCATGGCCACGATATCGATCTGCTGAAGGCCAAGATGGAGGCGGGCGCCGCCCGCGCGCTGGGTCAGTTCTGCTTCGACAATGATCTGACGGCGCGTTTTCGCGACGATGCCGCGCGCGCCGGCATCACCATTCCGATCGTGCCCGGCGTCATGCCGACCACCAATTTCAACGGCGTGGCGCGCATGGCGGCCAAGGCGGGCGCCTCCATTCCGGCCTGGCTGGCAAAAGCCTATGAAGGGCTGGAGGAAGATGTGGAGACCCGCCGCATTGTCGCAGCCGCCGTGCTGGCCGACCAGGTGCAGCAATTGCGCGCCCGCGGCTTCGGCCAGTTTCACTTTTACACGCTTAACCAGGCCAACCTGACATATGCGGCCTGCCGCATTCTCGGCATCCGTCCCAAGGAATTACAGTAATGAGCACCCGCGACGCCCGTATCCAATGGATGAAGCGCGAGGCGCAAAAGCGCCTGCTGCTGCTGGATGGCTCCTGGGGCGTGATGATCCAGGGCTTCAGGCTGGGCGAGGAGGATTTCCGCGGCGCGCGTTTCGGCAATCATCCGTCCGAATTGAAAGGCAACAACGACCTTCTCACCCTGACCAAACCCGAGATCATCCAGAATATCGGCCGCCAGTACCTGGAAGCCGGTGTGGACTTCATCGAGACCAACACCTTCAACTCCAACTTCACCAGCCAGGAAGATTACGGCCTGGGCCATCTGGTGGGTGAGCTGAACGAGGCGGGCGCGCGATTGGCGCGTGCGCTGTGCGATGAATATTCCACTGCCGAGCGCCCGCGCCTGGTCGCCGGCGTGCTGGGTCCGGCCAACCGCACGGCCTCGATCTCGCCGGATGTGAACGATCCGGCCTTTCGCAACATCACCTTTGACGCGTTGCGCGAGACCTATCGCGAGGGCGCGCGCGGTCTGATCAAGGGCGGCGCCGATGTGCTGATGATCGAGACCGTGTTCGATACCTTGAATTGCAAGGCCGCGATCTTCGCCATCGAGGAGGTCTTTGCCGAACAGGGCGTGCGCCTGCCGGTCTGGATCTCCGGCACCATCACCGACCTGTCGGGCCGCACGCTCACCGGCCAGACGCCGACCGCCTTCTGGCATTCGGTGCGCCACGCCGATCCGTTTGCCATCGGCCTGAACTGCGCCTTGGGCGCCAAGGAACTGCGGCCCTATATCGCCGAGCTGTCGGGCGCTTGCGATACCTTGGTGTCGGCCCATCCCAATGCCGGCCTGCCCAACGAATTCGGCGGCTATGACGAGACGCCGGAGATGATGGCCGAGATGATCGGGGAATTTGCCCGTTCCGGCTTGGTCAATATCGTGGGCGGCTGCTGCGGCACCAAGCCCGAACATATCGCCGCCTTCGGCAAGGCAATCAGCGATGTGCCGCCGCGCGCCATTCCGGAAAAGCCCAAATATATGCGGCTGTCGGGGCTGGAGCCTTTCACGCTCACCCCCGACCTCAACTTCGTCAATGTCGGCGAGCGCACCAACATCACCGGCAGCGCCAAGTTCCGCAAGTTGATCACTGCCGGCGATTATGAAAGCGCGCTGGCCGTGGCGCGCGAGCAGGTCGAGAATGGCGCCCAGGTCGTCGACATCAACATGGACGAGGGCATGATAGACGGCGAGGCGGCCATGACCCGCTTCGTCAATCTGATCGCCAGCGAGCCGGATATCTCCAAGGTGCCGCTGATGATCGACAGTTCCAAATGGAACGTGATCCAGGCCGGCCTGAAATGCTGCCAGGGCAAGGTGATCGTCAACTCCATCTCGCTGAAGGAAGGCGAGGAGCTGTTCCTGACGCATGCCCAGGAAGTGCGCCGCTTCGGCGCCGCCGTGGTGGTGATGGCCTTTGACGAAGTGGGCCAGGCCGACACCAAGGAACGCAAGATCGAGATCTGCAGCCGGGCTTACCGGTTGCTGGTGGAAAAGCTGAACTTCCCGCCGGAAGACATCATCTTCGATCCCAACATCTTCGCGGTGGCCACAGGCCTGGAAGAGCATAACGAATATGGCAAGGCCTTTGTCGAGGCCGCCGAGGTCATTCGCCGGCAAAACCCCCATGCCCACATCTCGGGCGGCGTCTCAAATTTCTCCTTCTCTTTCCGCGGCAACGAGAAGGTGCGTGAGGCGATGCACAGCGTGTTCCTGTTCCACGCCATCAAGGCGGGCATGGACATGGGCATCGTCAATGCCGGCCAGTTGATGGTCTATCAGGACATCCCCACGCCGCTGCGTGAGGGTATCGAGGATGTGATGTTCAACCGCCGCGCCGATGCGACGGAGCGGTTGCTGGATCTGGCGCAGCAGTACAAGGGCGGCGGGGCCCAGGCGAAGGTGGAGGACCTGGCCTGGCGCACCCTGCCCGTGAATGAGCGCATCTCGCACGCCATGGTGCAGGGCATCGATGCCTTCATTGTCGATGACACCGAAGAAGCGCGCCAGCAGGCCAGCCGGCCGCTGGATGTGATCGAGGGACCGCTGATGGATGGCATGAATGTGGTCGGCGACCTGTTCGGCTCTGGCAGGATGTTCCTGCCGCAGGTGGTCAAGTCCGCGCGGGTGATGAAGAAGGCGGTCGCCTATCTGCTGCCTTTCATGGAGGACGACAAGTCATCGGCCAAGGAATCGGCCGGCAAGATCGTCATGGCCACGGTGAAGGGCGATGTGCACGACATCGGCAAGAATATCGTGGGCGTGGTGCTTCAGTGCAATGGCTATGAGGTGGTGGATCTCGGCGTGATGGTACCGCCGCAGAAGATCCTGGATGCGGCCCGGGAGCACAATGCCAATATCATTGGTCTTTCCGGCCTCATCACGCCGTCGCTGGACGAGATGGTATTTGTCGCCAGCGAGATGGAACGTCAGGGCTTCGATATCCCGCTTTTGATCGGGGGTGCCACGACGTCAAAGGTGCATACGGCGGTGAAGATCAACCCCGCCTATTCCGCCGGCCAGACCGTCTATGTCACCGACGCCAGCCGCGCGGTGGGCGTGGCTTCCAGCCTCCTCAGCAAGGATACAGGCGCGACCTATGCCGCCGACATCCGTGCCGATTATGAAAAGATGGCATCCGCCCATGCTGCCCAGCGCAGCAATGCCAAGCGGCTGAGCCTCAAGGAGGCGCGCGCCAACCGCGCCAAACCCGACTTCGGCAAGACGGCGCCGGCGCCGAAATTCTTCGGTACGCGGGTGTTCGACAATTATGACCTGGAAGAGCTGACCCGCTACATCGACTGGACGCCGTTCTTCCAGACCTGGGAACTGGCTGGTCCATTCCCCGCCATCCTGGAGGACGACAAAGTCGGCAAGGCGGCGCGCGATCTTTATGCGGACGCCCAGAAGATGCTGAAGAAGATCGTGGAGGAGAAGTGGCTCACCGCGCGCGCCGTGATCGGCTTCTGGCCCGCCAACAGCCTGGATGATGACATCACCGTCTATGGCGACAAGGCGCGGAAATTCCCGATTGCAACGTTGCACACCTTGCGTCAGCAGATGATGCGCGAGCAGGGCCGTCCCAATCTAGCGCTGGCGGACTTTGTCGCGCCGGAAGGGACCGCCGATTACATCGGCGGCTTTGTCGTGACAGCCGGCATCGGGGAAGAGAAGCATCTGCAGGCCTTCCGGGACGCCAAGGACGACTACAGCGCCATCCTGCTGTCGGCGTTGGCCGACCGTCTGGCGGAAGCCTTTGCCGAACGCATGCATGAAAGGGTGCGCAAGGATTTCTGGGGTTATGCCGCGGAAGAAAATTTCAGCAACGACGAGCTGATCAAGGAAGCCTATGCCGGCATCCGGCCCGCCCCGGGCTATCCGGCGCAGCCGGAACATTCGGAAAAGGCAACCCTGTTCAAGCTGCTCGACGCCAGTGATAAGATCGGCGTGAAGCTGACGGAAAGCTATGCCATGTGGCCGGGTTCCTCCGTGTCGGGCTTCTATTACGCCCATCCCGAAAGCCGCTATTTTGGGATCGGCAAGATCGAGCGCGACCAGGTGGAAGACTATGCCAAGCGCAAAGGCTGGACGACGGAAGAAGCCGAGCGCTGGCTGGCGCCGCTGTTGAACTACAATCCGCGCGCCAAGGATGCCGCCTAGGTGAGAACTGCTCGCGTCCTCGCACTACTGGCGCTGGCCGCGGGCATCGTGGTGGCGATCGTCTATCACCATGCCATCCACCCGACGGCGATCCGCGATGCGATCGCCGCCAATCCGCTGGCGCCGGCCATCTTCATCCTGCTGCAGGTGGCAGCCAGCCTGCTGTTCGTGCCACGCACCGTGCTGGGCATCGCCGCCGGGCTGGTGTTCGGCTTCTTCTGGGGCAGCGTGTGGGCGATCCTGGGCTCGGTGGCGGGCGCCGCAGCCGGTTTTGCGCTGGTGCGCTGGTTCGGTGTCACGGGCGTGCTCGATGAATCGCCGGGTGTGGGCGCGATGGTGCGCAAGGCCGAACAGGGCGGCTGGCGTGCCGTGACCATTCTTCGCCTGACGCCGGTGCCGCACAGCGTCGCCAACACGCTGCTGGCGATGACCAATCTTTCCTGGCGCGATTACCTGCTGGGATCTTCCATCGGCATGCTGCCCATGACGGTCGCGCAGGTCGATATCGGCGCCTCGGGCAGCGCGATCCTGAACGGACGGCAATGGATGCTGGCCTGCCTGATGCTCGCGCTGGGCCTGGCGGCCAGCTTTCTGCTCAAGCAGGTCTGGCGGGGTTCGCATTCCGGGCCTGGCACGGTAGATTGAGGCATGTCCGTATGGGGTAAAGTCAGCGGCGCCGCCGCCGGCCTGTTCGTGGGCGGTCCGATCGGTGCCCTGGTGGGCGCGGTCGCGGGCCATTATTTCCTGGACCGTGACTCAGATCCCGGCGTCACCTTCACCATCGCCATCATCGCGCTGGCCGGCAAGATGTCCAAGGCCGATGGCATCGCCTCCGAGCATGAGTTCGAGATCTTCCGCCGCGTCTTCATCATGCCGCCGGAGGAAGAAGCCAATGTCCGGCGCATCTTCAACCTGGCGCGGCAGGACATGGCCGGGTTCGAGCATTATGCCGGCCAGATTGCCGGCCTGTTCCGGGGCAATCCGGCGGTGCTGGAAGACGTGCTGGACGGGTTGTTCGAGATCGCCAAGTCCGATGGCGTGCTGCATCCCTGCGAGGCGCGCTTCCTGGAACGGGTGGCGGAGATTTTCGGCTTCGCGCCCAACGAATATCGCCGCATCCGCGCCAGCCATTTCGCGCCGGAGCTGACCGACCCCTATGTCATTCTGGGCTTGTCCTACTCGGCCGACGATAACGAGTTACGCCAGACCTATCGCCGCCTGGTGCGGGAAAATCATCCAGACAGCCTGATTGCGCGCGGCGTGCCGGCCGAGTTCATCCGGCTGGCCACCGACAAGCTGGCGGCGATCAACACTGCCTATGAGAAGATCCGCGCCGAACGGGGCTCGCTGTGAAACTTGCAGAGCGGCCGTCGCCCAATCACGATGATCGGGGCGATGCGGCCGTGGACATGCTGGTGCTGCATTATACCGGCATGCCGACCGCGGAAGCAGCACTGCAGCGGTTATGCGATCCTGCCGCCAAGGTTTCGGCTCACTACTGTGTGGATGAAGACGGCACCGTTTATGCCCTTGTGCCGGAAGCTTGCCGTGCCTGGCATGCCGGCGTTTCCTTTTGGGCCGGTGTCACAGACATCAATGCGTGCTCCATCGGTATCGAGATCGTCAATCCCGGTCACGAGTTCGGCTATCGCCCTTTTCCCGATGCGCAGATCGAAGCCCTGATTGGCTTGTGCCAGGACATTCTTTCCCGTCATCCCATTCCGCCGGCGCGGGTGCTGGGCCACAGTGATGTGGCGCCGGCGCGCAAGGAGGACCCCGGCGAATTGTTTCCCTGGCAACGGTTGGCAAAGGAGGCCGTCGGGCTGTGGCCCGGACGGATCGAGAGCACCCTCGGCCCCGAAGCTCTGGCCCGCTACGGCTACGATCCGGATGCGCCGCAGGACAATGTCATCACCGCCTTTCAGCGCCATTTCCGGCCCGAAAAGCTGGATGGTAAATGGGACGGCGAATGCGGTGGCTTGCTGTCTTCCTTATTGAGGACCGCCGGCGTATAACCCGCGCCGTCAGATGGCCGGGTGACCGCGGGCAGCAATGTTCGAGGAAAGTCCGGGCTCCACGGAAAGACGGTGCCGGATAACGTCCGGCGGGGGCGACCCCAGGGATAGCGCCACAGAAATGACACCGCCACTGATCTTTAGGGTTTTGGCCCTAAAGGTCCGGCAAGGTTGAAATGGTGCGGTAAGAGCGCACCGCGTCCTTGGCAACAAGGGCGGCAAGGCAAGCCCCACCGGGAGCAAGACCAAATAGGGACGGCACGTGATGTTTTCCGCATCGCCGTCCGGGTCGGTCGCGTGAGGTGGGTGGTGACACCCATCCCAGAGGAATGGTCATCACCGCGATTCTTCGCAAGAAGAGCGGCGGTACAGAACCCGGCTTACAGGCCATCTGATGCTTTCTTTTTTGCTTCACCCCCCTCTGACGGCTGCGCCCAGAGAGGGAAGAGAGCTGGCGGATGCGGAATGTCAGGCCGCGGAATGCGGCCCTCGAGCTACCGAAGCTTCTGCAGGGTCAATTCGTCGGCTTCGCCGTCGAAATACTTGTCTAGCAGATCGGTGAACAGTGTTTCGTTCGGCGCGGCCTGGGCGAACAGTGTTAGGCAGGAGCGAAATTTCACATCGTCGGGCGAACCGAAGATGTCGTGCGCACTCTTGCCCTCCACGGTCATCACCGCCTGGCAGCATTCGCGCAGCCGCGCGCCCAGCAGCGGATGGGCGAGATAGGCGCGTACTTCGTCGAGAGACGCAACCGCATACATCTGCGCCATGGTGCTGTGGCCCAGGCCCGCGATCTGCGGGAAGATGAACCACATCCAATGGCTTTGCTTGCATCCCGCTTTCAACTCCGCCATGACGCGCGGATAGATCTGTGCCTGCGCCGTGACGAAGCGCTCCAGACTCACACGCCGGCTTTCTTGGCCGGCACTTCGCCGATCGCGGCCCAGTCCCGGTCCTGCCAGCCCCAGCCCACGGCTTCGTCATAGTGCTTCTTCAAAAGCTCGGCCGTCGGCATTTCCACGCCCAGCCCTTGCGCCGCGCTGCGCGCCAGATTCACGTCCTTCAGCCCCAGGGTGAGCGCGAAACCGGCCGGCTCATACTGCCGGTTCAGGATCATCAGCCCATAGCTCTTGAACACCGCGCCGGTGAACAGGCGCCCCGTCATCACCTCGTGGAACAGGCTGGGATCCACCCCGCCCTTGCGCAGCAATGCGAATGCCTCGCCGATGGCTTCCAGTTCGCTGGCGATCATGAAGTTGCCGCAGATCTTGAACAGATTGGCCTGCCAGGCTTCGCCCAGCGGCACGGTGCGGGCGCCGATCTTGTCGAACACCGGCTGCATGGTGCTGAGCGCCGCCGCATCGCCGCCGGCCACCAGCACCAGCGCCGCGGCTTCCGCCATTTCGGGCCGGCCGAACACCGGCGCCGAGATGTAAGCCAGGCCTGCTTTTCTGTGCGCCTCCGCCAGCTCCTTGGCGAATTCCACCGAGATGGTCGCCAGGTTCACATGGACCAGGTTTTTCGCGGCTTTTGCCAGCAGCGGTCCGGCCAGGCCAACATCGCGCATCACCTGGTCATTGGAGAGCATGGAGAAGACCGCGTCGCCCTTCACCGCCTCTTCCGGCGACTTGGCGGCGGTCGCGCCCTTTGCCACCAGGGCCTGCACGGCCCCCTGCGAACGGTTCCACACCGTCACCTGATGGCCCGCTTTCAACAGGTTCGCCGCCACGTGATGGCCCATGCGGCCCAGGCCGATAAATCCGATCTTCATATGGTCATCCTCAATTTAATCCAGAACCAAAGCGCCTCGTTTCCACTCGGCAAAACGCTTATTCAGAACAGATTTCAAGCGATCGAAAGTGCGCCATCCGTCTTCAACATGGTAGAGAGATGGGAGTTTATCACCCAACGTCTTTTCGTAATCTACGAAATAGCCGTTGCCGTTCTCGTAATAGGCCGTTGTGAACTCGGCACCCTCGGGCGAAAATATGTCGTCGACAAGCTTTCCATCGAACTCGTGCAAAAATGTTGCGCCAGGCAATGAAGAGCGAGAAACGAATCTTTCGCGAATTGCGGCGAGATCGAACCAATCCTCATCCACTACCAAGCCGACTAAGACCGCCCAGGCAAAAAACATCCCGATGTGCGTGGCGCTGGCTTCCATCGGAAGTTCAGCAGGAAAGTCGCCCCCGTAGTGCCACTTCGCATCGTCGTATTTCTTGGTCACCAATAATCCTTCATCAATTCGCTGACCCATTCCGGTTCGTGGATTTCGCCGCGCGGCAGGAAACCTGTCATTACCGGCTTGATGTCCAGCACAGGCGTGCCGTTCACGGCATCAAGGCCGCGCACTTTCAGCCTTGTGCCCTCCACCGACAAGAGGCGGCAGATGCTGACGCCGATGCGATTGGGCCGGTTCCTGCCACGCTGCGCGAAGATGCCGACCAGCGGCCAGTCGGTGCGGCCGCGGGGATGACGCGCGCCGGTGTTGATCTCGCTCTCCGCCACCTGGTCGAAATGGAAGATCACTTCCAGATGCGAAAAATCGGAAAGGCCCGCCAGCGCCTCGGGGCCGAAGCGGGGCGCCAGCACGATCTCGGCCACCTCGCGATCCCACGAATCATCTTCCGGTTGCAGGCGTCCGCCCCCCACCTGGGCGACAGGTTGCAGGACAATTTCCGGTTGCATAGGCGGTCCAATCGTTAACGGCTCGTTTACGGGTCTGAGCACATTATTACCACGTTCATTAATTGTTCTTCGTGACTCCAGCTATAGGGGCCCAATAAGTTAACAACACTAGCCAAGCCCCTCTAATTTCAGGGTTTTTCGTTTGACGGGACGTTTCGTCCCATGCTATCCCATACTGTCCCAAAGGGGGCGTTTTGCCCCGCCTGACCGACGGCCGAGTACCCGGCCGCGAAAGGCTTTCGGGGCCGGGGGTATCCGAGGCGATGACGGGGTTGGTCCAGCCGTTTCTTTCGACGGTTGCAGGCTCGCTCGACAGCAAGGGCCGGGTCTGTATCCCCGCGTCCTATCGCCATCTGCTGGCTGCGCAGAACACACAGGGCGTCTATCTCTGCCCCAGTTTCATCGATCCGGCGCTCGACGCTTTCGGCCAGGATCTGCTCGATCGCGTCAATCAGCGGCTCGCGGGACTGGATCCGTTTTTCTCTGCCAGCTTCGATGATGAAGCCACCGCCCTGATCGCGCGCACGCAGAATCTGCCGATCGATGAGAATGGCCGCATCCGCATCCCCGATATGTTGATTGAGCATGCGGGCCTGAAGGACCGCATCGTCTTTGTCGGCAAGGCGCAGAAGTTCCAGATCTGGGATGCCGATCGTTATGCGCCGGTCGAAGCCGAAGCGCTGGCGCGGGTGAAGGCGAAGATGGAACGCGCCCGCAGCGGGGAGGCGTCATGAGCGGCCATCTCCCCGTGATGCTGAACGAAGTGCTGGAAATGCTGCAGCCCCGTGATGGCGCGCATTATGTCGACGGCACCTTTGGCGGTGGCGGCTACTCCAGCGCCATTCTGGAAGCGGCGGATTGCAAGGTTCTTGGTATCGATCGCGATCCGCAAGCGATCGCCCGCGGCCAGGCGCTGGTGCAGCGCTTTGGCGGCAGGTTGACCCTGGTGCAGGGCGAGTTCTCCCGCATGGATGAATATGCCCGCCAGACCGACGGCATCGTGCTCGACCTGGGCGTCTCGTCCTTCCAGTTCGACCGGCCAGCGCGGGGTTTCTCGTTCCGCGAAGACGGCCCCTTGGACATGCGCATGAGTCTTTCCGGCGAAAGTGCCGCCGATGTCGTCAACACCGCCGACGAGCGCAGCCTGACCCAGATCATCGCCCGCTATGGCGAGGAAAAGAACGCCCGCCGCATCGCCCGCGCCATCATTGCCGCACGGCCCATCATCGGCACAGCCCAACTCGCGGCCATTGTGTCGGACGCGCAGGGTCCGGCCGCCCTGCGCCTGGCCATCCATCCCGCCACCCGCACCTTTCAGGCGCTGCGCATCCATGTGAATGACGAGCTGGGCGAGCTGGAGCGCGGCCTGGACGCCAGCCTGAAAATCCTGAGGCCTCAGGGCCGTCTGGTCGTGGTCTCGTTCCACAGCCTGGAAGACCGCATGGTCAAACAATTCCTGATCGGCCGTTCCACCGCCGCGCCGCGCGCCTCGCGCCACGCGCCGGTGACGGCGGCGCCCAAGCCCGCCTTCCAGCTTCTCGCCCACCGTCCCTTGACGCCGTCGGAGACGGAGATCGCATCCAACCCCAGAGCCCGGTCCGCCAAGCTGCGCGCCGGCCTCAAACTGGCAGCCTAGGAGGAACCCATGGTTCGCATCCTGAACTTTGTCTGCGTGGCGCTGATGGGTTTCACCATCCTGGCGCTCTACCACGTCTCGGAAAAGACGCGGGTCGCGCATATGGAGCTGGCGAAGGTCAATGCCGGCATCGTCCAGGAGCACAGCAATATCGGCGTGCTGGAAACCGAATGGCAGCATGTCGCTTCGCCGGAGCATGTCCAGCAGCTCGCCCAGGCGCGGCTTGGCATGGCCGACAGCGCCTCGGTCCAGCTTTCCTCCTTTGACCAGTTGCCGCGCCGCGGTGCGGACCCCGCACCGCTCAACAACACCCCCGTGCATAACGCCAGCGCGCAAGTGCCGGCCGATCCCAATTCTGGCCCCGATTCCGGCATGTGAGGTTATGAGCGAGGCCCCCACCGTCTTTCAACGGCGCATTATCATCGGAGCGGTTCTTTCGGTTGCCGCTTTCGCGCTGGTGGGAATCCGTCTCGCTGATGTCACCTTGCTGAAATCGCTGGACGGCGTGCGCGCGGCCGGCGCGGTCATCGGCCGCGCCGACCTGACGGACCGCAATGGCGAGCTGCTCGCTCGCGATCTGCCGGTCAAGGATCTTTATGCCCGCCCCCATGTGTTCT
Source organism: uncultured Rhizobium sp. (assembly GCA_964421935.1). Classification (GTDB taxonomy): domain Bacteria; phylum Pseudomonadota; class Alphaproteobacteria; order Micropepsales; family Micropepsaceae; genus Rhizomicrobium. The sequence continues at coordinate 1,388 of CAYQZM010000078.1, read as the reverse complement.
GGGACAAGGCGCAGGCCGCGCATGATCTGGCTGTCGCCACCGGCGCGGACGAGCGCCGCCTGCTCAATGGCTTCAACAATGCCAAGCATCCTTATGTGCTGATCGCCCGGCAGATCTCGCCGGCTGTCGAAGCCAAGGTGATGCATCTGGGTCTGCCGGGGCTGGAGTTCGAAGACAGCGGCAAGCGATATTATCCCGATGGGCGCAACGCCGCCCAGGTTGTGGGCGTCACCGACCCCGACAACAACGGCGTTTCCGGCCTGGAGCTGGGTCTTGAAAAACAGATCCGCCAGGCCGCGGGCGGCAAGGTCGCCACCTCGATCGACATGCGCGTGCAGTACATCCTGGCGCATGAGGTGGAGGAGGCGCGCCATACCTTCACGGCCCGCGCTGCCGGCGGCATCGTGATGGACGTCAATACCGGCGAAGTGCTGGCGATGGTGTCCTCGCCCGACTTCGATCCCAACCAGCGCCGCCTGTCGCAGGGCGACTCAAGCCGCAACATCATGGCCCAGGATGTCTATGAGCTGGGTTCGGTATTCAAAATCTTCACCTTCGCCATGGCGCTGGAAGACCATACCTTGCGCAGCCTGGACGAGGTCTTCCAGATTGGCCAGGTCTACAAGCTCGGCAAGCATTCCATCCATGAAGCCGAGCACATGCCCGCAACCCTGGCGGCGCGCGATATCCTGGCGCAGTCGTCAAACATCGGCACCTTGCAGATCGCGTTGCGTTCCGGGCCGGTGCGCCAGCGCGAATTCCTGGGCAATCTGGGTTTGCTGAAGCCGGTGACAACCGATCTGCCCGAGACCGCGCGCCCGCTGTTTCCGGCCACCAACTGGGGGCAAATCCAGACCGCCACCATCGGCTTCGGCCAGGGCATCTCGGTTGCGCCGCTGAGTTTTGTCACCGCCGCCGCCGAGGTGGTCAACGGCGGCCGCCGCATCACCCCGACATTCCTGAAGCAGGAATCGCGCGACCTGCGCGGTGAACAGGTGATCAAGGAATCGACTTCGGTCGAGATGCGCGATCTGCTGCGCTATGTCGTGACCAATGGTTCGGGCAAGAAAGCCGACATCGCCGGCTATGACGTGGGCGGCAAGACCGGCTCGGCCCAGGTGCCCGGCCCCCATGGCCGCTATATCCCGCATGCCCTGCGCACCAGCTTTTGCGGCGTCTTTCCGGTGCACAATCCGCGCTATCTGGTTTTCATCCTGCTCGACCAGCCGCATGGCACCAAGGAAACCGCCGGCTTCGCATTGGCGGGTTGGACGGCTGCGCCCGCCGTCGGCCATGTGATCCAGCGCATTGCGCCACTGCTTGGCGTGCCCAATACGGCACCGCCAACAAAATTGGCCTTGGATGGCACCTAATGACGCCACATTCGG
>CAYQZM010000077.1:0-11506 GCA_964421935.1 uncultured Rhizobium sp. | reverse complement strand
GAATGGCAGGACTGGCTGACCGACGATACGGCCGACCAGGAAACCCGGCTGGCCGAGCGCGAGGAAATGAGCGACCGGCACGAGCTGTTGATGGACGCCATGAAGGACCTGACCGACCGGGAGCGTGACATCATCCAGGCGCGTCGTCTGCAGGACGAGCCGGCGACCCTGGAAGAACTGTCGCAGAAATACGGCGTCAGCCGCGAACGGGTGCGCCAGATCGAGGTGCGCGCGTTTGAAAAGCTCCAGCGCGGCATCAAGTCGGCGATGCATCAGGCGGCGCTACCGGCGCCCGCATAGCCGACGCGCATACCCAACATGCACCCTTGAGCCTACCGCGCCCCGAAAGGCGCGGTAGGTTTTTGCGTGAATGGGGAACGCGATGAAATTGAAACTTTGGCAGGTCGATGCTTTCGCCAACCGGCCGTTCGAGGGCAATCCCGCAGCCGTCGTGCCGCTGGAGCGGTGGCTGGACGATGCGCTGATGCAGCGGATCGCGGGCGAGAACAATCTCTCAGAGACCGCTTTCTTCGTGAAAAAGGAAGCGGGCCGCTATGATCTGCGCTGGTTCACGCCGGCGGTCGAAGTCGATCTGTGCGGCCACGCGACCTTGGCCAGCGCCCATGTGGTGCTGAATTTTCTGGAACCATCCCTGGACACGGTCCGCTTCCAGACCCGCTCGGGAGAACTGTTGGTTCGGCGGGGCGCGGCGGGACGCAACGTCATGTCGCTTCCAGCCGACATTCCCGCGCCCTATCGGGCCTCGCCCGATGCAGCGGTCCGGATTGGCAAGGCCCTGGGCGCGCCGCCGCCGCGTGAGCTGGTCAAGGGCAAGTATCTTGTGGTGGCGGTGTGGGACCATCCGCACATTGTTCGCGATATGCCCGGACCAGGCGACATCGCGCCGGTGCTGCGCGATCTGGATATCTGGGGTCTGATCGTCACCGCGCCCGGTGACTTGTCGCCTGAAGAGGGGGGGTACGATTTCATCTCCCGCTTTTTTGCGCCCGCCAAGGGGGTGCCGGAAGACCCGGTGACCGGCTCGGCCCATTGCACCCTCACCCCCTATTGGGCACGGCGTCTGAACAAGAAGGTGCTGAAAGCCCGTCAGGCTTCGCCGCGCGGCGGCGATTTGATCTGCACCGATGACGGTGCGCGCACCACACTCGAAGGCACCTGCGCGCTTTATCTCACCGGCGAAATCGAAGTCTGACCCGACATCTTTTTCTCAACTGAAAAGAGATATCCGGATAGCCGCCACCGGTTTCGGGATGACGAGACGCGATTACTGCCTTGGCGGTTTATCCCGCATTGATCCAGCGGCTCATCCTCGCCATCCACGCCTTCGCGCGTGTCGGCATCATCCACGATGCCTTCGTCGAACTGGGCCAACCCGTCTTCCAGATAATCGCCTAGAAGCGGCAGGCTGAGCAGATACTCGGCGGTGCGGCGGGAATGTTCGGTGCGGGCTGTTTCCACCGCCTCACGCCATTCATCCTTGCTGTAGGTGCCGCGGCCCAGCCAGGCCAGCGCCTCCAGGCGAAGGCGCTCGTCATCGTTGAGCGAACGAATGGCGCCCAGAAGTTCCTCGCGCACCGGATCCTCATGACCATCGGCCAGCACGTCGGTCTGTCCGTCATCGATGGCATTGGAGCCTTCGTCGGGATCGGTATCGCTTTCCTTCACGTCATATTCGCGCGCCTTCAGGATGATGAAGCTCACCTTGTCCAGCGGCAGGTTCAGCGAGGGTTCCTGCGGCCGGCGGCCGCGGCGCGAAGGCGAGGATGGGACGACAGAAGCCATGTGAATCCCGCGTTTTTCAGCTTTTGTGAAAACGCTCACCAGCCCTGCACGTTCCGTCACGAATTTCGCGTTGACGCGCCCAGGTCCCTTGCCTATATCGGCAGCGGGCCACGCCTCCCCAACGAGGCGCTATCATTCTGGAAGGAATGAACGAGATGACTGAAGTTGCTCGTCCGGCTGTGCGTCCCGCGCGGCCTTTTTTTTCGTCCGGTCCCTGCGCCAAGCGCCCCGGCTGGACCCCTGAAGCCCTCAAGGGCGCGCTGGTGGGACGCTCTCACCGCTCCAAGCCCGGCAAGGCCAAGCTTAAGGATGCCATCGAGCGCACCCGCAAGTTGCTGGGCATTCCAGCCGATTACCGCATAGGCATCGTGCCGGCCTCCGACACCGGCGCCGTGGAAATGGCCATGTGGTCGCTGCTCGGTCCCCGCGAGATCGATATCTATGCCTGGGAAAGCTTCGGCGAGGACTGGGTCACCGACACGGTCAAGCAACTGAAACTCAAGGCCGAGGTGCGCAAGGCGCCGTATGGCCAGCTTCCTGAACTCAAGACCACCAGGGACCGCGATGTGGTCTTTCTGTGGAACGGCACCACCAGCGGTGTGAAGGTGCCGAACGGCGACTGGATCCTCGCCGAGCGCGAAGGCCTGACCATCTGCGATGCCACCTCGGCCGCCTTCGCCATGGACCTGCCCTGGGACAAGCTGGATGTGACCACCTTCTCCTGGCAGAAGGTGCTGGGCGGGGAAGCCGCGCACGGCATGCTGATCCTTTCCCCCCGCGCCGTGGCCCGGCTTGAGAGCCACACGCCGGCCTGGCCCATGCCCAAGATCTTCCGCATGACTAAGGGCGGCAAGGTAGTGGAAGGTATTTTCGAGGGCGAGACCATCAACACGCCTTCGATGGTGGCGGTGGAAGACTATCTCGACGCCCTTTCCTGGGCCGATAGCGTGGGCGGGCTCAAGGGCCTGATCCAGCGCTCCAACGACAATCTGAAGGCGCTGGAAGATTGGGCCGCCAAGTCCGGCTGGTGTGGCTTCCTGGCCGAAGATCGCGCCATCCGCTCCAACACCAGCGTCTGCCTGAAAGTCACAGATCCCTGGTTCGCCGCCCTCAGCGATGACGCCAAGGCCGAGGCGGCCAAGAAGATTGCCTCGCTGCTGGACAAGGAAGGGGTGGCCCTGGACATCGCCGGCTATCGCGCCGCGCCTCCGGGCTTGCGCATCTGGTGCGGCGCCACGGTGGACAAGGCCGATATCCAGGCGCTGACGCCCTGGCTGGATTGGGCCTGGTCGCAGGTCAAAGGCTGATCATCGCCGGAGAAAGTCGCCATGCTCTTCGTTCCTGAAAATGAATTGGAGCGGGCGCTGGTCAAGGCGGTGAAAATCCCGTCCTCGGCGCCCGACTTCTATCGCCTGCTTCTGGAAAGCGATCTTCTGGTGCTGGGCACCGCCCAGGGCCAGGAAGCCGCCACCGAAACCTTCACCCTGACGCCGGGCAGCAACCTCAATCTGGTGACCGGCCTGAAGGACGGCCATCAATATCTGCCCGTCTTTTCATCCGTCCTGCGCATGCAAGACTATGTGAAGCAGGAGAGCAAATACCTCAGCATCAATGGCCGTGCCCTGCTGGACCTGACGCGCGGCGCACCGGTGATTCTCAATCCTGCCTCCGAATACGGCAAGGAACTGACCGCCGCGCAGGTGGAGCAGTTGCTTGGTCCATCCCGCCCGTTCAACCCTCAGCCCCCCACCGTCGGGGAGGCGGAATATCCCATGCCGCTGGTGGAAGCTCTGACGCGCGTCCTTGCCGCCGACCCCCTGGTGGAAGCGGCGCGGATGATCCAGGTCACCTTCGCCGATCGCGCCCAGGAACCGCATCCGCTGGTGGGGATCGAGGCCAGTCCCGCGATCGATTTCCGCAGGCTGGTGGATGCCATCCAGCAGGAAACCGAAAGCGCCGCGCCCGGCGCGGTCTTCGATGTCCACCGCATAGACCGCGCTTTCTCCAACAGCGTGACCGACGCCCTTTTGCAGGCAGAACCCTTCTATGTGCGCGGCGCCCGCCAGAAACTGAACTGATTTTCCCCTTCTGAATCTTTCAAGGAGTCCCCATGCCAAAGGTCCTCATTGCCGACAAGCTGTCGCCCGCCGCCGTCGCCATCTTCCAGGAGCGCGGCGTCGAAGCCGACGTCAAGACCGGCCTTCCCAAGGAAGAGCTGATCAAGATCATCGGCAATTATGACGGCGTCGCCATCCGCTCGGCCACCAAGCTCACCGCCGATGTCCTCAAGCATGCCAAGAACCTGAAGGTGATTGGCCGCGCCGGCATCGGCGTCGACAATGTCGACATTCCCGCCGCCACCGCCGCCGGCATCATCGTCATGAACACCCCCTTCGGCAATTCCATCACCACCGCCGAGCACGCCATCTCGCTGATGCTGGCGCTGGCCCGCGAACTTCCCGCCGCCAACACCTCCACCCAGGCCGGCAAGTGGGAGAAGAACCGCTTCATGGGCGTGGAGATCACCGGCAAGGTGCTGGGCCTGATCGGCGCCGGCAATATCGGCTCGATCGTTGCCGACCGCGCCAGGGGCCTGAAAATGCGCGTCATCGCGTTTGATCCCTATCTGTCGCAGGAGCGCGCCAACGATCTGGGCATCGAGAAGGTCGAGCTGAGCGAACTGCTGGCCCGCGCGGATTTCATCACCTTGCACGTTCCCATGACGCCGGAGACCAAGAACATCCTGTCGGCCGACGCCATCGCCAAGACCAAGAAAGGCGCGCGCATCATCAACTGTGCCCGCGGCGGACTGATCGATGAACATGCGTTGAAAGCTGCGATCGACAACGGCCATGTTGCCGGCGCCGCCCTGGATGTGTTCGAGACCGAGCCGGCCAAGGAAAATATCCTGTTCGGCAGCGACAAGATTGTTGCCACACCGCATCTGGGCGCCTCCACCACCGAAGCGCAGGAGAACGTCGCCCTGCAGGTGGCCGAGCAGATCTCCGATTATCTGCTCACCGGTGCCATCACCAATGCCCTCAATATGCCGTCCATCTCGGCCAGCGAGGCGCAGAAAGTGCGGCCCTGGATTTCACTTGCGGAAAAGCTGGGCTCTTTCGCCGGCCAGCTGACCGGCACCAGCCTGACGGGCGTCGAGATCGTCTATGAAGGCACGCCTTCGACCCTGAACACCCGCGCTTTGACCCAGGCGGCCTTGAACGGCCTGCTCAAGCCCATGCTGGCGGAAGTCAACATGGTCAACGCGCCCGTGATCGCCAAGGAACGCGGCGTGAAAGTAAGCGAGACGCGCCGTGACGCGCAGGGAATCTATGAAGGCTTCATCAAGCTGGTGGTTTCGATGAGCGACGACAGCACGCGCCGCGTCGCCGGCACCGTCTTCTCCGACGGGCGCCCGCGCCTGATCCAGATCAAGGACATCGGCCTGGATGCGGAGTTTGCGCCGCACATGCTCTATATCGTCAATGAGGACAAGCCGGGCTTCATCGGCAAGCTGGGCACTTTGCTGGGCGATGCCAAAGTCAATATCGCCAACTTCACCCTGGGCCGCAGCGCCCCCGGCCAGGACGCCATCGCCCTGATCGAGGTGGATGGTGCGGTTCCGGACCAAGTGGCGGCCGCCGTCGCCAAGCTGCCGCAGGTCAAGCACGCAAAGCCATTGGCTTTCTGATCCCCTCCGTCGGCAACTCGGGTCGGCTCTGCCGACACCTCGTTGCCGCCGCCCCCCTTCCAGCGCGCTGCCGCGCGAAGGGGAGGCCGTTTGAGGATGCTGAGGGTCGCGGCGCGAAATGCGCCGCTCGAGCCGGAAAAAGCCGCGCCTGCCTGACCCATCCCCGGTTGCCGATCACGGTCGGACGATCTTCAGGCCCGGCTTTTCTTGATGGCCTCGTGGTGGCGGATGACTTCCTTGACGATGAAATTAAGGAATTTTTCCGCGAAATCCGGGTCGAGTTTGGCATCGGTGGCAAGCCGGCGAAGCCTAGCGATCTGGGCCGCCTCGCGTGACGGATCGGCTGGCGGCAGCTCATGGGTCGCCTTGTATTCGCCCACCGCTTGGGTGCACTTGAACCGTTCGGCCAAGAGATGGATCAAGGCTGCATCGATATTGTCGATGCTGTCTCGCAAGCGCAGCAGTTCCGGGTGGGTCATAGCGCCTCCTTCTGCGGCGTCGCACAATTTCCAGATCAAAACTGTTTAAGCGAAACGGAGCGGGAGCGCCAGAAAAGTTCCGCGGGCGGACTTCTTTCACCTCCAAACGCATTTATTTCGCTTCAAGGTGAAAGACAGCCTCCAAACCCCTTCCACCATACCCCGACATGATGATTAGCTTTATGCGTAATGTTGGGGCCGGCGACATGCGAAAAGCAGCGCCGGGGGGTTGATGGAGAAGATGCGGACCCTGGTCCTTTCCTGGGCCTTGGCATTGGGGCTGGTTGGTTGCGCGGCCCCGGCGCAAACAGATCCCGACGCGGTGGCGGTCAGCGATCCGTTCGAGAACATCAATCGTTTCTTCTTCGATCTGAACCAGCGGCTGGACCGCAATGCCGGCGCGCCCGCCGCCACTGCCTACAAAGACACGGTGCCGCAAACAGTCCGCGGCGGCCTGCACAATGTCCTGGACAATCTGGGCGGACCGGTGACTTTCGCCAACAGCCTGCTGCAGGCCAAATTCGAAGGCGCCGCCACCGCCATGGGCCGGTTTGTGGTCAACACGACGATCGGGGTTGTGGGCATCTTCGATGTGGCCACCGGATGGGGCATGCCGGGACGCAATCGCGACTTTGGCGAGACGCTGGGTACGTATGGCGTTCCGCCCGGCCCCTATCTGGTACTGCCGTTCCGCGGGTCGACCGACGTGCGGGATTTCGCCGGCAATTATCTCGACGGCTATGCCTCGCCTTTGCGCTATGTCCGTTACGAGGGCAACAATTATGTCGGACTGGTGAAGTCCACCCTGGGCTCGATGGACAATCGTTCCACCAATATCGTCACACTTCGTGACATTCAGCGCACCAGCGTGGATTATTACGCCACCATGCGCACGCTTTATATGGAGCGGCGGGCGCGGTTGATCGAGGACAAGCCGGTTCGCACTGCCGGATTACCGGACTTTTAAGCCGCGGGCAAAAATGCTCTAAACCGGCCTTATGACGGTCGTCGAGCGTATTGTTGCCGTGTGCTGCCGCTTTCCCTGGGCGGTGATTGTTGCGTGCCTGCTGCTGGCCGGCGCCGCCAGCTGGTACACCAGCCTGAATTTCGCCATGAACACCGACAGCGAACAGCTGATCGACGCCAGGGTCGGCTGGCGTATGCGTCAGGCGCGCTTCGATGCCGACTTCCCGCAGCAGAGCAACATCACCGTGGCGGTGATCGATGGCAAGACGCCCGAACTGGCGGAATCGGCCGCGGCGCGCCTGACCGAGAAGCTGGCCGCCAACCCCAAACTCTTCACCCATGTCCGCCGTCCCGATGGCGGTCCCTTCTTCAGCCAGAACGGACTGCTGTTTCTTCCGCTCAAGGATGTGCAGGACACCACCCAGCAGTTGATCAGGGCACAGCCCTTCCTGGGCTCACTGGCCGCCGATCCCAGCCTGCGCGGCATCGCCAGCACACTTTCCACCGCGCTTCTGGGCGTCAGCACCGGAAATGCCAAGCTCGCCGATCTGGATACGCCCATGGCGCGCTTCGCCGAAGTCTTCGAGGCGGCAGCCAAGGGCGAGATGCGCTACATGTCCTGGCGCTCGCTGATCACCAATGCTCCGCCCAAGCCTGAGGAGCTGCGCCGTTTCATCATCGTCAAACCGCGCCTGAATTTCTCGGCCCTCGAGCCGGGCCTGGAAGCCGACAATGCGATCCGCGCCGCCGCCAAGGGGCTTGGCCTGACACAAGATCACGGCGTGCGGGTGCGGCTGACCGGCTCGGTGCCCTTGTCGGACGAGGAATTCGCCACTCTGACCGATCGCGTCGATCTGATGGTGGGCGCCATGATGGGCAGCGTGCTGCTGATCCTGTGGCTCGCCTTGCGCAGCTTCAAGCTGATCTTCGCCATCCTGCTCACCCTGTTCGTGGGGCTTGGCCTCACCATGGGGATAGGGCTTTTCGCCGTCGGCGTGTTCAACATCATTTCCATCGCCTTCATCGCCCTGTTCGTGGGCCTGGGCGTGGACTTCGGCATCCAGTTCGCCGTGCGCTACCGCCACGAACGGCACTATGAGGTGCGGCTGGATCTGGCCTTGCGCCAGGCGGGCCGCGGCGTCGGCATTCCGCTGGCACTGGCGGCGGCCGCAACCGCGGCAGGCTTTTTCTCCTTCCTGCCCACGACCTATACCGGCGTCGCGGAACTGGGAAAGGTCGCCGGCATCGGCATGATCATCGCCTTCCTGTTGTCCATCACCATGCTGCCCGCCCTGTTGATGCTGCTCAATCCGCCGGGCGAGGAAGAGGATGTGGGCTTTCAGTCGCTGGGCCGCCTTGACGATTTCATGACCGCCCAGCGCAAGAATGTGGTGCGCGTCGCCGCCGCCGCCGGACTTGTCTCATTGGCGCTGATGGCTTTCGTGCGCTTTGATTCCAATCCGCTGGATTTGCGCAGTCCGAAGATGGAATCAGTCTCGACCATTTTCGACCTGATGAAGAATCCGCAGACCTCTCCCAACACGATCGATGTGCCCGCCTTCTCGCTGGCGGACGCCGATGCAGTGGCGGCCCGCATCGCCCAGGAACCGCTGGTGTCGCAGACCCTGACCCTCTCCAGCTTCGTGCCGGACCAGCAGCAGCAAAAACTGGCGCTGATCAGCGATGCCAATAGCCTGCTGGATTCGACCATCAATCCGCTGGATGTGGCGGCGGCGCCCAGCATCGCCGACGATGCCGCAGCTTTGAACCAAACCGCGCAGAAGCTGCGCACCGCGGCGGGCCATGCCCAGGACAAGCCGGCACGCGACGCCAGGCGCCTGGCTGATGCGATGGATGCGGTGGCGCGCGGCGGCAAGGACGCCATCGCGCGGGCCCGCCAGGCTTTCGTGCCTGGCGTCAAGACTATGCTGGGCCAGGTCTCCGATTCGCTGAAAGCACAGCCCATTTCCATTGCCAGCATGCCGGCGGACTTCAAGGCCGATTGGATTGCGCCCGATGGCACGGCGCGCGTCCAGGTCTTTCCCAAGGACACCAGCAACGATCCGGCGGCCCTCTCGGCCTTCTCCGATCAGGTTCTGAGTGTGGCACCGCAGGCCACCGGCGCGCCCATCTCCATCCGGGAGTCCGGCAAGACCATCGTGGGTGCCTTTGCGGAAGCCGGTGTGTTGTCCTTTCTTGCGATCAGCATCCTTCTGATCCTGGTGCTGCGCAGCGTCCATGACGTGTTGATGACCCTGGCGCCGCTGGTGCTGGCCGGGCTTCTGACACTCGCCACCTGTGTGGTGCTGGGATTGAAGCTGAATTTCGCCAATGTGATCGCCCTGCCCCTGCTGCTGGGCATAGGTGTGGCCTTCAACATCTATTTCGTGGTGGCCTGGCGCCATGGCCAGCGCTGCTTCCTGGCCTCCAGTCTCACCCGGGCGGTGATCTTCTCGGCAGCTACCACCGCGTCGGGTTTCGGCACCCTGTGGCTGTCGGTGCATCCCGGCACCGCCAGCATGGGCGAGCTTCTGATGATCTCGCTGGGCTGGGTGCTGGCGACCACGCTCTTCCTGTCGCCGGCGCTGCTCGGACCGCCGCATCACACGCTGCGAATGCATGATCCTGAGGTTTGATTACCCCCCTCTGCTGTCGGATGCTGAAAGACGCTCGGCGGAATGCCTCGCTCGAGATTCCTGGACATTTGCATAATCTCGAGCCGCGCATTCCGCGCGGCGACCATCCGCTAAGGCAAGTGACCTGCTTCCCTTCGCGTGCGGTAGCACGCCTCAGGGGGAGGCGGCCGGTCCATAGCGACAGCGTATGGACGGCGCCGGAGCGCAACGACGGCGTGATAGTCGAGGCCGGAGGGGGTGAATCAAATAAACGGCGCTAGCCAAGCATTTGGTCAGAAAGCGCGTTGATGCGCTTCGTCAACGCCGCCGGACCGCCCGAGGCCAGCACCGAAGCGAAATCGGAACGCTTCTGGGCCATCTGGCTGATATTGCCGGCCAGCAGCACGTCGGTGATCTTCCAGTCCGAGCCCGCCTGATGCAGGCGATAATTGAAGGCGATGGTTTCGCTGGAGGTCTTCATCGTGCTTTTGACGAAATGGTCGCTGCCGCGCACGATCGAGGCCGGCTCGACCGTGAACTTCTCGCCGTTATAGGAATCGAAGTTCTTGGCATAGTTGGCCACGGTCATGCGGGTGAAGGCCTCGGTCAGCGCCTTCTTGTCAGCCTCGGAGGCGCTGGCCCAGGCAGGGCCCACCGCCGCGGCAGTCATGGCCTGAAGATCAAAGGCCTTCTCCACCGCGGGCTTGAGTTTTTCATAGCGGGATTTTGCGTTGCCGCCGGCTTTCATGGAAGCCTGCAGGGCATCGTAAAAACCTTGCACCTGGGCTACGGCCGCATCGGCACCTTGCGCCTGGGCGGGTTGAAGGGGAATACCGGCCAATAGCGGAGCGCCCGTCAGCGCCAGAGCGATAAAAAGCGGTTTCAAAATCGGCTTCATCCCAATAACTCCTCTGCCCTCGCGGGTAACGCGCGAAAAGCGAAAATGACGGCAAATGGCGGCGCTTTTTGGACGGGCGATTGCCGTCCGCCGTTCAGCTTCGGTTCAGCTACGCGTCGCGGTCCAGTAGAAAAAATGGCAGCGCCGACAATTCCGGCGATCGGGCGGCATAGGGGCCCAGCGCATCCACGGCCCGGCGGGCGCGCTTCTCGGCTTCGGCCCGCGCGCCCTCCAATCCCAACAGGGTGACCAGGGTCTGCTTGCCCATATCGGCGTCCTTGCCCACGGCCTTGCCGGTCTTTTCGGCGGTCGAGGTCACGTCCAGCAGGTCGTCGGTGATCTGGAACACCACCCCCATATCTTCGGCATAGGCCTTGAGGCGCGCGCGGGTCTGCGCATCCGCCTGACCCAGGATGGGACCGGCCTCGCAGGAGAATTCAAAGAGCTGTCCCGTCTTGCGCCGCTGCAGATCGATCACGTCTTCGACACCGAAGCTGCGATCCGCCAGCATGTCGATGATCTGACCGCCGATCATGCCGCTATGACCGGAGGCTTCCGCCAGCCTTGCGATCAGCGCGCAGCGCACGTCGGCAGACGGATGGGTGCGGGCGTCCGACAGGATCTCGAAGGCAATGGTCAGCAGCGCATCGCCGGCCAGCACGGCGGTCATCTCGTCAAAGGCGATATGGGTGGTGGGACGTCCGCGCCGCAGATCGTCGTCATCCATGCAGGGCAGATCGTCATGGACCAGACTGTAGGTGTGCAGCGCCTCGATGGCGGCGCCGACCCGAAGGCTGCGCGAATCATCGACCCCGAACAGCCGGGCCGAATGCAGTACCAGGAACGGCCGCAGCCGCTTGCCACCGGCGGTGATGGCATAGCGCATGGCCTCCTGGACCCGGGCCTGGCGCCCCTCGGGGCAGGGCAGAACGGCATCCAGAGTGGCATCTACCGCCTTGGCGCTGGCGGCGATGGCCGGTGGCAGCAGGCTGGTATCCGGTCGAGCGGGCGCCGCATCTTGTGCTTTACTGGACATGGTGCCCCGTTTGGTCCC
>CAYQZM010000076.1:0-10311 GCA_964421935.1 uncultured Rhizobium sp. | reverse complement strand
CCTTCGGATAACGCTGCGCTTCCATCAGGGCCTCACGGCCGCCATCGGAACAACCCTGGAAATAGGAGAAGCGTGGCGCCGAACCTTTGTAAGTCCGGATGATCGCCTTGGCTGCGTCGGTGGTTTCCTTCAGGGCGCGATAGCCGAAGTCGATCTGCTTTTCCGGATGGCCCAGCGCCCAGCTGGCATCGGTATTGTTGGTATCCTGGTGACCGTCATCGGTGCCGGCCACGGCATAACCCTGCGCCAAGCCCGAAAGGATACCGGCCTCGGGAATGACGCCGGCAAAGCCGCCATTGCCGACCTGCAGATAGCGCCCGTTCCAGGCGCTCTCCTCGGGGATCGCGACCTCGAACCGGATATCGGAATCGCTTGTTGGATGGGCGCTGCCGAGAATCTTGCAATAGGCGGGAAGCGGCGCATGCGCTGCGATCGTCACTGCCTGTGTGATGGCGACTTGCGGCAGTTTCAGGCCCGCCAGTGCCTCGCAGCCACCCGTGCTTGGCTGTGCCTCCACACTCAACACCGCGACGGTGGCGATGATGGCGCCCCAAGCCAGGATTTTCATGGCCCCGCCTCCGCTTCAGATTTCCAGGGCCCGGATGCGATTGTTTTCCGCATCTCCGATCAACAACAGGCCGCCGCTGACATGCACGCCATGCGGCCGCGCCAGGGCGCATTTGAGCGGATCGCCATCGGGCCCATCACCACGCGCGCCGGTGCCGGCAACTGTGGTCACGGTGCCGTTCTGCAGCGATACCCTGCGGATCACGTGATTTTCCGTATCGGCGATGTAGAGACTGCCGTCGGGCGCATAGGCGATGCCCTTGGGTCCGTTCCAGAGCGCGGCCAGCGCCGGCCCGCCATCGCCGGCATAGCCTTTCGCGCCCGTGCCGGCGAGATGGCGAAGACGGCCAGCCTTGGGGTCGATGGCATAGACTTTGTTGCCCTCGCGCAGGATGAGATACATCGTGCCATCGGGACCGATGTCTATGGAGCGCGGCCCGTTCAACGCCGCCGTCAGCGGCGCCTCTTCCGGTGTGTCCACTTTGGTCCCATTGCCAGCGAAGGTGGTCAGCACGCCGGTTGCGGCGTCACGCCTGCGGATCCGGTTGTTGCGGATGTCGCAGATGAAAAGATTGTCGCGGCGGTCCAGCACGATGCTGTGCGGCTGGTTTAGCTGGGCCTTCTCGGAAGGGCCGCCATCACCGCCAAAGCCAGGCAAGCCGGTGCCGACCAGGGTGGAGATCGTGCCGGCTTTCGAAACAAAGCGCACAACATGGGCATCGCGTTCGGCGACATACATGTTCCCTTTGCTATCGAAACGGACTTCGTGCGGCGCGCTGAGCACCGCGGTCTTCGCCGCCCCGCCGTCGCCGGAATGGCCCTTCTCGCCGGTCCCGGCGACCACGAACACTTTGCCGGCCCGGCGATCAAGCCGCATCACCCGATTGCTGCCGAAGTCGGCCCAGTAAATCGAACCGTCGGGACCGGTTTCCACGCCATAGGGCTGGTTCAACTGAGCGGTGGCGATAGCCTCGCCATCCGTGGCGGCGCCCTGGGCGCCGGTCCCGACAAGCGTGGAAATCCGTTTGGGAGCCGCCAGGGCCGGACGGGCGGTGATCAGCGCCGGCGCCGCACCCAGAAGAATACGTCGTGTCAGCCCGTGCGTCATGGCAACCTCCCCTTCGGACCTCCGACGCTAAGCGATCCGGGCAAGATGAGCCAGAGGCGCCGTCAGTCCGCCTTGGCCGGTTTGACGTCCGGGCCCGCGGCCTGCGCCACTTTCACTTCGTCGCCATCCTGCAGGGCGTCTGCCGGATTGTCGATGATGCGGTCCGCGGGCGAGACGCCGCTGGAAATATCGACCGAGGCGCCAAGGTCACGGGCAATGGTGACGGTCTGCAGCTTGACGCGGCCGGCGGCGTCCACTTTCGCCACTTGCATGCCGGCATCGCGGAAGATCAGGGCTGTCGAGGGAACACGGATACCATTGGCGCCGGCTGGCAGCGGGAATTTCACCGCCGCATAGGCCCCAGGCTGCAGCGCGCCGTCGCTGTTGTCGGCAGCGAACTGCACCAGCATGGTGCCGGTGGCGCTGGCAACCGCATGGGCGTTCGCCACCAGCTTGGCATGGAATATTTTCCCCGGATATTGTGGCACGGTGAAGGTCACGGCCATGCCATCGCGGATATAGGGCGCGTAATTCTGCGGGACACGCACATAGAGGCGCAAGTGGCTCTGGTCGGCGACGGTAAAGAGAGGCGTCGCGGCGGGCGTTCCCACGGTGACGAGATTGCCGACGTCAAGGGCGCGGCTGGTGACGATGCCGTCGAAGGGCGCGACGATCCTCGTATAGGCCAGGTTGATGGAGGCTTGCGCCACCTGGGCCCGGTCGGTGTCCACGATGCCGGCCTGGGCACCGACAGTGGCCTGCTGGGTGGAAAGCTGCTGGGCGGAGATGGCGTTCTGCGCCGCCAGAGACTGATACCGGTTCAGGTCAACCCGCGCATTGGCCAGGGTGGCACTGTCACGCGCCAGCATCCCCTTGGCCTGAGCGAGCGCAGCCTCGTAGGTGCGCGGATCGATCTGGGCCAGCAGGTCGCCCTTCTTCACATGAGCGCCGATATCGAAGAACCATTTCTGCACATAGCCGCTGACCTGGGCATGGATCGGCGCACTGGCAAAGGCCTGAAGATCGCCGGGAAGGCTGAGATTGCCGCCATTCTTGGCCATCTTGATCTTGATCACTTGGACTGTGGGCATCGACTGGTCGTCTGCCCCTTGCGCCGCATCGCGGCCGTTCCAGAGCCACCAGCCTGCCCCCAAGACAGCGACGACCATCACAGCCGTTGCAGCCAGCCGGCCCCACCCCTTCGGGCCCGGCGGCGGCGCATGATGGAGCTGGTTGCTGGGCATCCGCTCCTGCGGCCCGACATCGAGATCCTTGTCAGGCATAAGCTTCTCCGGGCTGCAATTGCTTGCGCGCGGCGGCCTTCGCGGCCCGCCGGCCATGAATGATACTGAACACCACCGGCACGAACAGCAGGGTGGCGCAGGTGGCGAGGAACAGACCGCCGATCACGGCGCGGCCCAGCGGCGCATTCTGTTCGCCGCCATCGCCCATCCCCAATGCCATCGGCGTCATGCCGATGATCATGGCCAGCGCCGTCATGCAGACAGGGCGAAAGCGCGTCACGCCCGCCTCTACCGCCGCCAGCACCGCATCGCCATGCGCCGCCAGACGTTCGCGGGCAAAGGCGATGACCAGGATGGAGTTCGCCGTCGCCACCCCCATGCACATGATGGCCCCGGTGAGCGCCGGCACCGACAAGGTCGTGCCGGTAGCGAACAGCAGCCAGACGATACCGGCCAGGGCCGCCGGAAGCGCGGTGATGATCACGAAGGGGTCGGTCCAGGACTGGAAATTCACCACGATCAGCAGATAGATCAGGACCACCGCCGCCAGCAGGCCCCAGAACAGGCCCGAGAAAGCGGTATGCATGGTCTCGATCTGGCCGCGCAGGACGACCTTGGCGCCGCGGGGCAGATATTTGAGATTTGCATCGATCACCTTCTGCACATCCGTGGCGACCGCGCCCAGATCGCGATCCTGGGTCGTGGCGTAGAGATCGACGGTCGGAAGAATGTTGTAGTGGGTCACTACGGCATTGCCTTGCGTGCGGCTGAGTTTGGCGATGCCGCCCAGCACCTGGGCGGGCCCGCCGCCCGCCGGCGTGACGGGTAGATTCTGCAGCGCTTCCAGGGAATCCATCCTGTATTCCGGCGTCTGCGCCTGCATTTCGTAAGACACGTTGTTCTTCGGATTCAGGAAGAAGTTGGGGGCCTGCTGCGAGGTGCCGGCCAGCGCCGTACCCAGCGCGTTGGTCACATCGCGCTCGGTCAGGCCAAGCTGCGCCATGCGTGAACGGTCGGCCTCGACCCGAAGCTTGGGCATGTTGCTCGATTGCTGCATGCGCGCATCCACCAGTCCCGGGATCTCCCGGATCTGGCGCAAGATCCGCAGGGCAAAGGCTTCCGTGGCCTCCCGGTTGGTGCCGGTGACCTGCACATCCAAGGGCGCCGGATTGCCGAAGTTCAGGATCTGGCTGGTGATGTCGGGCGGCGGGAAAGAGAAGGTCACGGCCGGAAACGATCGCGGCAGTTTTTCGCGCAGGGTGCGAACATAGTCGGCCGTGGGGCTGTGATTGTCGTTAAGGGTGATGAAGATATCCGCGTCCTGCAGGCCGACAATGCCGGTGGTGGAATAGATCAGGTTTATCGGGCTCCGGTTAAGGCCGATATTGTCCACGATGGTGGTGATCTGATTGCGTGGAATGATCTGGCGCACTTGGCGCTCGATCTGCGCCACGATCTGGGTCGTGTCCTCCACCCGCGTGCCGGCGGGCGTGCGCAGATGCAGCGTTATTTGGCCGGAATCCACGGAGGGGAAGAAATCTTCGCCCAGGAAGGGGACCAGCAGCATGGAGACCGCGACCGCCGCCAGAAAGCCGAACACAAAGCGCCGGCGCTGGCTCATGGCCAGGGCGAGAAGGTTGCGATAGCCTTCCCGCGTGTCGGCAAAGCCCTTTTCGAACCGCTTCTGCAGCCGCGCGAACATGTTGTCGCCCAGCGCGGCATGCTCCTCGGCGTGGGGCCTCAGCAGATAGAGCGCCAGGGTCGGCACCAGGGTGCGCGACAGGATGAACGAGGCGATCATGGCAAACACCACCGCCATGGCCATCGGCACGAACAGGAAGCCCGCCACGCCCTGCAGCGAGAACATCGGGACGAAGGCGACGCAGATGCAGAGCAAGGAGACAAAGGCCGGCTGCGTGATCTGGCGCGCGCCCTCCATGATGGCGTCATAGACCGATTTGCCATGCTCCAGATGCCAGTTGATGTTCTCGATGGTCACGGTGGCGTCATCCACCAGAATGCCCACCGCCAGCGCCAGCCCGCCCAGGGTCATGATGTTGAGGGTCTGCCCGGTGGCCCATAGCCCCATCAGCGCCGACAATACCGCCAGCGGGATCGAGGTGGCGATAATCACGGTTGAACGCCAACTTCCCAGGAAGAACAGGATCATCAGGCTGGTGAGGCCGGCAGCGACCGCGCCTTCGCGCACCACGCCATTGATGGCCGCCTTCACGAACAGCGACTGGTCTGTCAGCACGGCGACCTTCAGGGAGTCCGGCATCTGCGCCTTGAGATCGGGCAGGAAATTCTTGATGCCATCCACCACATCGATCGTGGAGGCCTTGCCGTTCTTGAGCACGGTCGACAGCACCGCCCGCGCGCCATCTACATGCACGATATTGGTCTGCACATTGCTGCCGTCACGGACATGGCCCACATCGCGCAGATAGACGGTGCCCCCATTGACCGTCTTCACCGGCATGTCGTTGATCGCCTGGATCGTGCTGGCCGCGTTGTTCAGGTCCACCACATACTGGAAGGTGCCGATCTTGATGGTGCCGGCGGGCGTGATCTGGTTCTGGCTGGCGAAGGCGTTCTGCACATCGGTGGACGACAGCCCGCGCGCCTGCATCGCCTGCGGATCGAGATCGATCTGAATCGCACGATACTTGCCGCCATAGGGCGCGGTGGTGCGGGCGCCGCGCACCGTGGCCAGGCGCGGCCGCGCGAAATTCTGGGACAGGTCCGCCACCTGCTGCTCGGACAGGGAATTAGAGGAGAAGGCCATCTGCAGCACCGGCACCGTGGAGGCGCTGTACTCGATGATGTTGGGCGGCTGCATGTTGGCCGGCATCTGCCGGATGGCGCTTTGCGAGAGCGCGGTCACTTCCGCGGTCGCCAGGCGGATATCCACATCGGGCTGGAAATAGATCTTGGCGATGCCCAGGCCCGGAAGAGACAGGCTCTCCACATGCTCCACGTCATTGACCGTGGTGGAAAGCAGGCGCTCGTAATTGGCCATCACCCGGGCGCCCATGTCGTCCGGCGACAGACCCGTATACTGGAAAGCAACGCCCAGGATCGGGATGGCGATCTCGGGAAAGATATCGGTCGGCGTGCGGATCGCCGCCAGTGGCCCGAAGATCAGGATCATCAGGGCCATGACGATAAAAGTGTAGGGCCGATCGAGCGCGACCTTGACCAGCCAATTCATGTAACCGCCGTCATCACCAGGTTGACAGCCTCCATCTTACCGGGACCGGTATCGGGCGCTTGGTATATTCACGGCCTGCCTGCGCGACCTTTTCACCGGACCCGGATCGCGCGTCTTGATAGCCATGATTTTTCCCCTTCCCTGAAGTTGCGCGGTTCTTTCGCCGCTTCCTTCATGCATTCGCGCCCTCGGCGCGCCGGCCGTCTTTCTCGGGATTGGTAGCCCATTGCCCCGGCCCGGACCGGCAGTTTTACAGATTCCTTACATACCCGGCAGGTGGCGACGACACTAGTTCGGTTGCAGGCTGGCCTGGGTCAGGGCCCGATTGTCGCGGGCTTCCGGATAATCCGGCCGAATATCGAGGGCCCGGTCGTAAGCCGACATCGCTTCGCCCGGGCGCTTCATCTCGAAAAGGATAATGCCGCGGCTGTTCCAGGCTTCGGCGAAACCGTCGTGCAGACAAAGCGCGCGGTCGACGCTGGCCAGCGCCTCTTCAAGCCGCCCCAGCGCCTTCAGGACCAGTGCCCGGTTGTTCAGGGTGTCGGGAAAGTCCGGCGCCGCGGCCAGCGCCTTGTCATAGCTCGCCAGAGCATCCTCGAAGCGTCCCATATCCGCCAGGATGAACCCGCGGGTGTTCAGCGCCTCGGCCGAGTTCGGCCGGAAGGACAGGCTGCGATCCGCACTGTCCAGGGCCTCATCCAGCCGGGAAAAGTCACGCAGCAGAAGAGCGCGGCGGTTCCATACGGCGGCGTAATGCGGCATGAGCGCCAGGGCGCGATCATAGGCTGTCAGGGCCTCGCCGAGCCTGCCCTCGGCTCTGAGCAGATTGCCATAGTTGGAGAGCATCTCGGGCGCATCCGGCTTGAGCTTGAGGGCCGAACCGATCAGCGCCAGGGCATCACCGTTGCGGCCCTGCTGGGCCCGGATCACACCCAACAGATGCGGCGGATCCGCCTGATCGGGCGCCGATTGTATCAGGGCGAGGTAAATCGCCTCCGCATCCACCAGATTGCCCCTGCGATGGAAATCCATCGCCAGATCGAGAAGATCCTTGTTGATCATGACCGGCCACCCATTGCACGGCCGCTCTCCGGCGGCTTCCCGCTGATTATTCGTCAGCATGCCGTCGGCATCAAGGCGGCCAGAGACGCTTGTAATCTTCGATCAGGGTTAAGGATGCTCGCCGGCGTCCAAGGAAAAGAACCCCGCCGGCCGGAGGAGCCGACGGGGTTCAGGTGCGCAACTGCTGCTCAAAGATGAACGGCGTTGCGGCGCTGTCTGACGCCAATCAGACCGCTTGCCCGGGCGCCTCCAAGGGAGACGCTGAACCGGAAGACCTGCGTTGGATTGTGCAGGCGACGCCCACACTGTCACGCGTCTTTTCGGAACATTTACGTTCAAGGCGCAATACGAGCGCTAATGCACGGTGCGGCGGCTGGCGTGTCGGGTACCTGCTGTTGCCGCGAATTAACCGGCTCGCCACGCGGATCGACAGGGCAGCCGCGCCCATCGGAAATTGCGAGTGCTAGACGGCCGCCGGCGAGACAGAACGGTCCCAGACCGATCTGGCTTCTTCTCCAGCCTCCGGCGCGTCGGGAGCGGCCGGAAGCCACAGGATAATGGTAAGGCCCTCCGTCGCGCCGTTTATGGCCCTGATGGTGCCGCCATGGGCAATGATCGCCCGCTTGGCGATGGCCAGACCCAGCCCATATCCCTGCCCGCTGGCCGGATCGGCCTGCACGAAAGGCTCGAACAGAGACGAAAGCTGTTCCGCCTTCACGCCCGGGCCCTGATCGCGGATGTAAAGCGTGGTTCCGGCAACCGTGGAATCCAGCTCGACCGTGATGGTATCCCCGCGCCGGGAATAGCGCAGCGCGTTGCGGACGACATTCTCGATGGCGCGGCTGATCAGCTTGCCGCTTCCCACCACCAGCGCCTCCGATCCCCAGCGGCGCTCATTGATGAGGAAGTCGATGGTGACGCCTTTTTCCTGCGCCTCGAAGCGGGCATCGTCGACCACCAGAGTGGTGACCTCGGAAACAAAGAAATACTGGTCGGAGGTGCCGGCGCCGCTCTCCAGCTTGCTGAGGGCGAGCAGCTCACCCACCATCTCTTCCAGCTTGTCCGCCTCGCAGCCGATGCGCTCCAGCGACTGCAGCGCCTTGTCAGGAGACTGGCGCGCCAGGGCAATGGCCAAATGAAGCCGCGCCAGCGGCGAGCGCAACTCGTGCGAAATATCGGCCAGCAGACGATCGCGCGACATCACCAGTTCTTCGAGCCGCGTCGCCATTTTGTTGAAGTCCGACGCCAGATCGCCGATCTCGTCGCGCCGCTTGAGCCAGTCCGATCCCAGCCGCACCTTGAGGTCGCCCGATGCCAGCCGGCCGAAGCCCGCGCGAATACGGCCGATCGGCGCAGTGAGGTAGAAAGTCAGTAATCCGCTGAAAATCAGGATGCCGATCAAGGTGCCCAGAATGGCGTGCGGTCCCATATCGAGCGGCAGCGGCGGAGAGACATAACCGTCGAAACGGGTCACATGATAAAGCAATGCATAGCGACGGCCTTGGCTGTCCTTGACGGTTGCGGTGTAGAGCCCCTGCTGCGGCATGGGATCGGGCGCCGGCGCCCGGTTTCCATCGATGCGCTGATACGTCATGTACTGGCGCTCTTTGGGCCAGGTCGCCAGCTCCCGCTTCAACCCCTCCTCACCACCCAGCCGGAAGATGGAAGCGGCCCCGGCCAGCGCGATCTGCGCCTGCACGGCCGTGGTGCGGCTGGGGCTTTCCTTGAGCAGGGAATCTTCGAACCAGACGAAGTAGGTCACGAAGAGGAAGCTGGCGCAGACGCCCAGGAAGATCTTTACGAAAAGCGGCCGCCTCATGCCGCCACCCTCAGCCGGTAGCCGACGGCACGCACCGTCTCGATCTCGATGGTCGTGGCCGAAATCGCGCTCAGCTTCTTGCGCAGATTGCTGACATGCACGTCGATGCTGCGGTCATAAGGCTCGCGCCGGCGTCCCAGCACGCTCAGCGACAGGTCGTCCTTGGTCGCCACCGTCTCCCGGCTACGCAACAGGGCTTCCAGCAGATCGAACTCGCAGGTGGTGAGCTCGAAAGGCTGACCGTCAAAACTGACTTCGCGCTTGGACGGGATCAGGCGCAGCTTGCCGGCCAGAAAATATTGCGGCGGCTGCGCACCCCGCTGGCGCCGCAAGACCGCCTTGAGACGGGCGAGCAACTCGCGCGCATAATAGGGCTTGGAGATATAGTCATCCGCGCCCACTTCCAGGCCCGCGACGCGGTCATCCTCTGCGCCCTTGGCCGTCAGCATGATCACCGGCACAGAGCTGGTGGAGCGGATGCGTTGCAAGGTCTCGATGCCGCTGATGTCGGGCATCATGACGTCCAGGATGATGGCGTCCAGGCTGGGATCCAGTGCCGCGGCCGCGCCTTCGGTGCCGTTGAATGCCGCGGCTGTTTCAAACCCTTCGCCGCGCAGGAATTCCGTCAGCATCCCGGTCAGGGCGGCGTCATCGTCAATCAGCAGGACTTTAGGCATCTCGTCAGCCCTTACTG
The DNA here is from genome assembly GCA_964421935.1 of uncultured Rhizobium sp. Lineage (GTDB taxonomy): Bacteria > Pseudomonadota > Alphaproteobacteria > Micropepsales > Micropepsaceae > Rhizomicrobium. The sequence goes on along the minus strand of CAYQZM010000076.1, from coordinate 603 downwards.
CCGGAGGGAGCGCCGCAAACACGCCCGGCGGCCTTGAACGCGATCCTATACGGCCTCATTCCACAGGGCAAAAAGGTCCTTGGACACCGTAGCTTCCGTGGTTTCTGCGCACCCGGCACGCCGCCTCCCCATCAGTCGGCGGAGGCGGTCTTGTCGTTGCGCACCTGCTGTTGCGGCTTTTGCTCCTGCTGTTGCTGCGGCGGCTGGGCCGGCGCCGGCGCGGCGCCCCGGCGGCGCCGAGCCCAGGGCGGCAATCCGTTCGCATCCTCATTGGCATAGTGCGGCCGGTCCAAGGTCTTGATGAAGAACTCCTTGCTGGGCAAGTCGCGGATATCGGATTCAAAAGAGCCCAAGGCCGCCTCGGTGGTGCCCGGCGGCACCGGCTGCGGCACGCGGGTTTCGATGCCCTTGATGGTATTGGCCTTGATCGCCTCGAAAGCGCCTTTGCGCTCCTCGTCCCCGGCCAGCTTCGGGATATCCATCGGCTTGTCGGGATCCACCACATAGGCCGACGCCAGCTTGATGCGATAAGCGGTGGAGATGCCGTCATAGACGCCGGTCTTTTCGTTGTACATGCCGTCGGCATTGCGGCGCAGGGCATAA
>CAYQZM010000075.1:0-13934 GCA_964421935.1 uncultured Rhizobium sp. | reverse complement strand
CTGGTTCCTGGATGAATTCGACCGGCTGGAGGAAGTGTTCCCGGCCGCCAGCTATCAGTATGTGCTTTACGGCATGGGGTTCCGGACCGCGGTCGATGCCAACGACAATGAACCGACACAGGAACTCGCCCAGCAACAGGCCGGGGAAAATGCGGCCATGACCCGCAAGCTGCGCGCGCAGCTTCCCCGCAATCGCGATCTGTTGCGCAAGATTCAGGAGTATGGGCTGCAGCCCATCTGACCTTTGGCCAATATCGTCGCCCTCAACACCCAGGATCACCGCGCCCTGCGCGTCGATACGACTGCTTCCATGCGCTATGGCGACGGCCAACGCTTCGTGGCTGTCGTGGTCGGCGAATTTTCCAATCTCGTGACGCACTACCCGATCTTTTTTTCCAAGGACGCGCAGACCGGCAGCTTCTATTGCGGGGCGATGCTGGGAATAGACGAAGGCGAGAATCTGTTCCTGACGGAAGGCAGGGCCTCCGAAGCCTATCGCCCGCTGAACCTGCAGCGCGGGCCCTTCTATACCGCCGGCAGCGACATCGCGATCGACCTGGATCATCCGCGGGTGGGCGAAAGCGGGCAGGCGTTGTTTGAGGATGACGGCCGGCCTTCGCCTTATCTGAGCAGCGTGCTCAATCTTTTCCGCGACTTGAGGCCGGGGCTCGACCAGACAAAGGTCTTTATCGAGACCCTGCTGGCAATGAAGCTGATCGAGCCGGTGGATATCAGCCTTGCCTTTGACGACGGCAGCAAACGCCAGCTTGATGGCCTCTACACCATCAATCGCGACCGTCTGAAAAAGTTGCCCGACGACAAGATTGTCGAGCTGTTTCACCGCGGCTATCTGCAGGCTATCTATCTGATGATCGCCTCGCTGAAGCAGGTGCCGGTGCTGGCGCAGAAGAAGAACAACCGTCTGGCGCGATGATGCAGCCCGTTGCCGAAATCACGGGCGTGGAACTCACACCGGGACGGTTCGGCGATGTTGTGCAGGGCTGCCGGCCTGTGGTGCTCCGTCAATTGGTGGGTCATTGGCCGGCGGTCGGGGCAGGGCGCCGCTCACCGGCCGCCTTTCGCGACTATCTCGCCCGCTTCGACGCGGGCGGCGAGATGGAGGCTTTTATCGGATCGCCCGAGATCGCCGGCCGATATTTCTATGGCGCGGATTTGGAGGGTTTCAACTTCCGGCGCCGTCAGATGCGTTTCGGCGCCGCGCTTGAAGTCATCATCGCCCAACTGGGTCAGCCGGAGGCGGATAGTCTCTATGTCGGCTCGGTTCCGGTGCCTGAATATCTTCCGGGCTTTCAGGTGGAAAACGCCATGCCTTTGGTGCCGGCTTCGCCTCGCATCTGGCTGGGCCATGCCAGCGATGTCTCCACCCATTATGATACAGTGGACAATCTGGCTTGCGTGGTAGCTGGTACGCGCCGCTTCACGCTTTATGCCCCGGAGCTGGTGCGCATGCTCTATCCGGGACCCATCGATCACACCATGGCCGGCCAGCCGGTCAGCCTGGCGGCCTCAAGCGAAGATGAAGCACGCTTCCCGTTGTTTGCCGATGCACACGCAGAGGCACTGACGGCCGAGCTTGAACCGGGGGACGCGCTCTATCTTCCCAAGCTGTGGTGGCACCGCGTCCAGTCTCTTGCGCCATTCAACGGGCTGGTCAATTACTGGTGGGACGCCTTTGCCAGCGGCCCTGATGCGCCTCACACCGCCATGCTGCTCTCCATGATCACCATCGCCGAGCGCCCGCTGGCCGAGCGCCGCGCCTGGAAAGCGCTGTTCGACCATTACGTCTTTCGCGAAAATGGCCATCCGTTGGCGCATCTGCCGGAAGACCGGCACGGCATTCTCGGGCCATTGAAGCAGAATTACGGCCGCATCCGCGCCCGCGTCATGCAGTTGATGCGGGGCTAGCGTGCGAAAAATCTCCAACAATCTTTTCATGTTTGACGACAGGCGAAGCGGCGCGGCTTTCCTGTTTGGCTCGATCATCGTGATGATCGGCGTCGGTTTGCATTTGCCCATGTTCATGATGGCGCGTGATATGGGCTACATGCTGGCCGGAATGCCGATGGACACCGGCATGTTGGCGGGAATGGCTCTGATCGTGTCGGGTACTGCCATTGCCGGTTTCGGCCTGCTGCCCAAGGCGGCAACGCTGCATCACGCCGGGGCGATCGCCACCATCGCGCCGCCGGAAAATGCAAGGCTGACGGGCGCGCATTGGCGGCTGATGATCGTGCTCAGCGCCGCGCTGGTCATCGATATCATGAAGCCGGCCAGCCTTGGCTTTGTCACGCCGGGCATGGCGATGGAATATCAGATCGACCATGCCACGGTTGCACTGCTGCCTTTCTCGGCGCTGTGCGGCACGGTTGTGGGCTCCTTCCTCTGGGGCCTGCTGGCGGATATTTACGGCCGCCGCGCTTCCATCCTGCTCTCATCGGTGATGTTCGTCGGCACCTCGATCTGCGGGGCCATGCCGTCTTTCTGGTGGAATGTCTTCATGTGTTTCATGATGGGCGCTGCCGCCGGCGGGTTGCTGCCGGTTGCCAACGCGCTTCTGGCGGAAACCATGCCGACCCGGCACCGCGGCTGGAGCCTGGTTCTGGTGGGAGGCATCGGCGCCACCGGCGGCTATTTCGCTGCCAGCGCACTATCGGCGCTGCTACAGCCGATATTAGGCTGGCGGATCATTTGGTTTATCAATATTACCACGGGCATGATTTTGATAGCGCTCAGTCCGTTCTTGCCGGAATCTGCCCGCTTCCTGCAGCATATCGGCCGCCTCGTGGAAGCGCGCGCCGTGCTGGCGAAATTCGGCGCGGTCTCCTTAGCCGCCGGGGATGTCGACGAAGATGCAGGGGGCCACGCGCCACTGCCGCCGACCGGCTTTGCCGGCACCACTGTGGCACTCACTTTGCTGGCCTTGAGCTGGGGCTTGGTGAATTTTGGGCTGCTTTTGTGGCTGCCCGGCGAACTGGTGGCGGAGGGGAACAGCGTCGCGCTGTCCAGCGCTATTATCGCGAGATCGACTTTGCTCGCGGCACCCATGGTCCTTGTCGCTGCCTGGCTTTACAGCGCCTGGAGCACAAAGGGGGCCTTGCTGACGATGGCGGCTCTCACTGGATTGGGGCTTGGCGCCCTGATGTTGCGGAGCACAGGAGCTTTGCCCGTTCTTGCGAGCCCGGTACTGCCGATTGTGTTGCTCATTCTTGGCGCATCCGGCGTGATCTCCATGTTGCTTCCCTACACATCCGAAAATTATCCGGTGCGGGTACGGGGTCGCGCGACCGGCTGGGTTGCCGGATGCAGCAAGATCGGAGGCTTGGCCGCGCAGGCGCTCAGTGCCCTGGCACTTGTTCCTGCTATCGGCTTCGCCGCAGCCCTGATCGCTGTTCCGACGATCCTGGCCATGCTTCTGATCCTGAAATTCGGGCGGGAGACCCGCGGCCGCGACCTGCGCGAGCTGGAATTGAAGGCGTCGAGAACGGGGTAGCGCCGCGGGTGCGGAAAGACGGGCTATGCGAGTCAGGCACCCGAAATCGGGTCGGCTCATGCACAATACGGGTAGTTCCTTATATTTCTGACGTAGGATTGCATGACGGCCGCCAGGCCGCCTGGATGCTGATCGGTGCATGAACATGGCACCGCTGGATCGGGCTGATCCGATGCAATAGGCTCTGTCACATTCATCTCGACGGGGGCGGTGACAGAGGACACAAATGACGTCGTTGACCGGCCAGCTTCTTATCTCGATGCCCCAGATGGAAGATCCTTTTTTTGCCCGTTCGGTCGTCTATCTGTGCGCCCATAGCGAGGAAACCGGCGCCATGGGCCTCATCGTCAACAGGACGATCGAGGCTCTCACCACTGATGAACTTTACGAACAGCTCAAGATCGAGCCGGTGACGGATGCCAGCCAGCCGCAGCCGGTGCATTTTGGCGGCCCGGTGGCGACCGGCCAGGGTTTTGTGCTGCACAGCGCCGATTACCGCGACGAGGGGACGCTGGGCATTGGCGAGGACTTCGCCCTGACCGCGACGCTGGACATCCTGCGCGCCATGGCTGCCGGCGGTGGGCCGCGCCAGGGCCTGGTGGCGCTTGGCTATGCCGGCTGGGGACCGGGCCAACTCGACGCCGAGATCCAGGCCAATGGCTGGCTGGTGGTTGCCGCCGACGCCGGCCTGGTGTTCGGCACCGAGGTGGACAGCAAGTGGCAGCGCGCGCTCGCCAAGCTCGGGGTCAGCCCGGAAATGCTCTCGGGCGAGAGCGGGCGCGCTTGACCGCACCGCTTCGGAGTGCGGCGACATGATTGACATAACGTCCTGTGGTTCGGACAACGGCTTTGAATTCGAGGTGGTCGTTCGGGAACCGGGCGGTGAAAGCCGCCATCATGTGACAATGGATCGGTCCACCTATGAACGGTTGACCGGCGGACGCCACACGGCCCAACACTGTCTCGAAGCCGCGTTCCGCTTTCTGCTTGACCGCGAACCCAAGGAGTCGATCATGGGCCGGTTCGATGTCACGGTCATTTCGCGATACTTTCCGGAATTCGAGCAGGAATTGCCTCGCTACCTCTCGCAATCATGATCCGCCGCGTGGTCATTTGTTAATCCAGCGCCCCCGAGAATCGGCTAATATTGGGATATGAAGGCGGCGAGTAAACCGCAGACGGTCACGACATTACGGGTTTACGGAATCCCGCACGGCCTTTTTGAGGTGCGTGATGGCCTGGTGGTGTTGGGCACGTCTCAGAACGAAATGATGGCTGTCTGGAGTGCCGTCACCGCCGCCGAACTGATGGCAAAATCGGGCCAGACCGTGCGGGTGGTCCGATTCCAGGATGAAATTGAAATCGAGGAATTCGTGGCCACGCCCCCGGGCACGCATTAGCGATTGCCACGATTGCCGGCCAGCCTGCTGGGCTCTTTATTCCTTCCTTGAAGGTTCCCGGCCGGGCAGGCTCTAATCCCTGCCTTCGGGTAGGGGCCTGTGATGAAGCGCAAATACAGCCATCTTTCGCACTGCTCGCGCCGGTGTATCCTTGGCGCAATAGGCGGGGCGGCCTTGGCCCCTCGCTCTGTCCTGGCCGAGACCATGGATGGCGTCTCGGTGAATGGCCGCCGTTACCGCAAACCGACGCGGCCTGTGGTGGTCATTTGCGTCGACGGATTCGATCCGGCCTATCTTCAGCAGGGTCTGAAAGACAAAATTCTGCCCAATCTGGCCAGTTTCGGCGCACAGGGCTTTGTGGCCACGTCTCGCAGCGTGATGCCAAGCTTCACCAATCCCAACAACACCTCGATCCTGACCGGCACGGTGCCGGCGGTGCACGGCATTTCGGGAAATTACTATCTCGACCGGCGCACCGGCAAAGAGGTCATGATCACCGATGCCAGCGCGCTACGCTGTGACACCATCCTGGGAACCCTGTCGCACGCCGGCGTTCGCGTCGCCGGCGTGACCGCAAAAGACAAGCTGCGCGAGATCATCGGCTACCGTCTGAAGAATGGGATCGTCTTCTCCTCCCAGAAGGCGAACGAGGCCACCATGGCAAATGCCGGCATTGAGAAGGTCGAGACTTTTGTCGGCCGCAAGACTCCGGATCAGTACGATCCTGATCTTTCCTATTTCGTCCTGGATGCGGGGATCAAACTTCTGGAGCGCCGTGCCGCGGACCTCTTCTATCTCTCCCTGTCGGATGTCATTCAGCACACCCATGCACCGGGCGAACCGGAAGCCAATGCTTTCATGACACAGATCGACAGGCGGATCGGGCGGCTGGTCCAGCTCGGCGCCGTCGTCGGGGTCACCGGCGATCATGGGATGAACGATAAATCGAACCCGGATGGTTCGCCCAACGTCATCTGGCTGGAAGACGTGCTCAACCGGCGCTTTGGCGCCGGCGCGGTGCGGGTGATCTGCCCGATCACCGATCCGTTTGTCCGCCACCATGGCGCCTTGGGTTCGTTCGTCCGTGTCTATCTGAAGGGCGATCAGAAGAACCTTCCCGCGATGATGGATGCCACGCGGGCGCTTCCCGGTGTCCAGGAGGTGCTGTCCGGTACCGAGGCCGCGAAGCGATTCCAGACGCCCATCGAATATGAAGGCGATTTCGCGGTAATCGCCACGCGGCATGCGGTGATCGGGTCGGCCGCGGCTCTCCATGACCTTTCCGGGCTGAAGGGGCATCGGCTGCGTTCTCATGGCGGACTGTCGGAGCAGCATGTGCCGTTTCTGATCTCGGCGCCGCTGACTGGCGCGTACCAGGCCAAGGCAAAGCGCGGGGACATCCGAAATTTCGACATGTACGACTATGTGCTGAACGGGGTCGATGCCTGAGATCGGCCGGCATGAACGGGAAGGACGAGTTCAGTTTTTACATGGAACGTTGGGGCCTTGTCCCGGACGGTGAGCCCATCGCGACCCGTTCCGGCCGCCTGCTTCCGGTGCGGCGGGGAGGCGGGCCCGCCATGCTCAAGATCGCCACCGAACCGGAGGAAAGAGGGGGCGCCGCCCTCATGCTGTGGTGGGATGGCATCGGTGCCGCGCGTGTGCTCGTGCAGGACGGCGATGCCGTGCTGCTGGAACGCGCCACAGGCTCTGGCTCTCTCACTGACATGGTCAGGCAAGGGAAGGATGACGCGGCGAGCCGCATCATCTGCGATGTGGTTGCCCGGTTGCATACGCCGCGTCCTCTGCCGCCGCCGAGCCTGATCCCGCTGACGGATTGGTTTGGGGCCCTGGACCGCGCTGCCTCGCGCGATGGCGGCACCTTCGCCCGTTCGGCCGCAACTGCGCGCATGCTGCTGGCCGATCCGCGCGAGGTTGTCCCGCTTCATGGCGATATTCATCACGGCAATGTCCTGGACTTCGGAAAACGAGGCTGGCTCGCCATCGATCCGAAGCGGCTGCAGGGTGAACGCGGCTTCGATTATGCCAATCTGTTCTGCAATCCCGACCAATCCATTGCCCTGGCGCCTGGCCGCCTTGCCCGCCAGGCTGGCGTTGTGGCGCGGGCCGCGCGGCTGGAGCACAGGCGGCTGTTGCAATGGGTCCTGGCCTGGGCGGGACTTTCGGCCGCCTTCCTGATCGAGGATGGCCAGAGCGCGCATGTGGAACCCGCCCTTCAGATCGCGGAAATCGCCGCGGACGAGCTCGATAAAGGCTGACGGGCACGGCATTCCCGTAGATGGATTGTGGACTATCGCCTGTTCCGATGCTGGCGCGCGGGCAACGCCTCCGGATTAATTCCAGGCGACTGTCAAAAAACTGTAGGGGATGCGTTCCGGCCGCCCGTCTTCCGTGTTGCGACGCGCTATCCCGTTGTTTCCACCTCCGTGTGAAGCAGCGGCGGTTGCGTGTGTCACACAGCGTCAACATCCCCGGGGGAAGTATGAAAATTTCGACATCACTGCGGCTCTGCACGTCCGCCGCCGCGCTTCTGACCGCGTCGGCCGCTTTCGGCGTCGGTGCTTATGCACAGCAGGCCGCATCCACGGAAACCGTGGAGGTGACCGGCACCCGCATCGTCAATGGCGCGGCCTCACCGACGCCGGTGACGGCGGTGGGTGTGGAAGATCTGCAGAACCAGTCGCCGCTGAGCATTCCGGACGGTCTGTTGAAGCTGCCTCAATTTTCCGCCACGACCGGCTTCAAGACGCAGGTCCAGGCCAATGGCCGCGGCTTCGGCACACCCACGCCCGGCTTCAATCTTTATGATCTCGGAACGATCCGCACCCTGGTGCTGATGGATGGCAAGCGCGTTCCCGGCACCTTCTACGACACGACCGTCAACGTCGACATGCTGCCGCAAATGCTGGTGAAGCGCGTTGACGTGGTCACGGGCGGCGCCTCCGCCGTTTACGGGTCCGACGCCGTTGGTGGCGTCGTGAACTATATTCTCGACCACAATTTTAACGGCTTCAAAGGTGTGGCTTCGGGCGGCATCTCGGACTATGGCGACGCCAAGACCTTCCGCATCGGCGCCGCGGCCGGGTTCAACCTTACCGACCGGGTCCATTTCGAGATGAGCGCGGAATATTTCAACAGCGACTCGATCCCGGACGCATCGACCCGTCCGTTCGGCGCTGCCAGCTGCTCCAATGTCGGCAACGGCACCCGCGCCACGCCCTATACGATGACGTGCGGAATCCGTCAGTCGAACGTCTCGCCCAATGGCCTGTTCGCGAATGGTCCGCTCAAGGGTATGCAGTTCTCGCCTGACGGCAAGAGCATCATTGCCTTCAACCCCGGCACGCCCACAACCAGCGGCAATGCCAATGTCGGTGGTGACGGCGGCGTGACGCACAATGAAGGCCTGACACCGACCGATCACACCTTCCAGGGCTATGCCCGGCTGGACTATGACGTCACCAACGACCTGAAAGCCTATGTGGAGGGCCGTTACGGCACCGACTTCACCGTCGGCCGCAGCCAGATCTACACCAACACCGACGGCCAGTATCCGCTCCAGATCTACAGCGACAATGCATTTCTGACCGCGGCTGAACGTTCAGCCCTGTTTCCCGGCGGCTCGACCACGCCGGTCAGCGTCGCGCGCATGGACAACGATCTGATGCGGCAACTTGGGGTTCGTCAATATACGAACACCAATGCGCTGTCCTTTGGCCTGGAAGGTGCGACCTACGGTGATTTCACCTGGGACGCGCATTACACCCACGGCTCGAACCATGTGACGCTGTTCACCTACAACAACGTCAATTCCGCGAACTTCTATGCGGCCTTGGACGCCGTCGTGGATCCCGCGACCGGCAACACGGTCTGCCGTTCGTCGATCACCTCGCCGGGCGCGTTCCCGGGGTGCGCGCCAATCAATCTGTTCGGCCAGGGCAATGCTTCGCAGGCAGCGCAGAAGTATGTCTTCCAGAACACCTATTGGGTGGCCGCCAACAGCATGGACGATGCCGCCGTCAACCTGACGGGCACGCTGTTCGATGGCTGGGCCGGCCCGGTCAAGACCGCGGTAGGCCTGGAGTATCGTTCCCAGGGCCTGAATGTTGCTACCAGCACGCCGAATGTCGCGTTCAATTCCCAGGGCCTGCGGCTGGCGCCGTTCGGGACCTACAACAGCGGTAATGGCGGCACCGCAGCTACCAATCCGTTCGGCAGCTATCCGTCCAGCAACCTTGCCTATTTCAAGGAAGTCCAGGCCCCGGCCCAGGGCAGCGAGAGCATTTCTGAAGCTGACTTCGAGCTTGATGCGCCGTTGCTCAAGGATCTGCCCTTTGCGCAGCTGGTTTCGGTAAACTCGGCCTATCGCTACACCCAGTATGCCGCCTCGGGTGAGGGGTCTCACTCGTCCTTCTCGGCCAACACCTGGAAGGTCGGTCTGGAATGGAGTGTCAACGACGATGTCCGCTTCCGCATGTCGGAATCGCGCGACATGCGGGCGCCCACCTTGTGGGACCTTTATCAGCAGCAGGTGATCTCCACCTCGGGCATTACCGATCCGCTGACCAATGCCGCCGGCTCGGTCAATACCGTCGGCGGCGGTAACCCCAATCTGAAGCCGGAAAAGTCGTATAACTACACGGCCGGCGTCGTGCTCACGCCCACATGGATACCGAACCTGACCGCGTCGGTGGATTACTTCCATATCAAGATCAACAACGCGATCGGCTCGGTGAACGGCACGAACACCACGATCTACCAGCTCTGCCAAAGCACGGGCTCGCCGCAATATTGCGGCTTGGTCGTGCGTCCGGGCGCCTACAACGACCCGAGCCCGGCCAACTTCCCGACACTGGTCTACAATGTGAGCCAGAACGTCGCCCTTCAGGAAGTCGAAGGCATCAATGCGGAAGTTGGTTACACCAGCGATTTGAGCAGCTGGAGCAGCCTGCCTGGCCAGGTCAGTCTGCGCGCCTTCTGGACGCATCAGGACCTGGATCGCAAGGGCAGCCTCCCGGGGACGCTGATCTCCAACTACGCCGGCACGACCACGGCGCCGCGCGACAAGGTCAACCTGACGGTCGGTTACACGATCGACACGCTCAATGTGAACGTTGTCGAACATCTGATCTCGTCGGTGAACTGGCAGCCGAGCCCGGCGCAGAACGTCTATGCCATGCCCAAGATCCCGGGCTATGCCACCACGGACCTCAACCTGTCGTACGGCTTCACGGCCGACGATGTGGCCGCGGAGGCGTTCCTGAATGTTTCCAACCTGTGGAACGCCAATGGCCCGCTGACGGGCGGCTGGACGGGTAGCCCCGGCCTGCTGTATCCCGTGCCGAACTATGCGGATGTCGTCGGCCGGTACTTCACGGTTGGCGTGCGCGCCAATATGTAACGGATGAAGCGGTCACTCTGCGCCCTTCTCGAGAGGGTGTCAGGGTGGCCGAGCATCCAGCGGCTTCAGCCATGATGAATCGATCCATCCATGCAGGCTGACCAGATACGGTCCATTGTCATCGCCGGCGGCGGCACCGCCGGCTGGGTTGCCGCGGCGACTTTGGCAAGGGTTTTCCGGAACACTGGGCCCAGCATCACGCTGGTGGAATCGTCGGAGATCGGCACCATCGGTGTGGGGGAATCGACCATTCCCCCCATCGTGCCCTTCAATCGCTGGCTCGGCCTGGACGAAAACCAGTTCGTCCGCGAGACCAATGCCACCATCAAGCTGGGCATCGAGTTTCCGGATTGGCTCCGCCCCGGTCACAATTACTTCCACCCGTTCGGGCCGGTCGGCGCGCCCCTGGACATGGTGGCGTTCCACCACTTCTGGCTGCGCCGCCGGCAGGAAGGCGACGACACCGCCTTTACCGACTATTCTCTCAATGCGATCGCCGCGCGCATGGGCCGCTCCGCCCAGCCGGCGCGAGACCCGCACAATCCGAACGCGCGCCTGGCGCATGCCTATCATTTCGATGCCTCGCTCTATGCCGGCTATCTGCGCCAGCAGGCGGAGAAGGGTGGCGTCAAGCGCATCGATGGCAAGATCTCCGAGGTCAAGCTGCGCGGCGAGGACGGCTTCATCCAGAGCCTGACCCTGGCGGATGGCAACAGCCTGGAGGCCGACTTTTTCATCGACTGCACCGGTTTTCGCGGCCTTCTGATCGAAGGCGCGCTCAAGGCCGGCTATGAGGATTGGCGCCATTGGCTTCCCTGCGACCGGGCAGTTGCCGTGCCCTGCACGGGCGACGGCCAGTTCCAGCCTTACACGCGCGCCACGGCTCGCGAAGCGGGCTGGCAATGGCGTATCCCGCTGCAGCACCGCACCGGCAACGGCTATGTCTATTGCAGCCGCCATATCTCCGACGACCAGGCCAGCGCGGACCTGATGAGCCGCCTGGAAGGTCCGGCGCAGGGCGAACCGCGCGTGCTGCGCTTCACCACCGGGCGGCGGCGCAAATTCTTCCACAAGAACTGCCTGGCGCTGGGACTGGCGGCGGGCTTCATCGAACCGCTGGAATCCACCAGCATTCATTTTATCCAGAGCGGCATCAGCCGGTTGATGGGCTGCTTTCCGCATCGGGGCTTCGATCCGCGCGGCGCGGCGGAATATGACCGCCTGACCATCCAGGAATATGAGCAGACACGCGATTTCATCGTGCTGCACTACAAGGCCACCACCCGCCAGGATACGCCGCTGTGGCGTGAATGTGGCGCGATGGCGATCCCCGACAGCCTGGCCTACAGATTGGAGCAATTCCGCTCGGCCGGGCGGCTGGTGGTCAACAGCGATGAATTGTTCACGCCGGCGAGCTGGGTTGCGGTGGCACTGGGGCAGGGGATCGTCCCGGAACGCTATGATCTCTTGGCCGACCTGCCCGAAAGCAAGGTGGTCGCCGACCAGTTGGCGAATTTGCGCCAGATGGCCGATCGCGTCGCGCAAAGCCTGACCACGCACCGTGATTTCCTGGCAGCGGCGAACAGGCAGCAGGCGAGCGCGCGCACCGCATGATTGCGCGCGCTGTCCAGGGATCGGGCCCCCCCGGTCCCGTTCGGTCCTCAGCGCTTGGTCACTTGTTGAACGCCGTCCAGCAGCACCCGCTTCATGAAATCCCGCTGGCCTTCCGTCATCGGTCCCAGCGCACCCTGCGCATGCGGCGGTACATGCGCCATCGGCTCGCCCGCGGTCTTGAACACGAAATAGTCGAACACCGCGCGCCAGGCCATGCGCTGGCTTTCCGGCAGGTCTCGGATCGCCAGCACATTGTGCAGCAGGCAATTGTAAAGCGAGCCCATATTGCCCGGCGTGTCGTTCCACCAATAGCTCACCAGGGCGTTGAACCGCTCCAGCGAGCGGACATGGTGCCACCAGAAATACGGCACGAAGATCGCGTCCCCCGGTTCAAGTTCGGCGACCTGCGCCGCCGCCAGCGCCTTCTCGAAGCGGGGGAAGCACTGGAAGTCCGGTTGCTCCACCGACGCCATGCTAACCGGCGTTCCCGACAGGGTGTATTCGAACGGCCCCATGTAGAGATTTTCGATCTGGTCCGGCGGGAAGAGGGTGAAGCGCCGGCGCCCCGCCACCACACAGGCGACATTGTCGTAGAGGTCGTAATGGGTCTGGGTGCGAAGCTTGTTGCCGATCCAGATGCGCGCCACCGCCGCGGGTGGAATGAACCCAAGCGCATTCTCGCGCGGGAAATCGGGCACGCAATCAGCGATCAGCGCGGATTCGATATGGGTGGCTGGCGGGTTTTCCTCGCCAACTTGCGCCAGAAGCCCGGCAACCGCTGTGCCGAAAGGCTCCTGGCGGCGCGCGAAATTGAAGCTGCGCATGTCGTCACTGTAGAAAAAGCGCCCATCCAGGGCAGGAGCGGCCGTCATCACATTGACCGGCCGGCCGCTGTCGAAACGCCTGACATAGTCGCAAAATGCCTGCGCCGATTTCACGCCTTCCTTCACCGCAGGCCAGTCCCTGGCCAGCCCGCGCATGACCGCCGGCCTCTGCTGCGGAAAAATCTCGTTGCGGAAGGTTTCGGCGGTGACGTCCCGCCATTCCGCGATGGTCTGAAATTCTCGCCCCATGATGGCGCCTATATACGCCGCCGCGTGCGCAGGGTCCAAGCAACCGCCCGACGTCTGCCAACCACACCAATTACTGGGCAGGCGGTCCGGTGCCCACAGCTGCGCAACGGATCGCCGACCTCGCTGGGCGATCCTAACGGCAATGCCCGCCGGGATCGGCTCCACAAAGGCCGGCTAGCGCATGCCGCCGGATTTCCCCGCCATTGTGGGTGGGACAAAAAAGCCATAGGGGTTTTTTGCCTTTCGTGCGTCTTTGGGATTTAACCGCCCGGATAGGGTAGGAAAGACCGGAAGACCGTAAAACCGGCACTGGGTCCATGGGAGGACCGCGAAGAGGGGCATGGCCGAGCGAAATATAGACGACTGGTTCATGCAGAACGTTCTGCCGCTGGAACCGATGCTGACCGGCTTCCTGCAGCGCTATTGGCGCAACGAGGCCGAGATCGCCGACCTGCGGCAGGAGGCTTATGCGCGCGTCTATGAGGCAGCCTGCCGTGAGCTGCCGCTTCAGCCCAAGCCCTTCCTGTTCCAGACCGCGCGTAACCTGATCATCGACCGGCTGCGCCGCCAGAGCGTGGTCTCGCTGGAGACCATGGCGGATTTCGACTGGCTGAATATTTCGGACGACAAGCCTTCGTCCGAAGCCAATGTCGCCGCGCGCCAGGAACTGCGGTTGCTGCAGGCGGCGCTTGACGAACTTCCGCCGCGCTGTCGCCGGATCGTGGTCATGCGCAAGGTCGATGGCCTGTCGCAAAAGGAAGTCGCCAGCCGGCTGGGCGTCGCCGTCGCCACGGTGGAGAACCAGCTGGCCAAGGGCATGCGCCTTCTCACCCAGGCGATGAGTGGGCGCCGCGGCGCCGCAGGAGCTCAGATGCACGATCCAAAAGAGCCTGAAATCGAAGTCGCCGAAATCG
>CAYQZM010000074.1:0-11414 GCA_964421935.1 uncultured Rhizobium sp. | reverse complement strand
ACGCCTCCGCCTTTTACGGTCCGTTCCGCGACGCGCTGGGCTCCTCCCAGGCCAAGAGCAGCGGCCTGAAGGCCGGCGACAAGCGCAGCTATCAGATGGACCCCGCCAATGGCGACGAAGCCATGCGCGAAGTGGCGATGGATCTGGAGGAAGGCGCCGACATGGTGATGGTCAAGCCCGGCATGCCGTACCTGGACATCGTGCGCCGCGTGAAGGAACGCTTCGGCGTGCCCACCTTCGCCTATCAGGTGTCGGGCGAATACGCGATGCTGTCGGCGGCGTTCGAAAAAGGCTGGCTGGACCGAAACCGCGCCATCCTGGAAGTGCTGACCGGGTTCAAGCGCGCCGGGGCCAGCGGCATCCTCACCTATTTCGCGGTGGAAGCCGCCCGTCTGCTGAGGGACGAAGGCATCCGGTAGTCGGAAATCCCGGCCAGCATTTTCAGATCCAGCAACCGGACATGGGTCAGATGGGTCTCGATCAAGTGCTCGCGCCTGAGCTGCTGCAGGGTGCGGTTGGTGTGCACGGTGGAAAGGCCCAGTGCGTCGGACAACACTTCCTGGGTGAAGGGCAGGATGAAACTGCCGTCCTCGACCATATCCATCACTGCCAGCCGGTCATGGAATTCCAGCAAGAGGCCGATCAGCCTTTCGTAGGCGGATTGGCGCCCCAACCGCACCACCTGGCTGATCAACAGGCTTTCCTCTAGCGCCAGCACGTCCTGCACGATGCGACCGGCCGTGCCGGGCGTATTCAGCGCATCATTCAGAAGCGGCAGAGGCGCGACCGTGGCGGGCGACAGGGCGACGATGGCGCAGGATGCCTCGCCATGTGGCCGGGCACAGAGGCCGAAGATGTCGCCCGGCACCAGAAAGGAGAAAATCTGCCGCCGGCCGTCGCTCAGCACACGCTGGCACACCGCCCAGCCCTCCAGAAGGATTTGCGCCTGGTTGAGGGGCGCACCTTCGGCCATCAATTCCGCGTCATCTTCCGCCGCCTGCATATCGGCAAGGCTGGCGCGCGCCGACTGTTCTTCCTCCGCCGAGAGCGAACCGTGGCTGGCCAATACTTTCAGCCCGAAATCGCGCAGACGACCGGTATTGCCCTGCTGCACCCGGGAGCGGTTCATGGCGCAACCTCCATGACGACGATGGATGGTAACGGCATGATAACGCAAATCGCCCGGCCTCGGGGACACGACTGACCCGAGCGCCGAACCTGCAGGCGAGATCGCGCTATTCGGACGGAAACCTGGCGAACCCGGCCAAGCGCTAACCTATGTTAATACCGTGCCGATCGCCATCCGCACGCATCAGCTTTCGCGCCAATGCGGGCGGCGCAACGCGACGGACCTCGCCGACGAGTCTGGCGCCCTGCCAGACCGCCGCAGCGGGGCGATATTTGTCCAAAAGATTCTGGGCTGACCGAAGCGCATTGTGGTCGGATGCATGCATCGCCAAGCAGCAAACCGGGCCCTGCGGCCCGAAAAACCGTATCTCGTAGCTTTCCATGATCGCTCCTTTACGCCTTGGCATGCTAGGCGCGGGTTGGTCCCAAGTCGTTGCTCCATGTTAGGCGCGGCGTCTTTATTTCCTGCGAGCCCGCCGGCAGAGCAGAACGATATTGTTGGCCGGGCGGAACAGCGCGGCCTGCCTGGATGTTTCCTCTGCAAGGCAGGAGACGCTCATGTTCGGTGGCATGTTCAAGGGCACGCAGAGGGGGCGCTGATGGCGCTCAAGACCTATTCCGCCGATGAAGCCCGTGGCGGTGAGATCATTCTGCGCCAGCGCTGGGAACGCATCGTCTTCCTGGGCGGACTGGTGGGCACGGTGCTTCTGCTGGTGGTCGCGCAGTTCGTCTGGCACTGAGCCGCGCCATCTCGGTCACAAACCGCACGGTAATTTTTTGTTGCGTCGGGAAACGGCTCGCGGCCGGCCTGTTCCCTTGTCGGGCGCTCCAAGCGCCGGTTCCGTTTTCCCTGGAGGCAAGGCATGAAAATCGAGGATGTGATGACCCACGACGTTGCCGTCGCGAGCCCGGATGAAACCATCCAGCAGGCGGCCCGGCTGATGGACGAACTCGAAGTCGGCGCACTGCCGGTGGCCGACAATGAGCGGCTGGTCGGCATGATCACCGATCGCGACATTGTGATACGCGCGGTGGCGGACGGTCTTGGCCCGGACGCTCTGGTCCGCGATGTGATGACGCCCGACGTGAAATATTGCTTCTGCGACCAGGAGATCGCCGAAGTCAGCGATAATATGGCGGACATCCAGATCCGGCGGCTGCCGGTGGTGGACCGCGACAAAAGGCTGGTCGGGATCGTGGCGCTGGGCGACATCGCCACCTCCAGCGAGAATGAATGCGTCACCGACGCGCTGGCCGGCATCTCGCGTCCCCATACAGACGGCGCCTCGATCCAGCCCCTGGCGTGACGTCTGATCGTTTGGCGGACAAGCCCGGAGTGAACCGCTCCGGGCTCCGCCGGCGCGAGAAACCCGGACAGTTCCAGAACGTTGCCTGTCGGGCAAAGGGCGGGAGATGACATGGCAACCGACACGGCCCGCAACCGCATGGTGGACGCGCAGATCGCCCGGCGGGGCATCAAGGATGCACGCGTATTGGCGGCGATGCGCATGGTTCCACGGGAGAATTTCACCGCACCGGGATTCGAGGAATTCGCCTACGAAGACAGCGCCTTGCCGATCGCGGAAGGCCAGACCATCTCTCAGCCTTATATCGTGGGCGCCATGCTGGCCGGCGCGGAACTGGAACCGGGCGACAAGCTGCTGGAGGTGGGCGCCGGCTCCGGCTATGCCGCCGCGGTCGCCAGCCGCATTGCCGGCCAAGTCTTGGCGATCGAGCGGCATGCGGCGCTGACCGAGGCCGCCACCCAGCGGCTGGCCGCGCTTGGCTATACCAATGTGACGCTCAGAACCGGCGACGGCAGCCGCGGCTGGCCCGAAGAAGCGCCGTTCGACGCCATCATCGTCTCCGCCGGTGGGCCTTCGGTGCCGGAGACCCTGAAAAAGCAGCTTGCCATCGGCGGGCGAATGGTGATCCCGGTGGGACCGGCCGAGGAACAGCGCCTGATCCGGTTGACCCGCACCGGCCAGGACAGGTTCGAGCAGGATGATCTGGGCGCGGTGCGCTTCGTCAAGCTGATCGGCGCCGCAGGATGGGCCGAACCGGAAACGGTGGAGACCCGCGCCCCCGGGCTGGCCAAGTTGATCGCGCTGGCGGCCGAACCCCTGCCCGATTTCGAGGATCCGGCCTTTGGCGCGCTGTTCGACCGCTTTGGCGGCAAGCGCGTGGTGCTTCTGGGCGAGGCCAGCCACGGCACCTCGGAATTCTATCGCGCCCGCGATGCGATCACCCGCCGGCTGATCAAACGTCACGGCTTCACCATCGTGGCGGTGGAAGCGGACTGGCCGGATGCCGCCGCCGTCAATCGTCTGGTGCGCAACCTTCCGCCCGTCGCCGGCGCGCCGGCTCCCTTCCAACGTTTTCCGACCTGGATGTGGCGTAACCGCGATGTCGGCCGGTTCCTCGCCTGGCTGACGGGACATAACCAGACGGCGCCCATTCCCACCGGTTTCTATGGCCTGGACATCTACAACATGCGCACCGCCATCGCCGAGGTTCTCTCCTATCTGGACAAGGTGGACCCTGAAGCCGCCGCCATAGCCCGCCAGCGCTATGCCTGCCTCACGCCCTGGCAGCATGAGCCATCGACCTATGGCCGCGCGGTGCTGACGGCCGGTTATCGCAAATGCGAGGAAGACATCGTCCGCCAGTGCCGGGAGATGCTGGAAAAGGAATTCGAATATGCGCAGCTGGGCGGCGATGAATTCCTGGACGCGGCCCAGAATGCGCGGCTGGTGGCCAGTGCCGAACGCTATTATCGCATCATGTATTACGGCGGCGCCGAGTCCTGGAACCTGCGCGACCGCCACATGTTGGAAACCCTGGAGAACCTGCTGGCCTGGCAAGGCCCGCAAGCCAAGGCGATCGTGTGGGCGCACAATTCCCATATCGGCGATGCCCGGGCCACCGGCATGGGCTGGTCGCGGGGCGAATTCAATATCGGCCAGCTGGCGCGCGAACGCTTCGGCGAGGCGTGCGCCCTGATTGGCATGGGAACCCACAGCGGCACGGTCGCCTGTGCCAGCGACTGGGACGAACCGATGGAAATCAAGCCGGTGCAGCCGTCACAGGAAGGCAGCGTCGAAGGGCTGTGCCACGACAGCGATGTGCCGCGCTTCCTGCTGGATCTGGGCCGCGAGCGGGGGTTGGCGAAAAAGCTGGAAGACGAGCGGCTGGAACGCTTCATCGGCGTGATCTATCGGCCGCAGACCGAGCTTGCCAGCCACTATGTCGAAGTCTCGCTCTCCCGCCAGTTCGACGCCTATCTCTGGTTCGACCGGACCTGCGCCGTGGAAGAGACCGGCCCCGAACGGCATAAGGGCATGCCGGATACCTATCCGTTCGGGGTGTAGATCATCGGACCGTATTTTCCTCGCCCCTTGTGGGAGAGGAAAATACGCCTAACTCCGCTTCAGCGCATTCTCGAGCTGGGTCTTGGTCATCTTGGAACGGTTGGGGATGTGCCGCTTCTGCGCGCGTCTATAGAGCTCGGCCTTGGTGGCACCGCCGCGCACCCGCGAGCGGGCGGCGCGCTTGCCCGCGGCCGTGCGATGGCGGGCATTCTTGCCGCCCTCGGCGCGGGTGCTTTCGCGCTTGCCGCGCGCGCCGATGTGACGCTCGCCTTCCCGCTCCTGCTGACCGGTGCGGCCCTTCGCTTCCTTGCGCGAGGACCGGGCGCGGTTGTGGCGCTGCTCGCGCTTGCTGTCATATTTGGACGCACCCGCCTCGCTGAGGGCGATGGCGATCGCCTGCTTGCGGCTTTTCACCTTGCCACCCTTGCCGCCGCGGCCGCTTTTCAACTCGCCATGCTTGAATTCATGCATCACGCGGCCTTCCGTACGGCGCTGACGGGGTGTGGATTTGGCCATGCGTTGCCTCCTTGTTCTCGGAACTGTCTTGGCAACGGTGCGTTGGCGAAAAGGTTGCGTTCAGGTTTTGTCATGCCGTCCAGCGTCATCCGCAACTTCCGCTACCTCCCGCGCGAGAAGCAGCTGGAGATCGTGTTCGTGACAGGCCGGCGTTATCGCTATCTGGCGGTGCCGGAGAGGATCTACGCCGCCATGTGCCAGGCCTTTTCCAAAGGCGAGTTCTTCAATGCCCATATCCGCGACCAGTTCGCTTTTGTGCGGCTGGACGACGTCAGGATAGCGTCCTGATCAGACAAGGCGTTTCATGAGATTGATCGCGTCAAAGGGCGCGCGCACCTTGGCGTCGTTATCAAAGTACACATAGACGTCGCGCCGGCGCGCCCGCGCCGCGGGACCGGCATGCGCGCCTTCCGCTTCCCGACCCGATGCCCATGCCGTGATCCGCTTTGCCCAAAGCTCGAGCGCCCTGGGCCCATAGCCGCTGGCATAAAGCTGACGTGAGCCATGCAGGCGCACATAGACGAAATCACTTGTCGCATCCATCAGCAGCGGCCATTCCACCGTATCGGCCACCACCAGGGCGATGTCGTGTTGGCGCAGCAGCCGGATGAAATCCGCCGAGCGAAAGCTTTCGTGCCGGATTTCCAGCGCGTGGCGGATCGGCCGGTCGGCGTCGATTTTCAGAAGGGTGCCGTTCTTCCTGACCTTGTCATCATGGCGCCGCGCCAGGGCGAGCGCGTGCCGGGTGGTGCGCGGCAGAAGATCGAAGAAGGCCGACAGCTTTTCGGGGTTGAAGATGAAATTGGGCGGGAGCTGCCACAATACCGGCCCCAGCTTGGCCTTCAGCGCCAGCACCCCTTGCGCGAAAAAATTCGCCAGCGGCTTTTCCACATTCTTCAGCTTGAGCATATGGGTGATGTAGCGGGCGCCCTTCACGGCAAAGACGAAATCATCCGGCACGGCATCGTGCCAGGCCGCGAAGCTCGCCGGCGCCTGCAGGGAATAAAAGGTGCCGTTGATCTCGACCGTGGAAAATCTGCTGGCGGCATAGGCCAGCTCATCCTTCTGCCGCAGGTCGGCCGGATAGAATTTTCCGCGCCAGGGCCCATAGCGCCAGCCGGAAATGCCGACACGGACTTTTGCCATAAAATCACGCCACAGAGCTTCCCCTGGCGGAACCGGGAACCTCAGCGAACGTTCCCCGCCTGTCATTCGCCAAGAGACCAGCATGAACCAGCTGAGCCAGCAGACCCGCACCACCATCCAGGCGCTGCAGCAATGCCACAGCATGTGTCATTCCATGGCCGTGACCCATTGCCTGGAAATGGGTGGCGAACATGCCAGGCCCCAGCATTTGCGGCTGATGCTGGATTGCGCCGGCTTCTGTGCTTTCACCGCCGATGCGCTGGAACGCAAAAGCCAGTTTCACACCCGCTTTGCCGCGCTTTGCGCCGAAGTCTGCGAAACCTGTGCCGCCGACTGCGAGGCCCTGGGCGGAATGGAAGATTGCGTGCAAACCTGCCGCGATTGCGCCCGCCTGTGCCGCGAACTCTCCCGGCCCGAGCACGCGGAAATCCTGGGCATGGCGTCCCAGCTCCCGCCCAACTGACCCTTTCCGCAAGGATCATTCATGAGGAAATACCGGGGCCCCGGCAGTGCATCCAAATTCGTCTCCATGGATTCTCACCTGATGGAAGAGCGCCAAGTCCGGGCCCTGGCCAATTATTTCCGCACCTTCCATGACGCCGATTCTTTTGTCAGCGCCGTGGAAAAGGCCCGCATGCTCAGTGGATCTGACCAACTGCCCGGGGCGGGGGTATGGAACCAGATCGCAACAGAGATCAGCCAGATCGAAACCAATGCGGTTCTGGAATGCTGCCTGAAACGCCAGGACTAAAGGCAAATCCCACGGAACAGGCGGCGGCCCCAATGGTTAATCCTTTGGTTGAAGTCCTGGGAGCAAAACCATGAAAAAACATCAAAAACCGTCCGGCCGTGAGACGGCCTACCAGTCTTCCCTGAAGGCAGACGGCAAACCCAAATCAAGCCAGCCACGCGACGATAAAAGCCGGGGCAAGCACAAGCCGGCACATGCCGCCCAGGCTGAGCGAAACGGCGACGACAAAGGAATGGTGCACCATGCCTAACCCCTCCGGCCGCGACCCCGCAGAAGGCTCGCGCGAAATCATCGACCATGAACTGGCCCGCGCGGCCGCGAAAAATCCCAGCGCCAAAGGTACCAGTGTCAAAAATCCCGAGCATGAAGCACAGCAGCCCGGCGGCACCCCGACCCGCACCGTCAAGGGTTCATCATCCGGCCATCCGCAAGACCCGGAAGGCCAGCAAGGTTCAACCAGCCGGAAAGACCACTGACATGCCCGCGATCCCCGACGAAGACGAATTCAAGCCCGGCGAGGATGTTTTCGACCCCACGCCCGAACCGCCGACCATCTCTGACATCGTGCGCGAAAGCCCCATCGGCGCCCTTGTCGGTGCCTTCGTGGCCGGGTTCCTGATCGCCCGCATCATCTGAGCTTCCAGGAGCCATGGAAAAAGCGCCCGGCCGGATGACCCGGCCGGGCGCGAGTTGGCGTGGGGAAGAAAAGATCCTTGAACAAGGACCGGGACCGTCGGGACTTCAGGCCCGGTCTCTCAACGCCCGCGCTGAGCCCGCGTTGCGCCATCGGACAGACCTGTCGGTCTTTTTATGAAGCGCACATGGTTTTCGTACGCGCGGAACAGGTTCCCGCGCCCACCGAAAACTTTTGTTATCGGCTACTGTTCGCGCGTCGTGGCGAAAAGGCTGCGCAGGATGATCTCCGAGCGGGCCGGCAGGACATGCAGGCCGGACCGGCGCTGGCCCAGATCGATCACATTCTCCAGGACCAGCATGGCCAGGCCATGTACCGCGCTCCACACTGCTAGGCCCAGCCCCTCGTCGTGCAGCGCACCGCCAATCTCCTGACCGATGGCGTCGGCCTTGAGGCCCAGGGTGGGAAACTGGTCGCGATTAGGCAGCTGGCCGCCGAACATCAACCGGGCCAGCGCCGGCCGCTGCGCCACAAAGCGCATATAGGCCGCGCCGATATTGGCAATCCTGTCGGATTCACTGCCTTGTGCCTTGGCCGCCTCGGTGATGGCTTCGCGCAACTCGTCGAAGCCTTCGACGGACAATTCCACCAGCAGGGCCTCGTGATTGGGGAAGTGCCGGTACGGCGCGGCATGGCTGACGCCGGCGCGCCGCGCCACCGCCCTGAGCGTCAGGGCCGCAAGGGATTCTTCCTCGAGGATGGCGCGCGCGGCCTCCAGAAGGCCGTTACGCAAGTCGCCGTGATGATAGCCACGCCCGCTTCTGCCCGCCGCCACCACGCCAGGAGCATGGTCGCGAGCATCCTGCTCATTGTTCATAACTCAAGAACCTCTATGACTTATGGCCTTTACGTGCGTGCTCCTGGCGCACGAAAAGGCTGGATGTATCCCAGCGTTTGCCCCCCAAGTTCTCCACTTCCGCATAGAACTGATCCACCAGCGCGGTGACCGGCAAGCTGACACCTTGCTTGCGAGCCTCCTCCAGCGCGATGCCCAGATCCTTGCGCATCCATTCCACGGCAAAGCCGTGATTATACTCCCCCGCATTCATCGTCTTGTAGCGATTCTCCATCTGCCAGCTCTGCGCCGCGCCCTTGGAGATCACATCCGTCACCGCCTCGACATCCAGGCCCGCGGCCCGCATCAGGCTATAGGCTTCGGCCAGGCCCTGCACAGTCCCGGCGATGCAAATCTGATTCGCCATTTTGGTAAGCTGTCCGGAACCGGCCGGTCCCAGACGCTTGGCCATCTTTGTATACACCGCCATGACAGGTTCCGCCTTGGCGAAGGCGGCTTCCGAACCGCCGCACATGATTCCGAGCTTGCCGTTCACCGCGCCGGCCTGGCCACCGGAAACCGGCGCGTCCACGAAATCGAAACCGCGCTTTTCCGCTTCCGCCGCGAGCTCGCGGGCGATGGATGCCGAGGCGGTGGTGTGATCGACGAACAGCGAACCCTTGGCCATGGTGCTGAAGGCGCCATTGGCGCCCAAGGTGACTTCGCGCAGGTCCGAATCGCGGCCCACGCAGCAGAAAACGATCTCCTGGCCCTTGGCCGCCTCGGCCGGCGTTGCGGCGGATTTGCCGCCATATTCGGCCACCCATTGCTGGGCCTTTGCGGCGTTGCGATTGTAGACCGTGACGTCGTGGCCGGCCTTCCTCAGGTGACCCGCCATCGGATAACCCATCACGCCCAGGCCGATGAATGCGACTTTCATTTCAATCCACCACTTCAATCTTAGGGGTTTGTCCGGCTGCGAACGAAGGACGCTTCATCAGCCAGATAACGACAAATACAGGCAAGGAAACAACGAACATGAAAAGAAAATCATTAGCATAGGCCTGCACTTGCGCGCGGTATTCTATGAGAGAATTCAGATTTGCCAACCCAAAAGGAATCTGAGGATTCATCATCATGGAAGGGCCATTGACCCCCAGAGCCCGGTTGAAGGGCGAGGCATAGCCGGAAAGCTGGGCATGAATGGTCTGCACCGAGGTCGCTAAAATGGTAGAGGTGACCGAGACCCCAATGGCTGAGCCGATATTGCGCATAAGATTGGTGAGTCCGGCCCCATCGGTGCGCAATTGCGGGGTCAGGGTTGCAAAAGCCACCAGGTTCATGGGGACAAAGACCAGGCCCATGCCCAGTCCCTGAATAACTGTCACCATCGAGATGGTTTCCACCGAGACGCTGGGGGTCCAGCTGGTCATGGCCCAGAGCGACCAGAGCAGGAACGCCGCGCCCACGGTCATGATCAGGCGCGGATCCACCTTCATGGTCAGGCGGCCGGCAAAGATCATGGCGAACATGACGCCAAGGCTGCGCGGCACCATCAGGAAGCCGGTCTGGGTGACGCTGCGCCCCGACAGGTTCTGCAGATAGGGCGAGATCAGCGCCGAGGAGGCCAGAAGCACGATGCCCATCACGAACATCAGCACCAGGCTGCCCACGAAGTTGCGATCCTTGAAGATAGCCTTCGGGATGAAAGGCTTCTTCTCGGTCAACATGTGAACCAGGAAGAGATAAACAGCGATGCCGCCGATCAGCGCTTCGATCACGATCTCGGAGGAGGAAAACCAGTCCTTGGTGGTGCCGCGGTCCAGCACCAGCTGCAAAGCGGCCAGCCCGACCGAGAGCGCGCCGAAACCGAACCAGTCGAATTTCAGGCTGCGATCCTTGGCGGTGTCCTTGAAGAATATCCACAGCGCAACGGAGGCCACTATGCCGAAGGGCACATTGATATAGAAGACCCAGCGCCAGCTATAGGCATCGGTCAAGACGCCGCCCAATGTGGGCCCCAGGATCGGCCCCAGCATCACGCCCATGCCCCAGATCGCCATCACCCGGCCGCGCTGGGCGGGCGGATACATGTCCAGCATCACCGCCTGGGACAGCGGGCCGAGCGCGGCGCCGAACACGCCCTGGATCAGGCGGAACAGCACCATCTGCGACAGGGAGGTGGCGGCGCCGCACAGCGCGGACGCCACCGTGAAGCCGGCGATGGAGGTGATGAGGAAGTTCTTCTTGCCGAAACGCGCTGCAATCCAGCCGACCGGCGCGGTCATGATCGCGGCGGCGATGATGTAGCTGGTCAGGACCCAGGTGATCTGCTCATAGGTCGACGACAATTCGCCCATCATGTAGGGCAAGGCGACATTGGCGATGGTGGTGTCCAGCGCCTGCATGAGCACGCCCGCCATCGAGCCCAGCAGCACGGCCCATTCCGCGACCTTGCTGTCATAGGAATGCGCGGCGTGCGGCGCGTCGGTCATATGCCGAATTCGTTCCGCAGGCGGGTAATGCGGCGCTTGCCGGTATCGATGGAGGTCACCGCGCTCATGCCCGAGCGCAAAGCCGTGGCGCAGGTGGCGTGATCGATGGCGATGCGCACGGGAATGCGCTGCACCACCTTGACCCAGTTGCCGCTGGCATTCTCGGCTGGCAGGGCCGAGAAGCTGGAGTCGCTGCCGGCATTGACGCTATCGACATGGCCCGTCCATTTGCAGCCCGGATAGGTATCGACCGTGATGTCCACCGGCGCGCCCAGGCGCACATGGGTAAGATCGGTTTCCTTCATGTCGGATTCGACCCAGACATCCTTGCCGATCAGGCCCACCACCAGGGTGCCCGGCTGAAGCGAATCCACTTCGCTGACAGTGCCGTCAAAGGGGGCGCGGACCACCGCGTGATCGAGCTGGCGCTGGGCCTCGTCCAGGGTGGCCTTGGCCTTCTGATATTCCGGCGTCTTTTCGGCCGGCTCGTTGGGATTGCCGTTCAGCTTGGCAAGCTGGGTGGCGGCATTCTGTTGCA
>CAYQZM010000073.1:0-7474 GCA_964421935.1 uncultured Rhizobium sp. | reverse complement strand
GGCGATGCCGGCGCGCCCACCGAGATCGAATGGACCTTGCCGCCGGCCTGGAAGGCCGGAGCTATTCAATGGCCACGGCCCAAGCGCCTGCCGGTCGGGCCGTTGATGGATTACGGCTATGAAGGCACACCGTGGCTGTTGACCAACCTGACGGTGCCGGCCGATGCCGCGCCGGGACCCGTAACCATCCGGGCACATGCCAGTTGGCTGGTCTGCCAGCAGATCTGCATTCCGGAAGATGCGACCCTGACTTTGAACCTGAACGTTGGGGCCGGTGGTCGTGATCCGGCGGTGGCAAAGGACTTTGCCGCGGCGCGGGCGCTGTTGCC
This sequence comes from uncultured Rhizobium sp., assembly GCA_964421935.1. GTDB lineage: Bacteria > Pseudomonadota > Alphaproteobacteria > Micropepsales > Micropepsaceae > Rhizomicrobium. Next base: position 7,145 of record CAYQZM010000073.1, on the reverse strand, counting down.
GGTGGCCTCGCCCTGGAAGGTGACCTACGCACTCGGCACGAATCTCGATCTTTATGTCGCCGCGCCGGCGCTGGCCGCTTCCCATCCCGCGACCGCCGACTTCTTTCCGGCCGCGAGTGGCATCATCAAGAACGCAGCGCCGCAACTGGTCGGCTATGCCCAGGGCGGCATGGTGCTGCGCCTGTCTCCCGGACCCAAAGCCAAGGGGACACTTGAAGGTCTACTGGTGCTGACCGGCACGGACGGCTCGACCCAGGCGCTGGAGGTCTCGGTGCCGCCGGGTCCGGTGCCGACGGTTGAGTTTTCTGCCCCTGCCGCCGCAGGCAGCGGTGATCTTTCGCTCTGGCTGGCGCTGGCCTTCGCCTTCCTGGGCGGGCTGATCCTGAATGTGATGCCCTGTGTGCTGCCCATCCTGGCGATGAAGGCGCTGGCTGTGGCCGATCATGGCGCACGGGGACGCGGCGAAAGCTTTGCCTATGCCGGCGGCGCAGTTCTCTCTTTCGCTGTGCTGGGTCTATCAGTCCTGCTGCTGCGCGCCGGCGGCGACAGCGTGGGCTGGGGCTTTCAGCTTCAGTCGCCCATCGCGGTCGCGGGCTTTGCCCTGCTGGTCTTTGCGGTGGGCCTCAATCTCTCCGGCCTGTTCGAGGTCGGCTCTATCACCGCGGGCGAGGGGCTGGCCTCGCGCGGCGGCTCGGTTGGCGCTTTCTTCACCGGCGTGCTGGCGGTGGCTGTGGCCGCGCCTTGCACGGCGCCTTTCATGGCCGCGGCCCTGGGTTATGCGCTCACGCTATCTGCACCCGTCGCATTGCTGGTGTTCATCGCCCTGGGTATCGGCTTTGCCCTGCCGTTCCTGCTGCTGGGTCTGTGGCCCCGCGCCCTGGCCTTCATTCCCAAGCCAGGCCCCTGGATGCTGACCTTCAAGCAGTTTTTGGCTTTTCCGATGTATGGCGCCGCGGCCTGGCTGGTCTGGGTGCTGGCCCAAGAAGCCGGCCCCAACGGCGTCGTCATCATTCTTTCCGCTTTCATCGCGCTGGCGCTGGCGCTCTGGCTCTGGGGCGTGACGCGCGACATGCCGCGCGGGCGCATCATCGGCGCGCTCGCGGCGCTGGTTATTCTTCTGGCAGGACTTTATGGCGTCAGCCAGCTGCGCCAAGCCACGGCCGCGCCCGCCACACAAACGACGAAGCTGGGCGAGCCCTACACGGCCGCCAAGCTCGCGTCCCTGCGTGCGGCAAACACGCCTGTCTTCGTGGACGCGACCGCGGCCTGGTGCATCACCTGTCTGGTGAATGAGGATGCGGTGCTGTCACGCGATTCCGTCAAGAGCGCCTTCGCGTCCAAGAAGGTCGTCTATCTGGTCGCCGACTGGACCAACCAGAATCCGGAGATCACCGCGTTGCTCAAGGAGAATGGCCGCTCGGGCGTGCCGCTCTATCTTTACTACGCGCCCGGCGCGGCAAAGCCGCAGGTGTTGCCGCAGATTCTGACCGAAGGTGTGGTGCTGAGCGCGTTGGGAAGCTGATCTGCGGTATTGTGGTTTCGAAGTTCGCATCAGGCGATGCGAACTTCGAAACCGGACAACACTAGTGGAGCACCGGCTTTTCAACCGGCCGCACCGAAGCACGCAGGCCTTCAAGGCCGTGCTTCTTATAGTGCCGTTCCCATTCTAGGAATTCGTCCGAAGACAGGCCGTAACGGCGGCAGGCATCGGCCATTGTCAAAAGCCCGCCATGCACAGCGGAGATCACTTCCGCCTTGCGGCGGGCCACCCACCTGACCGTGTTGGCCGGCGGCAGGTTAAGTGGCGTCAGCACGTTTCCATCGGGTCCGACGACCACGTGCTTGGCAGTTACATGTCCCATAGGGCGGTTCTCTTTCTCGAAGGCCGCCCAGCCCTTGGATGTAAAACTATCGGCGCCGCTTTAATCCCGAGTCAAGGAGACATGGAGATTTTTAACTAAAAGCCGTTTGAACACATGGCGTCAGTATTTGCGAGGTTTACTCGCGATGCCCTGTTTTACTTTCTTTTCCGCATCCACAACGGCGGGATCATCCGGCGACGGCGCTTCACTTTCGCGATCGGGAGGTGCGCCAATGATGTGATTGCCGCCGGAATAGGACGGTGGATCGCTGGCCGGGAAAGTATCGGCCATTTGCGCGTCGATCTTCTCATCCTTTGTTTGCGGCTTCGGGGCGTGAGAAAGATGCTCCGGCACCTTGCGGTGCGGCTGATTGCGGTCCGTGGTGGTGTGATGGTTGGTCATGGGCGGCCTCCTTCAGGTCGCGGTGGTGAACAGGTGTGGGAAAAGGCCGACCAGCCCGACAAAGATCAGATAGATGGCGATCAGATAGTTCAGCAGCCGCGGCAGGATCAGGATCAAGATTCCGAACAGCAGCGCGATCAGCGGCTGGATCATGATGACGTCGACATGCATGGGCGTCTCCGGCCTTTTGGGTCTGTCTGGGGAAACGCGCGACCGGGGTTCCCGGACGCATTAAAAGTTCCATTGGGGACAATCCTTTGCAGGAATTCCAGGATTTGCGCGCATTCGGGCCCCGTGTTAGGGCCCGCCCATGCGTCTTGGTTCCCTGTTCAGGCCAAAACCGAAGGCCGGTGGCAAGATTCTGGTGGCCTTCGCCAGCCAGACCGGGGCGGCCGAGCGCATTGCCTGGCTCAGCGCCAATGCGCTGGCCACCACCGGCTTTGTGCGGGTGGCCCCGCTGGGGGGGCTCAGCCTTGCGGAAATCGCCGAAGCCGGGACCCTGCTGGTGATCACCAGCACCTACGGCGCTGGCGAGGCGCCGGATTCCGCGCGCGCCTTCGTAAAAAAACAGATGGGGCAAAGCCCGGTCTTCAAGGATCTGGATTTTGCTGTACTGGCGCTGGGAGACCGCAAATATGACGCTACCTTCTGCGGCTTCGGAAAAAGCCTGGACCGCTGGCTGGCGCGCGCCAAGGGACGGCGGCTGTTCGATATTGTCTGCGTCAATGGCGATGACGATACCGAGGCCATGACCCAATGGTGCGAACAGCTGACCCGGCTGGGCGCGCGCACCAGTGTCGAACAATTGATGCCAGGCGCGCCGCAGGACTGGATGCTGGCCGAACGCACTTTGCTCAATCCGGCAAGCCCGGGCGGCGAGGCCTGGGCGATCGCGCTCACGCCCAGAGACCCGTCGCAGCTTCACTGGACAGCGGGGGACATCGCCGAGATCTGGCCGCGCAACAGCCAAGAGGCTGTGGAGGATTTCCTGCGCCTGCACCGGCTCAATGGTGAATTGAGCTTCCGCTGGCGCGGCCACTGGACCTATCTGCGCGACATCATCGCCCATTCGCGGCTGCCCAGGCCGCATGAAGTGGAAGGCATCGCCCTGGAATGGCTGGTGGAGCGGTTGGAGAATTTTTCGCTGCGCGAATATTCCATCGCCTCGCTGCCGGACTGCGGGCGGATGGAGCTCTTGGTGCGCAAGGCGGTGAAAGACGACGGCAGCCTGGGGTTGGGCTCCGGCTGGCTGACCCAGGACAGCAAGGTCGGCGGCATGATCAAGCTGCGCCTGCGCCCCAATCCCAATTTCCAGCCGCCGGGCCTGGCGGACAACAAGGAAGGTCCGCAGATATTGATTGGCGCCGGCACCGGCATTGCGGGCCTGCGCGCGCATCTTTTTCATCGGCGCAAGAAAAAGCTGGGCGATGCCTGGATGCTGTTCGGCGAACGGGGCCGCGCCACCGATCTTTATTATGCCGAAGACCTGAAGGCCTTTGCCGCCGATGGCACCTTGGCGCGCACGGATCTGGTGTTTTCGCGCGAGGGCGAGAGCCGCCGCTATGTCCAGCATCTTGTGGCTGGGGCGGCGGCAGATATCGCGGCGTGGGTCGAGCGCGGCGCCTCGATCCTGGTGTGCGGCGGTCTGGAGATGGCAGCGGGCGTGCAGGATGCGCTGATCGCCATTTTGGGCGAGGAGAGGCTTGATCAGATGACACAAAGCGGCCTCTACCGTCGTGACATTTACTGAACCGCTTCCTCTTTCTGGCTTTGTGACGCGCTCTGGGTCAGGTGGTGCAGCATGAGTGCCGCGGCCTTGTCGGCATAGCCGGCTTCCAGCGCCGCCAGAATCTCCAGATGATCGTCGATGGCGCTGTGCACCTGATCCATTGGATAGTCCCATTGTCCGATCAGGAATTGGCGGAGCTGGTTGTGCCGCTCCACAGCCCTCAGCATGGCGCGATTGCCGGAGCTGCGCGCGAGTTGTTCATGGAAATCGGCATTGACGGCGTGAAAGCGCACGCCGTCGCCGGCGCGCCAGGGCTTCTTGCGCAGCTTCTGATGCTCGCTCCGCGCTTTCTCGGCCCAGGCACGATCCAGTCTGAAGCCGGATTGCAGCAGGATCTGCGGTTCAAGCGCGCGACGGAAGGCATAGCTTTCGCTCAAGGTCCGCACCGGATCGGGCGTGAAGGCCCAGCCATTGCCGGGCTTGCGCTCGACCAGACCCAGTTCGGCAAGCTGGCGCAGTACCGCGAGCACGGCAGACAGGCGAACATCACAACGGCGCACCAGTTCCTGCTGGGTGAACTGATCGGGGAGAGCGCTCTTAGCTCTTGCCTCTGCCAGCGTCTGAAACAGGCGCTGTTCCTCGTCCGTTTCAGTCTGCGCATCGGCCGCTCCCGGCGGCAGCCGTGACAGAATATAGCCGCGGCTTTCGCGCGCTTTCACCATGCCCTGCCGCTCCAGCAGCTTCAGCGCGCCGCGGACCGGTGTGCGCGAGACGCCGAAAGCCGCACACAATTCCAGTTCGACCAGATGGTGGCCCGGCGCGGCGTTCTGTTCCTGAAGCCGCGCCAGGATCCGGCGAGCCAGGTCGGCGTGCAGGCGACTGGGGGCAGCGGTCTTCATGCCGTTGACATTGGTCTTTTGAAAAAAGAAATACAATCGCGATGCGGCCAAGAAAAAGGGCCCGGTTTTCCCGGGCCCTTTTCAATTCCATGGCGCTTACCGCTGCTGCTTGTCCTGCTGGCCGCTCATATTCTGCTGGCCGGGGCTCTGCTGGTGGCTCTTGTCCTGCTGGCCGGACTGGCTGCCCTGCTGGCGCTGCTGCTGGCCGGACTGCTGACCGGATTTGGGTTGGTCTTGCCGCTTCTGCTGCTGACCGGGTTGACCCGACGATTGGCCTGACGACTGTCCCGATTGGCCGCTCTGGTTATTCGTCATACGAAAAGTCCTCCTGGATGGGTTTTCCCAGCCCGAAGGTTCAACCCCTGCCGCATCGTGCTCGTTCCGTGAAATGTGTGGAGTTCCAAAGGTTTCTTGCGATGCGCCAAGGAACAAGGCATGCCTGGTTTCACGGCGCGACCGCAAAAATTGAAAGCAACGGAACTCGCGCATAGGATCGATCCAAGCACATAAAAGAATCGCGGCGGGGATAGGGCGGGAGGCCCGTCTCCCTCTCGCGCGAAGCGCATAAGGGGAGGTGGCCGTAGCACTGTTAGCGCGCGGGCGAGAGCCGGAGCGCCAACTAAGGATGCGAAGGCCGGAGGGGTTCATGGAAGACAAGCTGTGCCTGCTGAGCCGCCGCCGCCTGCTCGCGTCCGCGGCGGCGGTGCCGATCCTGGCCGCATCCGCTGATGGCGCCACCATCTCCGGCACCGTGCCCTGGTCGCCCTTCGCAGGCGAGCCGCCACGTCCCGTCAATCCGCTGGGCTGGTATTTCTTCACGCCGGGCGAGGCCGCGACAGTGGAAGCGATTGTGGACCGGCTTATCCCCGCCGATCATCTCTCGCCCGGCGGCAAGGAATGCGGCTGCGCCGTCTTCATCGATCGCCAGCTTGCCGGCTCGTTCGGCCAGGCCAGGCGGCTTTACATGAAGCCGCCCTTCGCCAAGGGACTGTCCACCCAGGGTTATCAGGGTGATCTGACGCCCGCGGGGCGCTACCGCATGGGACTGCGGGCGCTCAATGACTATACCGACGCGACCTATAAAAAGACGTTCGTCGCTTTGACGCCAGCGCAGCAGGACGAAGTGCTGACGGGTCTGGACGGCCGCACGATCGAGCTCAAGCTGAGAGCGGGCTTCTCGACCAAGGAATTTTTCGAGCTGGTGCTGCAGAACACCATGGAGGGTTTCTTCGCCGATCCGCTCTATGGCGGCAATCGCGGCATGGCGAGCTGGAAGATGATCGGCTTTCCAGGCGCGCGTTACGACTATCGCGACCATATCGGCAAGCACAATGTGCCCTATCCCAAGGGCCCGGTCTCCATCTACGGGATGGAGGGCTGACCATGGCGCGGGTGCTTCCCAAGAAGGATGTCGTGATCATGGGGCTGGGTTGGACCGGCTCCATCCTCGGCGAGCAGCTCACCGCTGCCGGCCTGAATGTCGTGGCGCTGGAGCGCGGGCCCTGGCGCGACACCGCCACCGATTTCAACATCGGCTATATGCAGGACGAGCTGCGCTACGCCATCCGCAAGGACCTGTTCCTGCCGCCGGCGCTGGAAGCCATGACCATGCGCAACAACCTGTCACAGACCGCGCTGCCCATGCGTGACTATGGCAGCTTCCTGCCGGGCCATGGCGTGGGCGGGGCCGGGGTGCACTGGAACGGCCACACCTGGCGCTTCTGGGAGACGGATTTCCAGATCAAGACCCACCTGACCCAGCGCTATGGCGCCGCCAAACTCAAGAATCTGCAATTGCAGGACTGGGGCCCGAGCTGGGCCGAGATCGAACCTTCATTCGACAAGTTCGAATATCTCTGCGGCGTTTCCGGCAAGGCGGGCAACCTGAAAGGGCAGGTCCAGCCGGGTGGCAATCCGTTCGAAAGCCCGCGCGGGCGCGAATACCCCAATCCGCCGATGCGCATGCCTTACGCATCCACCCTGTTCGGGGAAAAGATGAAGGAGCTGGGCTTTCATCCCTTCCCGCTGCCGTCGTCGAACATGTCGCGGCCCTATATCAATCCGCTGGGCATCCGGATGGGCGAATGCAGCTATTGCGGCTTCTGCGAACGGTTTGCCTGCGGCAACTATTCCAAGGCCAGTCCTCAGACCACGGTCGTGCCGGTTCTGGTGAGGCGTTCCAATTTCGAGCTGCGCACTGAATGCGAGGTGCTGAAGGTCAATCTTACGCCCGATGGCAAGATGGCCAAGAGT
>CAYQZM010000072.1:0-10244 GCA_964421935.1 uncultured Rhizobium sp. | reverse complement strand
AAGCCGGGCTCGCCGAACTTGATCCAGCCCTGCTGCGCGCTGGCATCTTCCACGGCCTTGGGGACGGCGACGTAATAACAGGAGCTGATCCAGCCAAGGGGATGAACATGATTGACGTGAAACCCGCAATCGCGCAGTCGTGACGACCACGAACCGATATAGCGGAAGCCTTTCGTCCGCCGCGACAGGAAGGGGTGCTGGTCGTCCTGGCGCATCTCGGCGATGTAGCGCGCCACCGTCTCGTCGATGCGGGCGCGGATTTTCTCCACCAGCACATGGCCCTTGCCGAAAATCTGGTCGGGGGTCTGGGTCCCGCCGCGCAGCGACTGATTGAGATATTCCCGCGTGTCGGGGTGAATGCCGTCCAGCCAGGCGTTCAGTTCGGCATTGAAAGCGTCCATGCTGGCAAAGCCGTCCGGCGGCTCCAGCTCGAAGCTGCGGATCAGGCTGTCATAGCCGCTCAGCGTTTCATCGCGCTCGTCCGCCATCATCCGCCAGGCTGTGCTGAGGATGGAGAGTGCGATCTGGTCATGGGCATTCAGCCGCAAGGCTTGGTCGCAAAAATGCTCCGCTTTCTCCGGATCGCCGCTCAGCAGGGCCGCCTCCGCGGCGCAGCCATGAAGTTCGGCACTGTTGGGGTCCACGGTCAGCAGCCGGTCGAAGGCGGCCAAGGCCTCGCCATGGCGGCCCAGCATGGTCAGGACATTGGCGGCGCCGGCCGCGGCCTGCCGGTTGTCCGGCTCCAGGACTGCGGCGCGATTGTAAGCCTCCAGCGCCTCTTCGGCCCGCTTCTCGTGGCTGAGGAAGAAAGCCTTGGATAAGAGCAGCGGCGCAGTTTCCGCCACCCGCTGATAGGATTTCAAATAGTCGGGATGGCGCAGGCGATAAAGCAGCTCGTTATGGAACCTGTGCCATTCGGGATTTTCCGGTTCGCGCCGGATCATGTCGGCGGAAAGCGCTAGCGCTTCGTCATGGCGATGCAGTTCCTGCAGCAGCTCGGCGCGAAGCGCGTCCGTAAACACGATCGGCTCCAGGGCGGCGGAGCGGGTGAGGGCTTGCAGCGCCTCCTCATTCCTGCCTTGGCGCCGTAAACTCAGGCCCAGGCGCTGAAGCATCACGCCGTGCATGGGCGCAGCCACCGGATCGGCAATGCCTGCGCGTAGGACCTGTTCGGCATCCTCCAATTTGGCGGCCGACAACAGCAGCTCGGCCAGGGCGAGGACGCCGCGAGGATCTCCGGGAATGGCCGCGAGCCAGGCGCGAAAGATGTTTTCGGCTTCGTTCAGCCTATCCATTTGCTGCAGCGCCGTTCCGGCTTCGAAATAAGCTTCGGCATAGTTCGGCTTGAGCCGGATCGTTTCTTCGAAAGCCTCGACAGCCTCGGCTGGGCGCTCCAGCCAGCGCAGGGCCGTGCCGTGGCTAAAGGCCAGGGTCGCCGCTTTTGGATCTGCGGCACGGGCGCGCGCAAAAAAGCCAGCCGCCCCGGGGTAGTCCTGCTGGTGCATCTTCGCCAGACCCAGCATGTGCAGGAGGCGCGGGTCGCCGCCCGGCAACAGGGGGGTCAGCACTTGCTCCGCCGTGACGGGATCACCAGCCCGCAGCGCCTGGTCCGCCAGGGCCAAGGCTTGAAGCAGGGGGGTATTTGCCGCAGTTGTGGCCATGGGGTCACACTATAGAAGGCGCGATGATTACCAAAGTAAGGGATAGAAACGGTTTTCTGTCAGAATTTTCAGCGGCTTGATACAAGAATTCAATTTGTCGCAAAATGTCACCGCCCGGGCCTTCCGCCCTTGCCTCACGCGTTTTAATAAGTATCTGGCGGGTGGGGCGCCCCGACATGACCATGCACCATGCTCTTAACGATATCGGTTGGCTGCTGGGGGCGATCGCCTTGGCCGGCACCGCCTATGCCGTGCTTGCGGCGTTGCTGGTCAGCCGCTTCATGCAGGCGCCGCAAACTGCCGGGCGCCATGACGGTGGTGTTACCATCCTGAAGCCGCTTTACCGCTGCGAGCCGGATCTGGCCCGCAATCTCGAAACCTTCTTTGCCCAGCATTATGACGGCCAGGTGCAGATCGTGTTCGGCGTCCATGACGAAGCCGATCCGGCGATCGCGGTGGTGGAGGCGCTGCGGGCAAAATATCCGCAGATGGACACCGCCATCGTCGCTGACGCCGCGCGCTATGGCGCCAACGCCAAGGTTTCCAATCTGATCAACATGCTGCCGGGGGCGCGCCACGACACGCTGATCGTCTCCGACAGCGATATCGCGGTGGGCCCGCGCTGGCTGGCCCAGGTGATGAGCGCGCTGGCGCGGCCGGGCGTCGGAATTGTCACCTGTCTTTACACCGGCGAGCCGGCGCGTGAGGGCCATCCCCTCTGGTCGGCGCTGGCGGCGATGAGCACCTCCTATACCTTCCTACCGAACGCCGTGCTGGGCACCTCGCTGGGGCTGGCGTCGCCCTGTTTCGGTTCCACCATCGCCTTGCGCCGTCAGATTCTGGATGAAGTGGGCGGCTTTGCCGCTTTTGCCGACCATCTGGCGGACGATTATGAAATGGGCCGTGCCGTGCGGGCCATGGGTTACACCCTGGCCATTCCCGCCATGGGTGTCGGCCATACCGCCGCCGAAAATAGTATGCTCGAACTGTTCCGCCATGAATTGCGCTGGACCCGCACCATCCGCCTGGTGAACCCGGCTGGGCATCTGGGCAGTTTCATCACCCATGGTTTCGCCTTTGCCCTGATTGCGGCCTTCCTGCTCCATTTTAACACTGTCAGCCTGGCGATCTTGGTGGCGGCGCTGGGCGCCCGCCTGTTCCTGAAATCCCGGATCGATGGGCTTTTTGGCACCTATGCCGGCCCCTTCTGGCTTTTGCCCCTGCGCGACCTGTTAAGCTTTGCCGTCTTCATCGCCTCGCTGTTTGGCGAACGGGTGCATTGGCGTGGGACCGAGTTTGCGGTAGAGGCTTCCGGCGCGATGTCCCAGGTCTGACGGCCTGCAGTTTCCGTAAGTTTCGCCCACTTTGGGCCAAAGGTGACTCTCGATGATGAAATCTCTTTTCCTGCAAGCCCCGTCCTTTGACGGCTATGACGGCGGCGCCGGCGCCCGCTATCAGATGAAGCGGGAAGTGAAAAGCTTCTGGTTCCCCACCTGGCTGGCCCAGGCCGCCGCGATGGTGCCGGGGTCGCGCCTGATCGACGCCCCGCCGCACAATCTCTCCTTCAAGGACATCGAGGAGGAGGTAAAGGCGCATGAGCTGATCGTCATTCACACCTCGACCCCCAGCTTCAAGTCGGATTGCAAGACCGCGGGCATGATCCGGGCCATCAACCCGACAGCCAAGATCGGGTTTATCGGCGCCAAGGTGGCGGTCGAACCGGTCGAGAGCATGGAAGCGTGCGCCGCCTTGGATTTCGTCGCGCGCAACGAATACGACTTCACCATCCAGGAACTGGCGCGCGGCGACGACTGGGCCGGCATCAAGGGTCTGACCTACCGCGATGCCTCGCGGCAGATCATCACCAATCCCGAGCGCGAGATCCTGGTGGACATGGACAAGCTTCCCTCGGTGCTGCCGCTCTACAAGCAGCTCGACGTGAAGCAGTATTTCGGCGGTTACCTGCTGCACCCCTACATGTCCTGGTACACGGGCCGCGGCTGCAAGTCGCGCTGCACCTTCTGCCTGTGGCCGCAGACCATCGGCGGACACAAATACCGCTTCATGTCCATCGACCGCGTGGTGCAGGACGTGAAGTATGTGAAGGAGAATTTCCCGGAAGTGCGGGAAATCTTCTTCGACGACGACACGCTCACCGACAATCATGACCGGGTGGAAGAACTGGCGAAGGCGCTGGGCCCGCTGAATGTGGTGTGGTCCTGCAATGCCAAGGCCAATGTTCCGCGCAAGACCCTGGAAGTGATGAAGGCCAATGGCCTTCGGCTGCTGCTGGTCGGCTATGAATCCGGCAATCAGCAGATCCTGCACAACATCAAGAAGGGCCTGTTGGTGGATGTCGCCAAGCGCTTCTCGCGCGACTGCCGCGAACTGGGCATTGTCGTGCACGGTACTTTCATTCTGGGCCTGCCGGGCGAGACCCGCGAGACCATCCAGGAAACGCTCGCCTTCGCCAAGGAAGTCAATCCGCACACCATCCAGGTGTCGCTGGCCGCGCCCTATCCGGGCACCTTCCTTTACAAGCAGGCCAAGGAAAATGGCTGGTTCGCTTCGGACGTGGATCTTCTGACCGAAGATGGCACCCAGATCGCGCCGCTGAACTATCCGCATCTCGGCCACACCGAGATCTTCGAATCGGTCGAGGATTTCTACAAGAAGTTCTACTTCCGCCCCTCCAAGATCATGGAGATCGTGAAGGAGATGCTGACCTCGCGCGACATGCTGGTGCGCCGCCTGCGCGAGGGCGTGGAGTTCTTCCAGTTCCTCAAGAACCGCGAAGACATGATCGTCTCGTGATCGGTGGCAGGACATCGCGCCTGCCATCCATCCTTCGACAAGCTCAGGATGAGGACTTTAATCTGGCCCTCACCCTGAGCCTGCCGAAGGGCGAGGGCCAAATCCCGTGAAGCGCCTCATCGTTACCGCGGATGATTTCGGCGCTGCTGTCGAGGTCAATGAAGCGGTCGAACGCGCCCATCGCGACGGGATTCTGTCTGCCGCCAGCCTGATGGTCTCAGGGCCCGCCGCAGGTGATGCGCTGGCCCGCGCCAGGGCCATGCCGTCGTTGCGCATCGGCTTGCACCTGGTGCTGGTGGAAGGAAAGCCGGTGCTGCCGGCCGGCAAGGTGCCCGATCTGGTAGACGCCACTGGCCACTTCCGCACCGACATGGCGCGGGCGGGCGCCGCCATGTTTTTCCTGCCCAAGGTGCGTGAGCAATTGAAGGCCGAGATCGAAGCCCAGTTCGCCGCTTTCGCCGCGACGGGCCTGCCCCTCGATCACGTCAATGCCCACAAGCATTTCCACCTGCATCCCACTATCGCGACCTTCATGGTGGAGGGCGCCAAGGCCCATGGCGCCAGGGGCGCGCGGGTGCCACTGGAGCCGCAGGAGGTGCTGGCGCGCATCGAGCCGCGCAAGGCTTCCGGCGTGGTGGCGCTGACTGCGCCCTTTGCCAAGGCCCTGCGCACCCGCTTTCGCAAGGCCGGCATCGTGGCCCCGGATCAGGTTTTTGGCCTGGCCTGGTCGGGCGCTATGACGGCGCCCCGTCTCACGGGCCTCTTGGAAAATCTGCCCGAAGGCCTCACGGAGATTTATACTCACCCCGCGACCGGGCCTTATTCGGGGTCGGCGCCGGGCTATCAGTATCGGGCGGAACTTGCCGCCCTGACCCGGTCGGAGCTGGCCGGCCTTCTGGTTCGAAAAGGTATCAAAAGCGGGGGCTTTGGGGACTTTTCTTCCCAATGATTTCAGTATCTTAGTCGGGAATTGCGGGGGCGCATTTTTGGGTTCAATTGCCCCGCCTAAAGGGGTATTGCAGTCGCGAGAAGTGGAGAATCCATGAGCAGGCTTGCCGATGAGTAGCCCGGCCTTTGCCATCCCGCCTGACCTGACCCGCGACACGGGCATCTGGCCCGGTGACGGTCCGATCCGTTTCGGCTCGGACGAGCACAAGCGCCTGTTCTGCAAGACGCTGCTCGACACCTTCGATCCTTATAAGCCCGCGGTGCTGGACTGGCCGCGCCTTGGCGAGGAAGCGGAGAAGCGCATCACCTCGCTGCCCATCTGGGACATCGCAGTGCAAACCGAGAACCGTGCCGGGCTCAATGTTTGTACCTATGCCGAGAGCGTGCCCGATCCCCTGCTGCGCAAGGCGATCGAGCTGAACGGCTTCGAAGAGCGCCGCCATCGCCATGTGCTGGCCAATCTGGTGGAAGCCTATGGCATCAAGCTGGCGCCGGAGCCGACTTATGAGCGGCCGAAGAATCCGGAATGGGCCTTCCTGGTCACCGGTTACAGCGAGTGCATCGATTCTTTCTTTGCCTTCGGCCTGTTCAAGGCCGCCAAGGACACGGGCTACTTCCCGCCGGAACTGGTCCAGACCTTCGATCCGGTGGTGAATGAGGAGGCGCGTCACATCCTGTTCTTTGTGAACTGGGTGGCCTGGCATCGCCGCAACATGCCCTTGTGGCGCCGGCCTTATTTCGAAATCAAGGTCCTCGCGGTCTGGCTGTTCCTGATCTATGAGCGCATGAGCATTGCCTCGGATGTCTCCAACGGCCAGCAGGACAACAACTTCACCGTCAGCGGTGCCAGCCAGTTGGGCTCCGATGTCGATGTCGGGGAATTGATCGCCATCTGCGTGGCGGAGAATGACCGCCGTCTTGCGCCCTATGACAAGCGCCTGAAGCGGCCGCGCTTCGTGCCCTTTGTGGCTCGGCTGGCGCTGAAGTTCATAGGTCCCAAGAAAGACAAGAAGGCGGCCTGACATCATGAAGATCGGTTCGCCCGAACATCGCGACACTTTCTGTCGCCATTTCATGCAGACCTATACGGAGTTCGATCCGGATACCTTGCCCTGGCCGGATCTGGACGAGGCTGCGCTGCAGCGCCTGAAATCCGTGCCCTTCTGGGAAGAGGTCTTCTATACCGAGCGCCGCGCCGGCGCGATCGTCGCCGAATTCGTCAAGACCATCAAGGATCCGGTGATGAAGGAAGCCGTGGCGATGCAGGGCTTCGAGGAAGCCCGCCACGCCAAGCTGATCCGGGTGATGATCGAGAAATACGGCATCGATGCCGCCGAGCGGCCGCTGGAGGATGTCAGCGACAATGTCGAGACCCGCTTCAAGGATTTCGGCTTCGGCGAGTGCATGGATTCCTTCCTGGGTTTCGGCGTCTTCAAGATCGCCATGCAGTCCGAATTTCTCCCCAAGGAGATGTTCAACATCTTCGAGACCCTGATGTATGAGGAGACGCGCCATATCGTCTTCTTCGTCAACTGGATGGCCTATAACCAGGCGCAGAAGGGCTTTCTCGCCCGCCTGCTGCTGCCCTTGACCGACTTCCGCTATTACATGCGGGCATTGGGCCGCATGGTCGGCACCGCCAAGCGCGGCAAGGAGCTGAACGACGGCAAGGAATTTTCCGCCACCCAGGCCAGCGTTTTCCTGGACGGCTTCACCTTCCGGCGCTTCCTGGAAGATTGCTATTCCGAGAACCGCCGCCGCATGGGCGTGTTTGACAAGGAATTGCTGCGTCCCAGCTTCCTGCCGCAGCTTGCGGAGACGGCACTGGGCGCCATGCGCCTGTGGAGCTTCCGCGCCAAGCCTCTACCTGCGTAATGCGATGGGCCCCGAAGATCGGCGTTGCCGTGGCGCTCGCAGCCGGGCTGGTGGCGGCCGTCTATCTGGTCTGGTCCATCGGCTTTGACCCGATCTTTGCGGCGATCGCCCGCGCCGGCTTCGGCGGCCTGGCGCTGCTATGTCTTTATGCGCTGCTGGTCTTCGTCAGCCTGGCTTTTGCCTGGCAGTTCCTGCTGCCGCCGCGCGAGCGCCGACCGCTGCGCGAGCTTTATCTGGCGCGGCTGGTGCGCGATTCCATTGCCGAGATTTCGCCCTTCTCGCCGGTGGGCGGCATGGTGGCCGCCGCGCGCCTGCTGATTCTCAAGGGCATGCCCGGCGCGTATGCGGGTGCGTCGGTTGCCGGCGACGCCACCACCGAGGCGATGGCGCAGGTGGTGTTTCTCGCTTTCGGCCTGGGCTGGGGTGTTTCCCAGTTCCGGCATCTGTCCGGCGGCGATGTGATGACCGAGGCCATGCTGGCGGTGCTGCTGCTGGCGGTGCCGGGCATCGCGCTGCTGATCTTCCTGCAAAAAAAGGGCGCTGCCTTTGCCGAACGCATGGCGGCGCGGTTTTTTCCGCAAAACGGCGAAGGCATCTCGCTCCATGCCGCCATCGAGGAGATGTACGATTCGCGTGCGCGTCTCGCAGCCTCTTCGGCCTTTCACCTGTTGGCCTGGATTGGCGCCGGCGTTGGAACCTGGATTTCCTTCCGCCTGGTCGGTGGTGATATTCCGCTGCTGAACGCTATCGCGCTGGAAGCCCTGCTCTGCACCCTGCGCAGCATCGCCGCGCCCGTGCCGGCCGCCATCGGGGTGCAGGAATGGGGTTATGCCGTGCTGGCGCCACTGTTCGGCATGCCCGCTGAAATGGGTGTGGCGGTATCGCTGCTGAAACGGGCGCGCGAAATCGTGCTGGGCGTGCCGGCGCTGCTTTATTGGCAAGGCGTCGAAGGCCGTCGGGCACTCGCAGGGGCCGGAAATGGCTGACATCGCGCTGGTAACAGGAGCATCTGGCTTTGTCGGCTCGGCCGTGGCGCGTGCCCTACTGGCGCGTGGGCTTCATGTGCGGGTTCTGATGCGCCCGACGGCGGATCGTCGCAATATTGCCGATCTGGATTGCGAGCCGGTGCTTGGCGACATGCGCGACGAGGTTTCGATGGTCTCGGCCATGGCAGGCGCGCGCTATTTCTTCCATGTCGCGGCGGATTACCGCCTCTGGGCGCGGGATCCGCGCGAGATCGAGCGCAACAATCTGCTTGGCGCCCAGGCGACCATGAATGCCGCCCTGAAATGCGGCGTCGAGCGCGTGGTCTACACGTCATCGGTCGCCGCATTGAAGCCGGGGCCTGTGGCGGTGGACGAGACCTCGCGCCATACGCCGCAAAGCGTGATCGGCGCTTACAAGCGCAGCAAGCTGGTGGCCGAGCGCGAGGTCGAGCGTCTTATAAAGGAAGCGGGTCTTCCCGCCGTGATCGTGGCGCCGTCCACCCCGATCGGTCCACGCGACATCAAGCCCACACCTACCGGCCGCATCATCGTGGAAGCCGCCACCGGCAAGATGCCGGCCTTTGTCGATACCGGCCTCAACCTGGTGCATGTCGACGACGTCGCCCAAGGCCATCTGCTGGCGCTCGATAAGGGTAAGATCGGCGAGAACTACATCCTGGGCGGCGAGGATGTCAGCCTTCAGACCATGCTGGGCGACATCGCCGCCCTGTCGGGCCGCCGTGCGCCCAAGGTGAAGCTACCGCGGGCGCCGCTCTTTCCCATCGCCTGGGGCGCCGAGGCGCTGGCCCGGATCACCGGCAAGGAGCCGCTTCTCACCGCGGATGCGCTGCGCATGTCGCGCTATCGCATGTTCTTCAGGTCGCAAAAGGCGCAGCGCGAACTGGTCTATCAGGCGCGGGCCTATCGTGCCGGGCTTGAGGATGCGCTGGCCTGGTTCGGCGCCCACGGGTACCTCTCATGAAGAGGTATTGGGCATGATTGCGGGCATTCTGTGCGGGTTCCTGCCGCTGGCCATCTGGCTGTACCTGCTGCTGTTCCATCATGGTTTTTGGCGGTTGAAGGAGCGCGACACCATCTCTGTGGCCGACCCTGCTGTCTGGCCGTCTGTCGTGGCGGTGGTGCCGGCCCGCAACGAGGTGGACGTCATCCAAGCCAGCCTCTCCAGCCTGCTGGCCCAGGATTATCCCGGCGATTTCCAGGTCGTGCTCGTGGATGACCAGAGCGACGACGGCACCGGCCAGCGGGCGCGGGCCCTGAACAATAGCCGGCTGATGGTGCTCTCCGGCGAGGCGCGCCCGGCAGGCTGGACCGGCAAGCTGTGGGCGATGAACCGGGGCGCGGAGCAGGCCGGTCAACCGGAATTTCTTTGGTTCACCGACGCCGATATCAGCCACAGCCCCGACAATCTGCGCCGACTGGTGGCGCGGGCGGAAGATGGCAATAGGGTTCTGGTCTCGCTGATGGCACGGCTGCACTGCGGCACCGCGGCCGAGCATTTCCTGATCCCGGCTTTTGTCTACTTTTTCGACATGCTGTTCCCGTTCGGCGCGGTCAACAGCACCCATTCGCCCATCGCTGCCGCGGCCGGCGGCTGCATGCTGGTGCGCCGGGCCGCGCTGGAAAAGGCCGGCGGCATTGCCGCCATCCGCCACAACATCATTGACGATTGCGCGCTGGGCCGCGCCATGAAGCAGCAGGGGCCCATCTGGCTGGGCTTCACCGACCGCGCCGTGTCGCTCAGGCCCTATCCCCATGTCGCCGACATCCGCCGCATGGTGACGCGCTGCGCCTATGCCCAGCTCGGCTACTCGCCGCTGGCGCTGGCCGGGACCATGCTGGGGCTGGCGCTGCTTTATCTCGCTCCCGTGGCGGCGGCGCTGTTCGGCTGGGGCATTTCACAAATGGCCGGCTGGCTGGCCTGGCTGGTGATGGCGGCGAT
>CAYQZM010000071.1:0-16339 GCA_964421935.1 uncultured Rhizobium sp. | reverse complement strand
CTGGGCCCCTCGCTCTCGCCCATGAACGCCTTCCTGGTACAGACCGGGATCGAGACCTTGCCGCTCAGGGTGCAGCGGCATTGCGACAATGCCCTGGCGGTCGCCAAATGGCTCAAGGCCAATCCGAAAGTGAGCTGGGTGAACTATGCCGGGCTGGAAGACAATGACTGTTACGCCCTGCACAAGAAATATTGCCCCAAGGGCGCGGGCAGCGTCTTCACCTTCGGGTTGAAAGGCGGTTATGAGGCGGGCCTGAAACTGGTCAATGGCGTCAAGCTGTTCAGTCATCTGGCCAATATCGGCGACACCCGCAGCCTGATCATCCATCCGGCTTCGACCACCCATCGCCAGCTTTCCGACGAAGACCGCGCCAAGGCCGGCGCCGGCAATGACGTGGTGCGGCTGAGCGTTGGAATTGAGGACCCGGCCGACATCATCGCCGATCTGGAGCAGGCGCTGGGGTAGCTCTTCTTGTCAATCCCGGCGGACGACCTCGCGTGGCGAGGGAAGGGAACCCAGGTGACAGAGACCTATAGGTGATAACTACCTGGGTCCCCTTCCCTTCGCGCCGCTTTGCGGCGCTTAGCCGGGGTTTGAGCCGGGCACTTCAACTCAAATCTTTGCCGCGCGTGACAGCCTCGCCACGGTGACTAGAATCAACTGATAATCCCGCCGTCTGGGGAGGCACCGGGATGAGATTCGCCGGTCTGGTTGTCGTGCCGTTCATCCTGAGCATCGCCGTCGCAACCGGCGCGCAGGCCCGCTCCGTCACGATTCACGTCAAGGCGGTCAAAGGCCGGATCGAGTTCTCCTATCGCGGCAAGAGACTGACCGAAGTCAGACTCAATCAGCTCTGCGCGACCAGCCGGCGGCAGAAGACCGAGATCGAATTCCAGAAAGAAAGAATGAACGCCAACGATACGATGGCCTCCCTTCTGCGGGAAGCCGATTGTCTGAGCGCCACGCACGCCAGCAGCGGCTTTATGGAGATCGACCGGCGCTCGGAGCCAAGGCCCGCAGCTCATACGCGTGCCAGACCGCGGCACAAAGCAACAGCGCCGCGGTGACCTGATGCGCCGCGGCCAGCCGTTCCGGGGCCTGCAGCAGCAACGTCGTGATGCCCAGGAAGATCTGGAAGGCGGTGATGGCCGCCACCGTTTTGGCGCTTGTCTTGGCGGAACCGGAAAGCTTGACGCCGCGCACATAGATGAAGACGGCAAAGCCGGCGACGACGTAAGCGCCGATGCGATGATCGAACTGGGCCAGGCCAGGATTCTCGAAGAAATTGATCCACCAGGGCACGGAGAAGAACGGATCTTCCGGCAGGACGCGGCCGTTCATGTCGGGCCAGGTATTGTAGATCAGACCGGCATGAAGGCCGGCGACCAGCGCTCCCAGCAGCATCTGAACATAGACCAGCACCGCGAATGCAATGCCGCGCCGGGCATCGCCTTTCTCCGGTGCGCCACGCAGATATTCCAGCGCGATCCAGAGAATGGCCACCAGCAGCAACAGCGCCGCACCCAGATGGATGGCCAGCCGGTACTGGCTGACCGAGGTGCGGACCTCGAAGCCGCTGGTCACCATCCACCAGCCGATGAAGCCCTGCAGCCCGCCCAGCAGGAACAGGGTCAGCATGCGCGGCCAGTCGCGTTTCTGGATGGCGCCGGTAGCGGCGAACCAGACGAAAGGCACGAAGAACAGTACGCCCAGCAGCCGCCCCAGGAAGCGGTGGATCCATTCCCACCAGAAAATGCCCTTGAAGGCTTCCAGGCTCATGCCGCGGTTTTCGACGATGTATTGCGGGATGCGCTGATACCGGGTGAAGGCATCCTGCCATTCCGCCTGGTTCAGCGGCGGAATGGCGCCCATGATCGGCTTCCATTCGGTGATGGAAAGGCCGGAACCGGTCAGCCGCGTCAGGCCGCCGATGGTCACCATGCCCAAGATCACCAGCGCGATCGCCAGCAGCCAGAAGCCGACGGCGCGGCGGCTTTTCCAGAAATTTTGGGCAGCGGGGGTGTTCAAATTTATCGCTTCGCTGGGGGCGGGCTTCTGATACCGTCCCGCCCCGCAGCCGTCAAAGATGCAAAATGTCCCGCCGCCTCAAGACCCTGATCGCCGCCATCGTCATCGTTTTCTTCTGGCTGCCTTTCTATGCCCTGCTGGTCATGGGGCTGGCATGGCATGTGCTGCCCGGCGCGCCCTGGTATGTGGCGCTGCTTTTCTATGCCCTGGCCGGCACGCTTTGGATCGTTCCTATCGGCCTGTCGTTGCCTTGGATGTACCGGGAACCGGCCAAGAGATGATCGACAACAAGGACGAAAGCCGCTTCGAACTGGAAGAAAAAGGCCTTCTGGTCTGGTCCGATTACCGCATCCATGACGGCAAGTATCTGCTGACGCATGTGGAGGCCGAGCCGCCGCTGCGCGGTACCGGCGCGGCCGGCCGGTTGATGCAGCAGATTGTCGATCATGCCCGCGCGGGCCAGCTGGTGTTGGAGCCGCGCTGCCATTACGCGCGACTGTGGTTCCAGCGTCATCCGGAAGCAGGCGACGTGCTCGACTGACGGGCCCTCGTGGTTGGCGGCGGCCTAGTTGGCCTTGTGCTGCGCGTTCCTCAATTGCGGCGGCTCCGGCTTGAGATAAAAGGCCAGGCACAGGATGCAGATGGCGAGACCCGCCAGCGGCAGGGCCAGCGCCACAAGCGCCGCGGCACCGAACAGGCACAGGGTCACCAGCGACCTCAGCTGCATGGTTCGGCGGACCCGGGCCGGTGCATCATCGCTGTGGGCCCGGCTGATCAACTCGGCAATCAGGGCGATATAGGTCGCGTTCACCAGGAAGAAGACGAAGGCATAGAAGGCGACCGCCAGCGGCGCCAGCCGGCTCACCGCCATCCAGGCGGTCGAGAAAGGCAAAAGCGACATGGAAAACAGATGCGCGAAATTGAACCATAAGAGGCGTGGCGTCGCCTCCTGCGCATAGCGGGCCAGATAGTGGTGATTGATCCAGACGATGGCGATGAAAAGATAGCTGACGGCGTAGCTCAGCCAGGTGGGCCACAGTGCCAGAAAGGCCGCCACGGTAGGATGCTCAGGCGGCCTCAGCTCCAACACCAGGACCGTGATCAGCACGGCGAAGATGGCGTCGGAAAAGAAGATCAGCCGTTCCGGTGTGGCTCTGTCCAGCATCCTATCGTTCCCGCACGCATGATCTGCCGGCAGGAAAGGCGGACAGGGAGATGGCCGTCAAGTCCGGCTGTCAGACCTTGATGTCCAGCAGCGTGTCCAGATTGCGATTGGCGGCCTGGAACACTCTCAAATTCGCCTGGAACGCCATGGAAGCCGAAAGCTGGTTGACCGCTTCGGTGGCGAAATCGACGTTGGGGACCGCGACCATGCCCTGCCCGTTGGCAAAGGGCGCGGTGGGATCGTAGGAAAGAAGCGTGCCGGACGAACGCGTGACGGTGGCGCTGACACCACCGCCGGCCATGGAGGTCTCCACCACGACGGCAGGCCGGTAAGCGGCGGGCTGAGCCGGCGCATTGCCGGGCACCGCGCCTTCCGTATTGGCATTTGCCACATTGGACGCGCTGGCGGTCAGGCTGGCCATCGCCGCTGCCATGCCCGATGCCGCAATGGTCATTGCGTCGTCCATCAGAGTCCACCTCTGCTTTCCGCTTGCCGATAGCAAAGGGCACCGTGGCCGGCCAGCGCCGTCCAGGCGGCCAGTTAATGAATCCCTGTAAATTAGCGGAGTGGTTCCTGTCAGACCGGCGCTCCTAGCGCCTGAGATCGCGCAGGATCTCGCGCGCCGCATTGTGGCCCGGCGCGCCCGTGACCCCGCCGCCCGGATGGGTGCCGGAGCCGCACATATAAAGGCCACGCACGGGCGCGCGGTAATTGCCATGCCCCAGTACGGGCCGGGCAGCAAAAAGCTGATCCAGCTCCAGGCGGCCATGCATGATGTCGCCGGCGGTGAGGCCGAAGATGCGCTCAAGATCCAGCGGGCTCAGCGCCTGGCGGCCGACGACGGACGCCTTGAATCCCGGCGCGTACCGATCGACCGTCTCGATCATCAGATCGGCGACCTCCTCGCGATGCGCATCCCAGGACGCGCCGTTCGGCAATTGCGGCGCCACATGCTGACAGAACAGGCTGGCGACATGGGCGCCTTTGGGCGCCAGGCTATCGTCCAGGGTCGAAGGGATCAGCATCTCCACCACCGGCTCTTTGGACCAGCCGGCGGCGCGCGCATCGTCATAGGCCTTGTCCATATAGGCCAGGCTGGGCGCGATGATGATGCCGGCGGTCAGATGATCGCCCGGCTCCGGCAGGCAGGTAAAACGCGGCAGGGCGGACAGCGCAACATTCATCCGGAAGGTCCCGGAGCCCATGCGATAGGCCGCGATGCGCTCACGGAAGTCGGCAGGCAGGAACGCCGGATTGACCAGCTGCTGGAACAGCAGCCTGGGATTGAGATTGCAGACCACGCTGCGGGCGCGGAAGATATCGCCATTCTCGCTGGCGATGCCCACGGCGCGGCCCTTCTCCACGATCACCTCGCCTACGGCTGCGTCAACGCGAATGTCCACCCCCTTGGCCGCGCAGGCTTTTGCCATGGCCTGGGTGATCGCGCCCATGCCGCCGACAGCGTGGCCCCAGGCGCCGCGCCGGCCATTCACCTCGCCCAACAGATGATGCAGCAGCACATAGCCCGAGCCTGGCGTATAGGGGCTGGCGTAATTGCCCACGATGCCGTCAAAGCCATAGACCGCCTTGATCGGATCGCTCTCGAACCAGTCGTCGAGATAATCACCGGCCGAGCGGCCCAGCAGCGCCAGCAGATCGCGTTTGGCGATCATGTCGAGCGCGCCGATGCGCCGCCCCAGCCTGGCGCCGTGCAGCAGTTCGGGCAGCGCCGCCAGCAAGCCGCCCCCGGTCACATTGGGTGGGGTCTCCAGCATCAGGGCGCGGATCAGATCTGACACCGCGCCCAGCCGGGCGTGATAGGTGTTAAGCCTTTCGGCATCGCGCGTGGAGAATTTCGCCACTTCGTCTTTGGTGCGGCCCTCGCCTACTGCCAGATAGCGGCCATCTTCCGCGGGCAGGAAATTGGCCAGCTTGCGGTTGACGATCTTCAATCCATGGGCATGCAGATTGAGATCGGCGATGATCTTGGGCTGCAGCAGCGAGACCGTGTAGCTGGCGACGGAATTGCGGAAACCCGGGTGGAATTCCTCGGTCACCGCCGCGCCGCCGACCACGCCCCGGCGCTCCAGCACCGTCACCTTCAGGCCGGCGCGCGCCAGATAGAAAGCGCAGACCAGGCCGTTATGGCCCGCACCAATGATCAGGACATCACAATGTTCTGCCAAGACAACCTACCAAAGCTTTGTGCCGGCAGAATAACGGCCGATGGCAGGATTTGAACCCCCATGGGCGACCGGGCGACATGGTATGATTTCGAGCAAAAACAGCGGGGGCAACTCTCACTATCTTGCGCACCTCGGACATTGACAACAAGCCTGCCCCTTCATTGAATCAACTGGGGCGCAGTAAGCAGCCGGGAATTAAACAGAACCAACAATAAAAGCGCAGCATTCGCGCATAACGTCCTGACATGAAAAAACACTTCTTGGCCCTGGACGGACTTCGCGGGACGGCGGCGCTCGCAGTCGCGAGCGCACATGTCACCGCGTATAATGCCGGCACGACAGCCCTGCCTCATGCGTTTCTGGCAGTAGACTTCTTCTTTATAATAAGCGGCTTCGTCATCGCGCACGCATACGAGCAGCGACTTCTCTCGAACATGGGGTTTTGGGAGTTCATTGAACTGCGTGTCGTCCGGCTATGGCCATTGATCGTCGCCGGCCTGGCGTTGGGCGCCTTCTATTTCGTTATAAAAGGTGTGTTTCAGCCGGCGGAGGCGGTAAGCGTCGGCTATCTCGGCGTGGCGATCATTTTCGGGCTTTTGCTGGCGCCGCTGAACATGGTCCTTGGCACAGATGGCTATCCGCTCGATCCGCCCTGCTGGTCCCTGTTTTTCGAGATGATCGCAAATGCGCTTTATGCGCTTCTGTGCCGGTTTCGGCTTATTTCTTCCGGCATGCTGTTTGTGATAATCGCAATTTCCCTCCTGGGGTTGATGGCAGAATCCCGTTTGGAGCTATGGGACGTGCCGCAACACTTCTCCAATCGGCTTGCCCTTGCCACGTCATTCCTGGAAGGCGGTTCCCGTGTCGGATTCGGCTTCTTCCTCGGCGTGGCCTTCTATCGTTATCGCAATCACAGCTTCTTTCGCCGGCTACCGCGCCTGCACCCCGCCTTGGCAAGCATCGTCCTGCTGATGTCGCTCAGCCTGCCGCCGTTCCTGTCAAATATCTACGACTTCGTTGTAACCATCCTGATTTTACCGCTCATAGTCGTGCTATCGGCACATTACGAACTGCAGGGATCAGGGGCGGCCGCGTCCAAGTTCGCCGGCTGGCTGTCCTACCCTTTGTACGTGGTACATTACCCCGTGATGTTCCTCACCGCAGGCGCGGTGAAATATCTAGGTGTCCGCGCGCCCCTATTCATTCTTGAGGTGGGGACGATCATATCGTGCCTCGCAGCCGCTTATTTGCTTGGAAAATTCTATGACGAGCCAGTGCGGCGCTGGCTGGCCAGGCACGCGCATACAAGATTTTCAGGAATTCGTTTCGTCAACATCAACGCGAAGTGATTTTCCCGCTTCGGCAGTCGGCTACCGCAGGTCCAGAAGACTCAAGGCGAATATTGCCGTCACGGCAGGAAACAGGAATACGACACCTTGCACCGCGGCGACTTCGCGAGGGCCACGTCAGCTCGTCGATGATTCCTGCGAAAGAACGCGGGCGGCCACCTTTTGCTGTTCGAGCACGGGCCTCAGATTGGACCGCACGGCGATGCCTTTGACATAGGCAAAATAAACGTCGGCGATCTGGATGACGTCCTGGGCGACCGCCCCGCTGGTCGCGCCATTGCCAAGCTCCGCACTGGCGATGCGGGTCGACGCCTCAAGACAGCGCATGCGGATTTCCACATCGCTCGGCGGCGCCCGACGAATCTTGCGCGACGAAAACCAACCCACCCAAACCCCCGCATTCCCACTCGCCGAAAAACTGCCCGAAACAATTGCTTTTAACAACTCATTAACCATAACTCTCCTGGCGCCAGGGAACTCGTGCGTGAGAAAAATCGGCAGGATTTCGACACAGTGGTGAGCGATGCTACCGAAATAGCGAGCACTAACAGAGACTTTGCCGTGGGAACGTCATAAAACTTATGGCCAGGAATGCTTCTCTCCTCAAACAGAGTTGCGCCGCAAGCCCGACGCTCGGCGAAAGCTGGCCGGCGGCGCCAAGTGGTGCCCGACACGGGAACGGCAAGCTATTCTCGCCGCGACTTGCCGATACATTCGGCCAATAGTCACAAACATCGCCAACGGCAGAGAATGCATGGATGACATCCCCTGGTATTCCGACGCTTCGTTGGCCAAACCCGGCCATGTATTTTGCGTCGGACTGCTGACCAATTGCGTCAGGAAATGGCTCACCCTGAGCGAAGACGACAAGCATGCCGCCATTTTGAGGATGTCGCGACCAATCGACCGGCGTGTTGAGCTGAACGGCGACCAGATCGACGCCTTGGCAAAACAGCTGGAAGGCCTGCGAAGATAAAGCCAACGCCTCCTCGCTCTGACGGAATCCCCTTTCCTGAAAATCGGCTCGCGGAAGCTCCGCCGCATTGCTGACGCATTGCTGAATGGCAGCGAACGCTTGGCTTCAGGGCCGGTTCAAAAGCCAGACGGCAGGATGCGGGCAACGGTCAGACAAGGAAAGCCTTCATGAAACGCTTCGCAAGGATTGCACTTGGTGCGGTGATGCTGACTGGTGCGGCCACCGCGATTGCGGCCCCGGCTTCGGCCCGGGTGTTCGTCGGTGTCGGCGCGCCGATAGGATACAATGCCGCCCCGGTCTGCGATCCCTATAGTCGTTATTACAGCCCTTACTATTGCAGCACCGGGCCGGCCTATGTCGGCGGGCCCGTCATTGGGCTCGGCTTTGGTGGCGGCCGACGTGATGGCTGGCATGGCCGGGCCTTGCATGGCCGCGGTTTCCACGGTGGCCGCTTCCACGGCGGCTTTCACGGACATTATTAAGCCGGATCGACGGAACGGCCCCGGGGTAAACCGGGGCCGTTTTGTTCCGCACAAAGACCAAGCCTTTCCACTTGACCGTTGATAGGCACGCGTAACAGTCTGCCCCCGAAATTGGCATCAAACCAAAAGTGGGGACATCCGCTTGCGACACGGCTTGGGGCTTGGCTTGAGATTGGCCCTGCTGGCGAATT
Organism: uncultured Rhizobium sp.; assembly: GCA_964421935.1. Taxonomy (GTDB): domain Bacteria; phylum Pseudomonadota; class Alphaproteobacteria; order Micropepsales; family Micropepsaceae; genus Rhizomicrobium. Next base: position 7,962 of record CAYQZM010000071.1, on the reverse strand, counting down.
TTGCCTTGTTCGCGCTCCAGGCGAACACGGCAGCTGCCCGGTCCCATCGGGTCAGGCCTGTGCATGCCTTGCACCACCAGGTGTTTTTCAGCCAGACGGGACGCGCCTCCTATTATGGCCGCAAGCATGACGGCAAGCTGACCGCCGAAGGCGGACGGTTCGATCGCAGGGAATTCACCGCCGCCCATCGGACCTTGCCTTTCGGCACCGTCGTCCGGGTCACCAACCTGGCCAATGGCCGGATGATCAAAGCGCGTATTGCCGATCGTGGGCCCCATGTCCGGGGACGGATCATCGATCTGTCGGCGGCAGCGGCCCGCGAACTTGGCATGCAAAGGCGCGGGCTGGCCCGGGTGCGCGTAAAGGCGCTCCGGTCGGATCAGGAGAGCCGGATTGGATCGATGGTGGCCGCGCACGAACCGGAGAAGCCGGCCGTGCCATGAACCGGGCGCCGCCCCAATGCGGAACCATGCTTCGGTTGATGAATTACAGGCAGGACATAATTCGGAGAGCCTGCATGAGCACCCTTCTGATTATCATTCTCCTGATCGTGCTTCTGGGCGGCGGCGGCTTTGGCTATAGCCGCTGGGGCTATGGCGGCGCCGGAGGCATTCTGGGCCTGGTGCTGGTTGTATTCCTGGTCCTCTGGCTGCTGGGCGCCCTCGGTCATCCCGCTTAGACGGCCATCCGGCACAAGGCGGTTCCGGATCACCGCCTGGCCAGCCGCAGTGCATCCATCCTGTCTTTCGCGGATGAGCGGCATTCATTTGTATATCAAAGGCAGCGGGCTAGGACTTGAAGAGACCGCCAGCAAAACGGGTCAGGCCCGCCACGATATCCTGCTCGCTGCCGCAATCAGAAAGGACTTCCTGCACCTTGTCGACCGGGATGCCATGCTCCATGGCAACGGCCTCCATCGCCTCCATGTGATTGACGCCTTCCTGATTGAGTTTTTCCTGCAGGCTGGCACTCATGGAACGGATAGTTTGCGGAGGTATCCCAGCCCTTCCTGCGATCTCTTCGCAACGGCTTTCAAGCTGATCAAACAGTCCCATGGGTCGGCCCCGCGTTTGATTGCAGCTCAAGTCTAGCAACGGCGGATGACGAATTGTAGTCAGACAATCTGGTTGCCAAGCCAGCCGGCCTGGACCACCATTCGCTCGCCAACCGACCCCCATGGAGGTTCAGATGCGTTTGACTTTTGCCGCTGCCATCGCCGCTAGCCTGATCGTCGCGCCGTCCCTCCTCTCGACCGCCAGCGCGGACACGATGAAAAACTGCTCGGCCAACTGGAAGGCCATGTCCGCTTCCGACAAGGCCAAGACGACCTACAAGGACTATTCCGCGACCTGCCTGAAGGGTGGCGCGGCCACGCCGGCAAAGGCCGCGGCGCCTGCCGCAATGGCCGCACCGGCAAAGATGGCTGGGCCCGCTCCCGCCAACGCCATGAAGGCTGCCGCGTCCACGGGTGGGGCCGCCCCAGCCGGCGCGACCGGCCAGTGCAAGGATGGTTCCTACACGATGGCCAAGACCCATTCCGGCGCCTGCTCCCGCCACGGCGGCGTCGCCAAGTGGCTCTGATGCGCTGACGCGTCCGTCCCTGCTTCGCCGAGCGCGGGGCGTGACCTCACATCATTTCCGGGACGCCAGCGGCTTTGCGTCTTTCAGCGAGAGCCACGCCGCCAGCCGGTCCTTCCAGAACGCGGCCTGGCCCGTGGTGCCATGGCCGCGGGTCTGGGCGCTGGCGGGGATCAGGTAGAAACTGCCGCGCGAAACCCGCGCCATCAGTTTTTCCATCAAACCGGTCTCGCGGGGATTGCGTTCGTCATCGGCGGAATTGATGGCCAGCACCCGCGCCTTGATCCGCTCCAGCCCCGGCGCGGGATCGTAGTCACGCGAGGCATCGAACTGATAGATGGTGTCGTTGGCGTCACGCCCCGGCTCGGCCGCCAACATGCCGTCCACCAGCCTGTCGGCCTCTGCGTGGGTGCCGGCGCGCGCCTGCAGGCTCAAGGTGCCGCCGCTGGTGGCGGCCGAGAACATGGCATTGGCATATTTCAGGGCCGGCGGCTGCTGGGTGTAATTGCCGCCCTGAAAGGCAGGATCACCCTTGATGGTCTCGATCATCAGCCGGCGCATCATCCAGTTGCGCGCCGCCATGGGGCCGGGCTGGGAGGCCAGCGGCACCAGCCCATCCATGAAATCCGGATAAGCCTCGCCCCACATCCAGGTCAGCATGCCGCCCATGGAATTGCCCGTGACCAGCTGCAGATGGCGCACGCCCAGATGTTCGGTCAGCAGGCGGTACTGTGCCGCGATCATGTCCTGGTATGTGTAGCGGGGGAATTTCATGCGCAGGCCTTCCGAGGGCCTGGAGGACCCGCCCGCGCCGATACAGTCGGGCAGGATGATGAAATGGCGGGCCGCATCCAGCGGCTGGCCGGGGCCGAACAGCTCGCCACCAAAGGCGGCATTCAGCAGGCCGGCGCCCGTGCCGGAAGTGCCATGCAACACCAGCACGGCGGGATTTTTGGGGTCGCCCAGGGTGATGTAATGCTGCTTCAGCTCGGGCAGCGTCTCGCCGGTATGGAAGCGGAAATCATGGATGATGTAGTCACCGTCATGACGCGGCGCGCCATCTGCAGCCGATGTGGCCAGCGCGGCCGCGAACAATGCGGTTGATAGAAGCCCCATGGCGATTCCCCGTTACGTACCGCGTGCTTCTTTAAGCTAGCAGAAAGTCGGGGCGGCAGCGCAAGACTTGCGCGGCCCTGCCAGCCAAATCGTCCTTGCCGGGCCTGTCCGGGCGTGGCACCCGGAATTTCAGGCCGCTTTGGCGATGGGGTTGGCGAAGCCTTTTGAGAAGTCCTGGAGCACCAGGACCAGCTCCTCCGCATCTATGCTGGCTCTGCCGCGGTCGGGAAAGCGAAACCGCCAGAAGCTGGTGATGTGGGAACGCGCGCCCATCTTCTCCCCGATGTCCAGGAACAGCGCCGGCGCATCGAGAAGAAACTTCCTGAACTGCTGCGGGTCTTTCCCGCAAAGAAGGCTGTTGTAAGCATCCTCATAGATCTGAAGCAGCCGTCTGACGGCATCATTATTCTGTTTCGCGCCCAGAAGTATGCTTTGACGGGCGCTCTTCAGGAAGCTTTTCTGGTCCGCATCGATTGCGCCGACAGGCTGGAGCGCCTTCAGATGCCCCAGGCAGTTCAGGAGATGCGGCCACAATTCCGAGAGGCACCATTTGTAATAGATGAAACCGCGCCAGCTGAAAACGCCTTCCCTGAACTCCTCTTCGCTGAGAGATAGCGTCAGCCGCAGAGGCTCGAGCTTTTCGTCCACATCATTCGACAGCAATGCCCCGACCATCTTGCCCGTGGCGTTTTCGCTGCCGCCGGCAAGGCCTGTCAGCCGGTCCAGTTCGCCGGCCGTGTAGTCGAACATCCGCTGCTGGTCGCCGGGTGATATGCTGAAGTAACGCGGATCCGGGTTTATTCCGTTCGAGCGCAGCTTCTCCCGCAAAAGAAACGGATCCAGCGAGGGAATGTCATCCAGGAATTTGAGGATTCGGATATCGCGTTCGATATCGTGCTTGCCGTGATACTGGCCGACGTCACGCAGCGTTTCGAGATAGTTGTGCTGTCCGATGAGCAGGGATTTTCCGCCTGCCCGCAAATCCCGTGCGTCGAAGGGGACGATGACCTTGGTGCACACCGTCCTTTGGCCCGGCATCAGATCGAGATCGTCGGCGCGCATCCGATGCTTGATGATGATCGACCGGTTCAACGCCGGAGACGAGAACAGAGCGGCCCCCGACAGGTCGCTCTGCATTTTTTCATCGCAGATGGCCTGCAGGTTGAACACCCGGCTGGTGGATGCCCCCTTCAAGGCGGTCAAGGAACGAAATGTACGATCGGACACGATCCACCGGTTAAAAAAGGGTATGGGACAGAACCAACGCTAACCGAGGATGATTAATAGACGAGAAACGGGCGCAATCCCCGCTCATCGTCCGGTCAAAAGGCTCCGCGAAGCACGCTATGCCGTTCCCTGCCTTTGCCGTGAACTGCCGGACCGCACGAAAATGCGCGTGATCCGCGGATCGATTTTGCGGATCTCGTCCGTCATCCGCCCGGTGATGGATTCCGCGACCGGGATGGAAAGCCCGTCCTGGTAATCCAGGGTGATGGCCATCAGGATCGCACGCGGCCCAAGGTGCATGGTCAGAATCTCCTGAACCTTTTCGATGGCCGGCTCGGCTTCGAGGATCGCGCGCACCGCCGCCACCGTTCCCGGCGCCGCCGCCTCGCCGGACATCAGGCTGCGGGTCTCATTGGCCATGAAGGCAGCCACGGCGATGAGAAGCACCCCGATCAAAATGGATGCCGCGCCATCGGCCCAGCCCCAGTCCCACCATAGCGCCGCCCCCAGACCCAGCGCGGCGATGACAAGACCGATCAGCGCCGCGCCATCTTCCAGCAGAACGGCAAACAGGGTCGGGTCCTTGCTGCGCGTGATCGCGGCCAGCACCGGTGTCTGGCGGCGGATTTTGGCGAACTCCCGCCACGCCACGCGGAAAGAAAGGCCCTCGAAGACAAAGGCGATTCCCAGGACGGCGAAATTGAGCGCCGGATCGCTGATGGGCGGTGGCGCCAGCAGATGGCGGGCGCCTTGATAAATGGCGAGGCCTCCTCCCGCCGAGAAGATCAGCAAGGCGACCACAAAGGACCAGAAATAGACTTCCAGGCCATAACCGAATGGATGGGTCGCATCGGGCGCGCGCGCCGCCCGCGCGATCCCCACCAGAAGCAGCACCTCATTTCCACAGTCCACAAGCGAGTGCAGTGCTTCGGTCAGCATGGCGGAGCTTCCGCCCAGCCAGGCGGCTACGGCTTTCGCCGCCGCGATGGCGAGATTGCCCGCCAAGGCGGCATACACGGCCTTATGGGAAGCGGCCATTGCGGTTTCCTCCCGGTGCTCAGGCCGAAAACCCACATGCACGGTGGCCGGATTTTGCGGTGGCTGCCAATAGGAACGCGCTTACGGCATTTTTGGCTGTCGCTAAGGCAGCAAAGGATTTTCCGGCCAATTGTGTTTGGGATAGCGGCCGCGCATGTCCCGTCGCGCGTCGGCCCAGGCACCGCGCCAGAAACCTGCAATATCGGCGGTCAATGCAATCGGCCTTCCCGCCGGTGAAAGGAGCGCGAGCCGCAGTGGCATCCGTCCACCTGCGAGCCTGGGCGTTTCGGCCAGGCCATAGAAGTACTGCGCGCGCGCCGCTGCGATGGGAACAGGCTCGGTGTAATCCACCGGCGCCCGCCCGCCGGGAAGCGGCAGATACGTCGGCAATTCCTTGTCGAGCCGGCCCCGAAGCGTCCAGTCCAGCCGGCCGAGCAGGATTGCGTCTAGATCGAGAGCCGCCACATCGCCAAGCCGCGTCAGTCCATGAAGATGCGGCCCCAGCCAGTCTTCCAGGCGCGCGATCAGGCTCTCGTCATCCGACGCCGGCCAGACATCCGCTTCCAGTCCATGCATCAGCTTGAGGCGCGCTTGCAGATTGCGCGCGCTTTCCGTCCAGGGAAGGCGTGACGGATCGGCCCGCACTGCTTCCAGCAAGGCCGCGGCGGCGTCAGCCGCATCCGGCGCGGCGGACCGTTCTTCCAGGACCAGCGCACCAAGGCACTTGCGGCGCCGCGCCAGAACGCTGCCGGTGACAGGATCAAGGCTCGTTTCCACCGTCTCTCTTATCTGTGCCTTGAGCGTGGCCGGCAGATCGGCAACATCCAGCGGCGCCGCCATGCGGATCAGGGGCGCGGTTTTCATTTCCAGCGCCGCCACCGCCAGAAACCCTGCCTTGGCGAGCGGATCTGTCACGGCAAGTCTGGCGCCGCCGCCGCCCGAGAGACGAAAGCTTCCGGGTTCGGCGCGCCGCTGGGCCAGCCGGTCCGGAAAAGCCGCCGCGATCAGGGGCGCGGGATCGCCCGCCGCGGCGCGTTCTCCACCCAAGCCAAGCCGCGCGCGATATTGCCGGGATACCTGGCGGATGCTGTGGATTGCGTTGCGGTCAGCGCCATGGGCCGCCGGATCGGCCAGCGCTTCCAGTCGCGTCATGATGTCGGCCGGCGTCTCCGCACCCGAACGCAACGGATCGCGGCCCTCCAGCAACGCCGCGATATCACAGGCGCGCGCAGCCTGGCCGCTGTCTTCCGCCGCCAGCATCATGGCGGCCAGACGCGGATGGGCGCCCAGCGCGCTCATGCGCTGGCCCAGCGGCGTGATGGCGCCGCCCGCGTCCATGGCGCCCAGCTCGGTGAGCAATTCGCGGGCCGCGGCAAGCGCGCCTTCCGGCGGCGCATCCGGAAAGGCAAGCTTGTCCGGCGGCGTGCCCCAGGCCGCACAATCCAGAATCAGGCCGGAAAGCTCGGCTTCCAGAATTTCCGGCCGGTCATAGGGACGCAGGCCCCGCTGGGCCGCTTCCGTCCAAAGCCGGATGGCAAGGCCCGGTCCCTCACGCCCCGCGCGGCCGACACGCTGGTCGGCCGCCGCACGGCTGACACGCTCGGTTGCCAGCCGGGTCAGACCGCTCGCCGGATCGAAGCGGGGGCTGCGGCGAAAACCGCCATCGATGACGATCCGTACCCCGGGCACGGTGAGCGAGGTTTCGGCAATGGCCGTGGCCAGCACCACCCGCCGACGTGTCCCGGGCCGGAGCGCCAGATCCTGGGCCGCCGGCGGCAGATCGCCGTGCAGTGGCAGGACCGCGGCATCCAGGCCCTCGAGCGCTGCCTCTGTGCGGCGGATTTCTCCCATGCCCGGCAGGAAAGCGAGAATGTCGCCGGGCCCCTCCGACAGAGCCGCGCGAATGGCGCGCGCCATCGTCTCCGGCAAGTCGCGCGTATCCCGGATATCGCGCAGAGCGTGGCGGATCTCAACCGGATGGATGCGGCCGGCGCTTTCGATGATCGGCGCGGACATGAGCGTGGACAGCCGCGCGCCGTCCAGGGTCGCGGACATGGCCAGCAGCCGCAGATCCGAGCGCAGCACCGCCTGCGCATCCAGACAGAGCGCAAGCGCCAGATCGGCCTCCAGCGAGCGCTCATGGATTTCATCGAGGATGACGGTTGAAACGCCCGTCAATTCCGGATCGCCGAGCAGGCGGCGCACGAGAAGGCCTGTCGTGACCACCTCGATACGGGTGGCGGAAGAGACCGCGCTTTCGAGCCGCGTGCGAAAGCCGACCGTGCGACCGACCTTCTCGCCGATCAGGCTGGCCATGCGGTTGGCCGCGGCGCGGGCAGCAAGCCGGCGCGGTTCCAGCATCAGGATGCGGCCGCGATCCAGCGGCGCTGTACCACGGAGCGCAAGGGGTACAGTGGTTGTCTTGCCTGCGCCCGGCGGCGCAACCAGCACGGCGTTGGGCTGTGCGCCAAGCACCGCGATCAGGCGCGGAAGGCACTCTGCGACCGGAAGTTCGGGGATGGTGAAAGACGGCAGTGCCATGATCTGCGACGAGAGCGAGAGGAGAAACACCTATATACGAGGCACCGCTGATGGGAAGAAGCCGTCCTGAGGCCGCGCCTGAGATCGACTTGCCCGTGACCCGGGGGCTTGGGACCATGCCCCAAGTCCGTACCAAAAACGGCGGCCAGCACATTGTGCCGTTTCCAGCGCCCGCGGTGGCCTTGCTAAAGCCCTGCCCCGCATCGGCCGCCGGCCTTCGCTGGTTCACCACAAATGGTGAAACCATGCTCAGCGGTCTGTCCCATGCGGAAATGTCGATAGCTCCCGACGCATACGCCACCATCGCGGCGTGTCAGAAATTCGATTGGAAGCATGACGTCTGCTACAATACCATGGAACTCCAGCGGCCCTCCTGGTCACCCAGTCCAGGATCTGTGTCCACCGGTCCCGACCGGCTCCTGAAAGAAGGCCGCGAAGAGGGCCTCTGGGGTATAAAGAACC
>CAYQZM010000070.1:0-15420 GCA_964421935.1 uncultured Rhizobium sp. | reverse complement strand
CGCTTGGTCGGCTCAAATACCCCGCGAACCTCAATCCCTGGACCAAAAATATCCGCAATCGAGTTGCGGTACTCCTCCTGCGTCAACCGGCGCAAACTCGCGACCTCACTCGACGGTAAACTCGCCGCGTACGCAGGGGCGCTCGCCAGAAGAGCCAGGGCCAGAACCGACTTCAGGGGATTGCGCATGAGGATTCCGAGAGGAGTGCGTGCTTTTTCATAGCTCCAATGCCACTGAAAGCGGGGACTTTTACAAATTCCTTACGTGCAAACCCCGGCGTGCAAACCCCGGATTGTTCCGCTTTTACGGTTAGCCTCTGTGGTTGAAATCCGGCACTTGCCGGCCAGTGCAGCCTGCAAGCATCTGAAAGCGAACCGAAAAACCCTTCAGACGGCGCGGCGTGGAGATCAGCACCCCGGCACGCCCCCCCTTGTTCATCGCCGGCCTATTGCGCCGCGGCCGCGCCGCCGCGGGGCCGGCGCGGTGCTTCGGTGTTCTGCATGTTGATCAGGTTGTAGCCGCCCAGCGCCAGGCGCACCGACGGGCCGGACGGCGCTTCCGCCGCCATCTCATGCCAACTCATGGGCGCGGCATAAAGCACATCGCCCTCTTCGGCGTGGAACTCACCCGTATTTTCGAAGCGGCCGCGGATCTTGCCCACCTGCACGATCCACCATTCCGCCGGACCGGCATGCATATGGCCGAACACCGATTTGGGGTTGAAGGCATCGGTGGTGGGTCCGCTACCGATATTGAGCGAACCGGTGCCGCATTTGTTGTCCGCCGGATTGACGTAGCCCAGCAGCGGATTGACGAAGAGATGATCGTCCTGCACCTGGGGCCCGCGCGGCGCGCATTTGGCGATGCCGTCGGTGAAAGTGTTCCAGTGCAGCTTGTTGATGCCGGAATAAGGCTCGGGTTTGCGGGGGAAAGCGACCTTGACGATCCGGCCACCCTTGCTGGCCTCAGGCTGGGGACCGTCGGCGGGATAGGCGGTCTTGTAGTTGGTGGGATCGACCTCCACCCATAATGCATTCCCGGTTCCGGCCACATCGTAGGAATAGATCGTGGTCTTCATGATGTTGATGATGGAGCCGCGCGTGGCCGTCACCGGCTGCTGGCCTTCCACAGTAAAATGTACCTCGCCCGCCACGACGACGAAGACGGTGGGCGTATCCGGATGGATTCGTGCGGTAAAATGGGTGCCGGGCGCCGCGGAATTGTATGTGGCGTCCTGCTCGGGATCGAGAATGATCTGCTGCGACCAGTTGTTCTGGCCGGCATGCATCGTCTTGAGATCGGCCAGGCGCCACAGGGGTCGCATCGGCGGCTTGTACACGCCGCCTTCGGTCTTGTTGACCCACCAACTCTCCGCAGGACCCCGTCCTTCGGGCTGGGCAAAGGATGGTGTGAAAAACAAAACAGTCGATGAGGCCAGGGCCACCGCAGCCAGATAAGATGCGCGCATTCTTTCCCACCATTCTTGGAACGCCGTGTCGGACACTGCGCAAGGCCTTGGTGGTTTTCAATTCGGCCAGCCGTCGGATTGCGCTTCAACGTCCGTATTTTACGAATTTATTACACTTGGCCGCCTTTCGCGCTGTAGCATGCTCAGAGCCGTACGCCCATTGGAGGCCTTTCCATGAGACGCAGCTGGCTTTGCTTTCTCGGCTTTTTGTTCGCAACGCATGGCGCAACGGCGCAGCCGGCGAGCCATCTTCTCTCTGCCGATACGCTGACGCAGGTTTCGCCGCATGTCTGGATGATCAAGGGCTCGCCCAATATCGGCATCGTCGTCGGCAAGACCGCGACCCTGGTCGTGGATGACGGGCTGGGAACGAAGAATGGCGCGATGATCGCCGAGACAGCGCTGCGCCTTTCACCGAAAGGCGCCAGGCTCTACCTTACCACGACGCATTATCATGCCGAACACGCCACGGGCGATGGCGGCTTTCCTACCGGCACCGTCCTGATCCGGCCGCGCGTTCAGCAAGCGGAACTGGAAGAAGAAGGCCAGAAGCTGATCGATCTTTTCAGCAACCGTTCCGAACAGGACAAGACATTGCTTGCGGATGTCCGCTATCTCAAGCCGGCGGTCCTGTTCGACAAGGACTACAGCCTCGATCTGGGCGATGTGCGGGTGCGCCTTTTGTGGTTCGGGCCAGCCCACACCAAAGGCGACGAGGTCGTGATGGTCGAGCCGGACAATCTGCTGATCTCGGGCGACGTGGTGCAGAACAAGACCGGGCCCTATTTCTATTGTGATACCTGCACACCGAGGTCCTGGGCCATGGTGTTGGACAAGATTGCGGAGCAGTTCCACCCCACCCTCATCCTGCCAGATCACAGTCCGCCCGGTGATGGCGCTCTTCTTTCCGAAGATCGCGCCTTCATGACCGATCTGGCCACACGCGCCACCACGCTAAAGAAGGAAGGAAAGCCGGCGGATGAAGCCGGAAAGATCCTGACTGCCGAGATGACCGCCAGATATCCCCGCTGGAGCGCGCTCGGCCGAATCTCTCAGGGCGTCGAACAGGGCTATCGCGAAGGCGGCAACTGACCGTCCGATTCAGGACAGTGGCACGCCCCGGGCATCCAGGTCGCTGATCAGCCTTTCGACCAGCTGCGTATTGATGTGCATCTTGCGCCGGCGCGAGGCGGGTGCCATGCGCGTGCTTTCCGGCACGATCACGCCGTCCTTGCGGTCGGCCAGCACATCCATCTCGATCAGCCGGTTGATGCGCCGGCGCACCGTCTCCAGCGGGATCTGGGTAATGCGCGACACCTCCGCCCGGCTCACGCCGCGGCGAATCCAGTCCGGCTCAGCCAGCGCGGCATAGCGCATGCTGATCTTGGGGTCGTTATGGACATGCGCCACATTCTGGGTGTCGATCGTCAGGATGATCAGATAATCGGTCGGATCCAGGCTCAGCGGGGCATAGGTTTTCATCGCCTCCCGCATGAAGCTGATGACGAAGCGGACCGAGGCCTGGGAGATCACCTTGCGGCGATTGTCGCTGGTCATCCAGCCTTGCAGCGCGGCGCCCGGAGCGGCACGAGGCGCCTCCGCTAGGGGAATGGGAACGAACTCCGCCCGCACGGGCGGGATGGTCACTTCGCGCAGCTCGGCCAGCACCGCATTCTTGGCGGAAGAAGGCAGATCCAGATAGTTGAAGATGCAAACCGTGCCATCCGCATCGGGCCGGAGCGGCGCGCTGATCATCTCAAAACCCAGCGTGCCACCGCTCTTCACCTTCACTTCGCGAACGGTCTTGAGCAGCGCACCGCCCGCGACCGAGGCGGTGCGGCCGGTCCGCTCCGGCAGATGTTCCGGCTCGACCAGGGAAAACCAGTCCCGGCCGGTGAGGTCATGTCCCAAAAATCGCGTGACCCGGTCCCCCGAAAAGAGGATTCTGGCCACCGGAACAGCGTCCTGCGTCAGAGAACTGACCATCAGCAACGGCTTGAGATTCTGAAAGCGCTCTGGCGTGACGCTGCCAATCGCCGGCAGGTGCCCGCCCTGCCAGGCAGCGAGCCAGCTTTCCACGAATTTCTGGCTGCGGACACTCAGGCCGATACGGCCTACCGCCGCCCGCATGGCGGCCCGGTCATAAAGCATAGTTTTGATCAAATCCTCACATCCTGCCGGATACGCCCTGCCGCGCGTCTGTTCAAGTAATGTTGCTTGTAAACGATAATATTCTTGAGCTCCGCCCTGTCTATAGGGCCAAGTGTAACGCTACCAAGTACAACATTATCAATACAGGACTATGCTTTCCCCAACCTGGGTAGCGCCCTCCGCCAATTGCCCTTGAAGCCAGCCCAGGCCGCGGGACAGGCTCCGTTACGTCCCGCCCGGAGCCGTTTTTCATGGAAACCGCCTCAATGACCTTGCCCGCCCACCAGCGGACCGACCTCCTGAAATGGACTTCGGATATCGTGGCGGCCTATCTCAGCCGCAACCAGATGAACATCAAGCATCTGCCGCTGGTCATGGAAACGGTCTATGCCAAGCTGGCCAGCCTTGGGGGCCCCGATGCGGTGATCCCGGCGGGCGCCGCCGCCGAAGGCACGACGGTGGCGGAAAAATCGGTAACGCCCGATTACATCATCTGCCTGGAGGATGGTGTGCGGCTGAAGACCCTGAAACGCTATCTGTTCCGCAAATATCGGCTGACGCCTGAACAATATCGCGCCAAGTGGGGCCTGCCGCCCAGCTATCCGATGGTGGCCCCCAACTATGCCGCCAAGCGTTCGGCCCTGGCCAAGGAAATGGGCTTGGGGCGCGCCAGCAAGAAACAAAGCCGCCGCCCATCCCGGCGCCGTGCCTGAGATTCACTGTGTCGCGGCGACCTTGCCGATTTCGACAAAGGCGATCTTGTTGACGCCGCTGCAAGCAAGCCAGAGATTGCCATCCGGTGTCGGCGCCATGTTGCGGACCACCCCACCACCCGAGGGGATCGGCCAGGTCTGAAACCGATGGCTCCGGGTGTCGAAGCGCACCAGGGTATTGGGGCTGGTATTGGATTCGCTGTACCAGATCGCATCGCCGATAGCGCTGATGCCATAAGGCTGTGAACGTGGGCCGCCCGGCGACGGCCATTCCGTGACGGCGCCGGTTTTGGGGTCGAGCCGTCCCAGAAACCCACGGGCATAGTCGGAATACCAGATGATGTCGTCCGCGGTTATGGCGACGCGGCGCGGCCGCGCCGCCGGATCGGGCAGCACATATTCGCGGACGGCCAGCGTTTCCGGATCGATCCGCGCCACCTTGTTGCTACCGAACTCCACATAATAAGGCACGCCATGGGAATCGATCACCATGCCGTACGGGTTGGAGCGCGGCGTGGGCGAATTGACCAGCTTGATCTCACCGGTCTTGGGGTTCAGGCGGCCCACCCTGTTGGCGCCCTGGGCGGTGAAATAGATGAAGCCGTTGGGCGCCAGCAGCAGGGTATGAGGATCGCGCGCCTTGGGATCGGGCATGGGATATTGCGTGACCTGCCCCGTCCGGGGATCCAGCTTGCCGATATAGGCCTTGAAGTTGGCGGTGTACCAGACATTGCCATCATGATCGGGGATAAGCCCATGCGGCCCCGAACCATCGGGAAGATGGAATTCGCGGAAGGCTTGCGTTTTGGGGTCAAAGCGGCCCAGCACATTGGCCATTTGGCCCGTGTACCAGACCGATCCGTCGGGCGCGACCATGGGATCGTGCGGCCGCGAGCCTTGTGTAGGCACGTCCCACTCCCTGATGGTGACGCGAACATTGCCGGCAAGGACCGCCGGAGCTGGCAATGCCCTGGGCGGAAAATGTGCCGCCAGGTAATTCACCACCACCGGTACCTGATCGGGCGTTAGCTTTGCACCGGCATTGACCATCATATGCACCACCGTGTCCCAGTCCTTCGGGGTGTGGCCGGCATTGGTGACATTGCTCAGCGCGTGACAGGCCTGGCAGGCATTTTCCACCGCTGTCTTGCCCGGCCCGTCAGGCAGGACAGGCTGGGCGGCAGCCGGCATAGCGCCGACAAGGATTACGAGGGCTGAAAGAAAAGATTTCTGCGACATGGCAAGCGACCTTTCGAGAGAGGACGCGAGAAAAGCCTTCAGAAAATCCGGTGATACCAGGCCAGCGACAGGCCGGCCGCGGCCAGCATCAAAAACGCCGAGACAGCCGCAAAGAAGGACGTGATCTCCATCTCCCGCAGCTCCACGATCAGCTGGCGGGACAGGACGTCATAGACGGCCCGCAAGTCTTCCGCGCTGGTGGCATGGAAATATTTGGCGCGGGTCATGTCAGAGATCTTCTTGAGGGATTCCTCATCCAGCTGCGCGCGCATGGAAAAGCCACCAAAGCCTACGATATTGCCTTTTGCGGTACCGAACCCGACGGTATAGACCCGCACACCATATTCGCTGGCCGTGCGCGCCGCCTCGAGCGGGTCATAGCCGGCATTGGTCTGACCGTCTGTGAGCAGGATCACCACGGCATTCTTGAAGGAGCCGGGTTCCACCGGCACGTGCTTTTTCGGCGGCGCGGTGGCGCGCTCGCCCAGTGCCACCCCGCCATAGCGCTCGCGGAAATCATAGCCGCCCCAGCGGCCATAGCCGCCGAAATTCCCGGAATTGAACTGGTTAATGGGGAAATTTTCCTGCGGGAAAAGCGTGGAGAGCGCCACCAATATGCCGCTGCCCACCGCGGTGCCGCGCTGCAATTCGAAACGGTCGATAGCCGAATCCAGCGCAACATGGTCGGTGGTGGGGCTCTGCACCAGCAGCGCGGTGGCAGCAAAGGCGACAATACCGATGCGCACATCTCTCGGCTGCTGCTTGATATAGGCCTTGGCCGCATTCTCTGCCGCCATGATGCGGGAAGGATTGACGTCGGTCGCCCGCATGCTGCCGGAGACATCCATCACCAGCATAACGGTCGCCACCCGCGAGGGTAGGCGCACCTCGGCGGAGGGCCGTGCCATCGCCAGCAGCAGAATCGAGAATGCCGCCAGCATCAGCGCTGGAGGCACATGCCGGCGCCAGCCGGGCCCTTCCGCCGCTTCCTTGACCAGCGCCAGATTGGAATAGCGGAAAGCCGATTTCTTGCGCCGGTTGATGATGAAGATGTAGGCCGCCACCAGTAGCGGCACCAGAAGCAGCAGCCACAGGAAAAGCGGCCACTGGAAAGAGACGTTGGGAACAAGCCCCCAGATCCGCGACCAGGTGATGTTCTCCAGCCCTTTCATGCCGACCTTCTAAGACTTTGCTTGCGCATCTCGGCGAACCGCATCAGCGCATCCATCACATCATCTTCGGTCGCCAGCTCCAGCACGTCCACGCCGGCCTGGGCGAACGCTGCCCGCAAAGCCTGATCGCGCGTATCGGCGGCGGCGGCAAAGCGGGCCCGGAAGCCGCGATCATGGGTGTCCACGAACATCTGCTCTCCGGTCTCCGCATCCTGGAATGTCAGAAAGCCGACATCGGGCAGGCGTGTCTCCAGCGGATCGGTCAGGCGCACCGCCACCACGTCATGGCGCATGGCAAGGCGGCTCAGCGCCTTCTCCCATCCCGGCGGGCTGATGAAATCGGAGACAACGAAAATCAGGGAGCGCCGGCGGACGATGGCGGCTGCGTCTTTCAGAACCTGGGCAAGATCTGTCGCACCGCGGGTCGAACGATAATCGGCCACCGCGTTCAGGATATGCAGCAACTGCTGGCGCCCACCACGCGAGGGAATGATGCGATCCACCTTGCCGGAGAAGATCATGGCGCCGGCCCGGTTGCCGCGACCCAGCATCAGCCGGCACATCAGGGTGGTGAATTCCAGCAGCACCGTATGCTTGGACACGCTGACGCCCTCGAAGGCCATGGACGGGCTCATGTCCAGCACGAACCAGACGGGAATCTCGCGATCTTCCAGATAGTCGCGCACGAACGGCATATCCATGCGCGCGGTTGCGTTCCAGTCTATGCGGCGGACATCGTCATGGAACTGGTATTCGCGCAAATCCGCCAGATCCAGGCCATCGCCCCGCGCCGGACTGCGGTAATCGCCCTGCAGCAGGCCTTCCAGCCGCCGGATGACCGGCAGCTCCAGCCGGCGCAGGATATTCTCATTGATACTTTTATTGGCCAGCGGCACGCGAGGCCTCTACCACAGGCGGGGGAACGGCGCGCAGGATATTGCGCACCAATTGATCGGACGTCATGCCTTCCGATAGCGCCTCATAGGACGGCACCACGCGGTGGCGCAGCACATCGGCCGCCACGTCCACCACGTCGGCGGGCAGCACATAATCGCGACCCCGCATAAAGGCCAGCGCCCTGCCCGCCTCGATCATCGAGATGGAGGCGCGCGGGGAGGCACCATACTGGATGAAGCGGCCATGGTCATGCAGGCCGCACTTTTCCGGCGTGCGGGTGGCGGCCACGACCTTGACGGCATAGATCATCAGGGACGGATCGACATACAGCCTTCTTGCCGCCGCCTGCATTTCCAGCAGCGCCTCGGTCGAGGTCACCGGCCCGACCGGCGTCGGCTCGCCCGTGACGCGTTGAACGATGACGAATTCCTCCTCCTCGCTGGGATAGCCTATCAGGATCTTCAACATGACGCGGTCGACCTGCGCTTCCGGCAGGGCATAGGTACCTTCGATCTCGATCGGGTTCTGGGTCGCCATCACCACGAACGGCCGGGGAACCGGATAGGTCTCGCCCGCGATGGTGACCTGGCGTTCCTGCATCACTTCCAGAAGCGCGCTCTGTACCTTGGCAGGGGCGCGGTTGATTTCGTCCGCCAGCACCAGATTGGCGAAGACCGGCCCCAGCATGGTGGAGAATTCGCCGCTTCTCTGGTTGAAGATGCGGGTGCCGGTAAGATCGGCCGGCACCAGGTCCGGCGTGAACTGGATGCGCTTGAAACTGCCATGCATGGCCTTGGCCAATGTGGCGACCGTCAAGGTCTTGGCCAAACCGGGCACGCCTTCCACCAACAGATGCCCGCCGGCCAGCAGCGCCACGATCACCCGCTCCAGGAAATGATCCTGGCCGACGACCACCTTCTTCACTTCATAAAGAAGATGCTCAAGCTTGCCATGCGCTCCGTCGGCCTTCATGTCCGGACCTCTTGTTAAAGCGGATTTTCTCCCACCGCCTTGGCGGCATTCTCGATCGGGACGGCAAAGCCCATGCCCGCAAAGACATGTTGACCCGTGGGATTGTAGAGCGCGGTGACGATGCCCACGACCTCGCCATCGCGATTGATCAATGGGCCACCGGAATTACCGGGGTTCACCGCGGCGTCGAATTGAATCAGGTTGGTGAGATGGCCGCCCTGGTCCTTGCGCTCCGGATCGACGAATTCACGCTTGAGTCCCGCCACCACGCCGGCGGAAACAGATGGGCCGATGCCGAAGGGAAAGCCGACCGCGACCACCGTGTCGCCGGGATTGAGGCCGCCGGTCGTGGCCAGGGTTGCGGGTTTGAGATCATCCGGCGAGGTCTTGGCCCGGATCACCGCCAGGTCATTCTCGGGCTGGACATTGACGACGGAGGCCTCGGACTTGCTGCCATCCCAGAAGGTCACCACCCAGCGATCGGTGGAGTGGATGACATGCAGATTGGTGAGGATGTCGCCCTTGGTATCGATCACCACGCCCGTGCCGGTCGCATCGGGCTTGTCTTCCTTGCCGTCCGGCGAACGCAGCGGCACGGGTTTGTGCTCTTTCTTGGCTTCCTTCGCCTCTGCCTTGGCGACCTCGGCAGCGTGTTCGGCCGACATATAACCTTCGACCCGCACCACCGACGGCCCTACGGTTGCCGCCGCGATCGCTGTTTCAGCCGGCGGCGCGTCGGTGTGGGACATGGTGTAGTGCACCGCATTGTCGATGTCCCATTGGGTCAGGATGCGGGCGGCCGGATGCAGAAGTTGCCATCCGCCAAACAGCAACAGCAGAACGAGCGCCATACCCACAGCCGGCACGGCCCGTTCATGACGGGCCAGCAATTTCCTCCATGCCGCGGAAAGCCGCGTCTTGAGGGGAACGGTGGACTCGATATCGCTCCAGGAGAATGTCTCCTGCGACATGCCCTCGCGTGGCGCGCGGCGGCGCGCTGCTCGGCTGTAAAGCGATTTGCGCTGCATGCGTGACCTGTTTGAAAGGCCGAGAGGAAAGCCTATTCGGCTTTCCGCCCCTTTCCAAGGCCGCTAGTCCCGGCAGACCATCAAGTTTTTCAAGGAATGGCGGCGGTTCCGCCTTTTATCGGCCTTATTGGGGATGACGGACCAGGATGACGCTGTAGTTTTCCTGTACCAGACTGAAAGGCAGGCCTTGCGCTGTGACCAACAGGGCCCGCACCCGCAGCACATGCCGGCCATCATGCAAGTCTTCCGTCCCAAGGGTACGGCGGCGAAAGCCGAGCGGCTTCACCACCGTACCGAAAGAGGTGTCGGTATGATCCAGTACATTGTTCATCTCGGCCGTCAGCCGCGCCGGCACATACCAATTGTCCGCGTCCGACAAGACCTGATCGCCGCAGGAAAGGCGCACGCGGCGATAGCGCACCGGCTCGTCGGTCTTAACATGCAGCAATCGGCGGATGTTACCGTCAGCCTTGTGATCGACGCTGCGATCCCGGACAGCGCGGATAACGGGAGGACGGGCCAGTCCAAGCCGTGCGCAGTGAGCGGTCAATGCCTGGGTGGCGCTGGGCGATGCAAGAATCTCGGTCTGAAGCCGCTGGATCGCGTCCCGGTCCCGCGCCGGCGCGCCTGTAGTAAGACCAAGTATCAGTAGCAATGCCAACAACGACGCGGCGTGACGCCTTTCCATAAGCAACATCCTCAAATCATGACTATAGAGTATAATTCGCGGAGACTTTCCAACTCTGACGCCATGACGACCTTGCTGTTCACCCATCGCGATTGCGCCGATCATCAGACCGGCGATGGCCATCCGGAATCCCCGGCACGTCTTTCAGCGGTGTTGGCAGCGCTCGCGGAGCCCGCATTCGCAGGGCTTGTTCGCCGCGACGCGCCACTGGCGGAAGAAGCGACCCTGGCGCGCGTGCATGGCGCACCCTTCGTCAAACGCGTTCTGAACACCGTCCCGCAAGCCGGCCGGCGTGCGCTTGATCCCGATACCATCCTGTCGCCCGGTTCGGGAATGGCGGCGTTGAGAGCGGCGGGCGCCGTGACGGCGGCAGTGGATGCCGTAACGGCCGGCAAAGTACAGAACGCCTTCTGCGCCGTGCGGCCGCCAGGCCATCACGCCGAACCTGGCCGATCCATGGGCTTCTGCCTGTTCAATTCCGTTGCCGTGGCAGCACGCCATGCCCAGACGATGCATCAGCTTCAGCGCGTGGCGATCGTGGATTTCGACGTCCATCACGGCAACGGCACCCAGGCTGTCGTCGAAACAGACAAGAGCCTGTTCTTTGCCTCCAGCCACCAATATCCACTTTATCCCGGAACGGGCGCGCGCGAGGAAACAGGCCTCGGTAATATCGTCAACGCACCGCTGCCACCAGGCAGCACCGGCGACAGCTTCCGCAAGGCCTGGGAGATGCGGATACTGCCGGCGCTCGATACCTTCGCCCCGGACCTGTTGCTGGTGTCCGCGGGTTTTGACGCCCATCGAGCCGATCCGCTGGCGGGGCTGGAGCTGGAAGAAGATGATTTCACCTGGGTGACGGAGCGGTTGACGGAAATGGCGGGTCGCCATTGCGGTGGCCGCCTGGTCTCGGTGCTGGAAGGCGGCTACGACCTCAGGGCCCTGGGCAGCTCGGCTGCGGCCCATGTCACCGCGTTGATGCGGGCGAACTGATCATCCATCCGCCATCTTCTTGTAAAAGGCTTCCACCACCGGCCGCTGTCCCTTGACGATCTTTTCCAGCGCAGTCTTGCGGTCGAACCAGGCGCCACGATCAGCCTCCGGAAATTGTTGCAACCGGCCTGATTTGGGCGGCCAGACCATCGAGAACGGCGTGCTGGTGAGTTGGGCCGGATCGCAGTCCCCTTCCACAGCCCAGACGGCCAGGTTCTTGCTCGCATTTTGCCGGAAGTTGCCCAGGGGCAGAAAATCGCCCTCGGCAGTAAAGCCGGTCTCTTCCTGAAATTCGCGTTTGGCCGCCGCCAGAGGCTCTTCGGTGGGGCCGATGACACCCTTGGGGATGGACCAGGCTGCTTCATCCCTGGATGCCCAGAACGGGCCGCCCATATGAATAAGAAAGACTTCCAGCCTTTGCCGCTTGCGGTAGAGCAGCAGACCCGCGCTTTCGATCGGCATGGCTTGCTCTATAGGCGCATAGCTCCCTTGTACAAACTCTTTTCACGGAACATTTCCGGCAGCCTGGCATTCAGGCGATAGGCTTTCTGCGGAGGGCATTTGCTACATTTGTTATTTGCCAATTTCTTCCGGCATGGTGCCTTGGGAGTTCATCACGCGAACGGCCGCTATCAACAGTTCGGTACTGGCGAGCCGGAGATCGTGATCCGCTTCAAGGACAGCCGGGCGGAAAGCCAGCTCTTCCTCAACCCCGATTTGAAATTGGGCGAGCTTTATATGGACGGCCGCCTGATCCTGGAAAAAGGTGATGTGGCGCAGCTCCTGGCACTGCTGATGAAGAATCTGGGAAGTACCCACCCCACCGGCTTGCATCGGCTGGCCCGCGTCTTCCGGCGGCTGACGCGCCGCATACAGCAGTTCAATCCCGCAAGCCGGTCCAAGGCGCATGTCGCGCATCACTACGACCTGTCCGGCGCGCTATATGACCTCTTTCTCGATGCCGACAAGCAGTATTCCTGTGCCTACTTCGGCGATGGCGACGAAAGTCTGGAGGAAGCGCAGGCGGCCAAGAAACGGCACATCACCGCCAAGCTGAAGCTGGACCAGCCGCGCCTCAAGGTACTGGACATCGGCTGCGGTTGGGGCGGGCTGGGCCTGGACCTGGCGCGCGATGCCGAAGCCGACGTGTTGGGCATCACCCTATCGGAAGAACAGATCCAGGTGGCGCGCGCCCGCGCCGAACGCGCCCAGCTCACGGATCGTTGCCGTTTCGAGCTGGCCGACTATCGCGCTCTGCGGGGACGCTATGACCGCATTGTCTCGGGGGGCATGTTCGAGCATGTTGGCGCCGCCTATTACGATCTCTTCTTTGCCAAGGCGCGGGAGCTTCTGGCCGATGATGGCGTGATGCTGCTGCATTTCATCGGCCGCAGCGACGGGCCCGGCTCGACCAATCCCTGGATCGCCAAATACATCTTTCCCGGCGGCTATGCGCCCGCCTTGTCGGAAGTGGCGATGGCCGTGGAACGCAGCGGATTGATCATCACCGACGTCGAGGTGCTGCGCCTGCACTATGCCCGGACCCTGGAAGAATGGCGCCGCCGTTTCACCGCGCGCCGGGCCGAAGCGGCAAGACTTTACGATGAGCGGTTCTGCCGCATGTGGGAGTTCTATCTGGCAGGCGCCGAAATGGCTTTCCGCCACGATGGCCAGGTGGTGTTCCAGATCCAGCTCGCGCGGCAGCAGGATGCGGTTCCCCTGACCCGGGACTATATGCTGGAAAGCGAGCGGGCCATGCGGCTGGCCCAGGCGCCACGCCCCCTCCGCGCGGTCCCAAACGTTACAATCGCAAGGTAAGCTGGCGCCCAGATTTCGAAATCCGCGCGGGCCCTATATCAAGCGCGAATTTCGGAATCGAAAGTTGCTAACGCATTGATTCCTAGAGCGGCAGGAACCGCCCCATGGATGCTGAAGAGCTGCGCAAATTATCAGCCGCCGCCGAGCGCGCGGCAGCCGCGGCCACATCGGGTTTCGATCGCGACGCCTGGCAAGCCATTGCGCAACAATGGAACATTCTGGCGCGCTTGCGGGAGGGCTTGCACCGGCCCGCAAAGCCGCCTACGCGTCCGCCAGGCGGCTGAAGGCCGGTCAGGCCGTGCCGGTGGTCGGGGTCGTGGTGCCGCCATTGTTGTCGTCGCCACTGGAAACTGCCACGGCAATGCCGACAACGACGGCCACGCCGAGCACGATCCACAACGTGGGATCGCCTTCATAATTGGCTTTTTTCACGCCCGCAGGCTTGCCAGGAGCGAGCGGTCCGACTTCCGCGGCCGCAAGACTGGTGGTCGACAAGGCAAGTGCAAGTGCAGTGGAAATCAAAGCACGCATGACGCATCCCCTTTCGATGACCTGAGTTCGATCAATAGCTGTGGCGTGAAAATTGTTCCCTGGCAAGGGACGAAATTTCGCCTGTCCGCAATATGGTGCCTAACAACCGGTAAACACCAGATTAATCACCCCGGGACGACCGGCGCAACCTGGCTGTGGCTGTCGTCCGCAAGATCGCGCCAGACCGCGATAAAGACCGCCATCAGGGCGGGCCCCACAAACAGACCAACCAGCCCCAGGGACGAAAGCCCCCCCAGGATACCAAGCAGCACCAGCAGAAACGGAATGCGAGCTGCCCCGCCGATCACGGCCGGCCGCACCACATGGTCGGTGATGAACACGATCAGAAAGCCGAAAACGGCCAGGCCGATCCCCGCCAAGGCCTTGCCCAGCCCCAGCAGCAACAGCGCCGCCATACAAAAGACCAGTGGCGCACCGAACGGGATCGCCGCCACCACGCTGGTGGCGATCGAAAAAGCGATGGGATGGGGCACGCCCGTGACCCAATAGCCCACCCCGATCACCAGGCCCTCGACAATACCCACCAGCACCAGCCCGTCGACGGTGCCGTGTACCGCATCGATCACATGCGCGGCGATCGGGCGGCTGCGGTTGCCGAAAGCCTTGTCGGCCAGCGGCAGCAGGCGGGCGCCAAGTTCTTCTCCATCGCGAAACAGGAAAAACAGCGTCAGCAAGGTGATGCCGAACAACAGGGCCCGGTGGAGGATCTCCGGACCCAGATTGCGGGTCAGGCCCAGCAGATTGCGTGGCCCCAGGCTGCCGAAAAAGAGGGTGGCCGCATCCGGGCTCGCCAGATTGGTCTGCCACCAGGACGATAACGGGGTCCCAACCCAGGGAATCTGTGCAGCAGCCGGTGGCACCGGAATGCCATGGGCGCGGGCATCGTTGATCCAACCCATGAAAGATTCCGATTCGCGCACCACCTCCACCGCAGCGAAGGCCAATGGCGCCGCCACCAGGATGGCGATCAGAAGGGTGAGCAGCAGCGGGGCGCCCACCCGCCGCCAAGCGGCGGAAGCGCGCCAGGACCGCACTTTCAGGAACGACGGCCAGAGTGCGATCGCCAGCACAAAGGCCCACAGCAGGCCCGGCAGAATGCGCGACATCACGAAGATCGCGCAAAGCAGAAGCACGCCTCCGGCCGCAACCGTGGCATTGATCTGAAAGATGGTCAGGCGTTCGTGTTGTTGTTCCACACAGACAAGGTGGCTTACGGTTCCAGGAATGGCAAGGGAGAGGGTCCGATCTCTCCTCAGAGCCTTAATTCGCGGCGGCGCTGCTTTCGTTGCGGACCTGTTGCTGCGGCTTCTGTTGCTGCTGTTGGGGGGGCTGAGCCGGTGCCGGCGCCCCGCGCCGGCGGCGGCCGGCCCAGGGCGGAATGCCATCGGCATCCTCACCCACATAGTGCGGACGATCCAGCGTCTTCAGGAAGAAGCCCTTGCTGGGAAGATCGCGGATATCATATTCCATCGACGGCACCGCCGCCTCGCTGGTGCCGGGCGGCACCGGCTGCGGCACGCGGGTTTCGATGCCCTTGATGGTATTGGCCTTGATCGCCTCGAAAGCGCCTTTGCGCTCCTCGTCCCCAGCCAGCTTCGGGATATCCATCGGCTTGTCGGGATCCACCACATAGGCCGACGCCAGCTTGATGCGATAAGCGGTGGAGATGCCGTCATAGACGCCGGTCTTTTCGTTGTACATGCCGTCGGCATTGCGGCGCAGGGCATAA
>CAYQZM010000069.1:0-12393 GCA_964421935.1 uncultured Rhizobium sp. | reverse complement strand
CAGGGATTGGACGGTCTTGTTCACGGCGGTGCCGGTATCGGGGCCGCTCTCGATGGTGACCGGGGTGATGGTGGCGACGGGTGCGGCGCCGGCGGTGGTCGTGGGGACTGCGGCGACCGGCCCCGCCGTCGGGGGCGCGCTGGCATCGGGGGCGGCGGCGGTGGGCGGCGGCTCGGCCATCTCCGTGTCGTCCCCGCCGAACATATTGTCCAGGTCTGTGCAGGCGCCCAGGCTAAGGCCTGCCGCCAGCGCAAAAGCGAGGAACAGGCCCCTTTTGAGCCCGTGCTGTGCTGGAATTCCCCTCATTATGCTCTCCGCTGCCCGGCGTCCTGACCTGCCGACCAAAGAAACCAGGCTTGCCATTGCAAAGCCTCGCTCCACAGAGAAGGACGCCAAAACCCAACCCCGTCCATGCCCCACAGGCGGGCGGACCTCCCCTCAGTCTTAACCAGCGTGGGCCAAGGCCACAAGGGACCACAATGCCGCTTGGACGGAAATCCCGCCGTATCCACCGGTACTTGAGTGGGATTTGACCCGCAAGGGGGCGCCATCGCGCGATTGCCGGAAGGGGCAGCGGGTTGTTCTTGCCTTTGCCAGGCCTCCCCAATAGGTTCGCGCCCTCCAAACGCGCCCGTAGCTCAGCTGGATAGAGCACCAGACTACGAATCTGGGGGTCAGAGGTTCGAATCCTTTCGGGCGCGCCAACCATTCCTTCACCTCTCCTCTGGTTTCCTCCCCAGATGGGCGCGGTTCCGCCACGTTCCTGCCGCGGGATCATGCTCTTATCAGAGGGCAGATTGCTGGAGTTGTGATGGAAAGGCGTGGCAGCCGGCTTGCCGAAAGGCGTAGCGAAGGGCCCGCGCTCCGGGGAGACCTAAGGTCCTCTGGTGCCGCCCGCCCGGCGCGCGTCCGCGGCCGCGACCGCCTCATGGCCTGGTCTGCCGTCGTCGGGGTGCATGTGCTGTTCGGTGCGCTGTTCCTGATCCATACGGCATCTCAGCCTTCGCAGCCCCCCGCGCCTTCCTTGGTGGTGGTCAGCCTGACCGATCCGCCCAAACCCAAGCCGCCCGGTCCGCCGGACGAAACGGAGGGCGAGGCCGCCATGCAGATAGCCCCGCCCATCGTACCCACGCCTGTGATGCCCATCATCCGCGTGGCCGTGCCCAACAATTCCGACATCCTGAGCGAGTCCCAGCTCGCGGGAGCGACCAGCGCGGGCGAGGGCGGCGGTGGTGGCGGCGGTGGCTGCGATACGGCGCGAGCCGTGCAGCAGGCGCTGCGGCGCGATCCCCTGGTACACACGGCGGTGTCGGACGCCAACCGCATGGGCAAGGCTATCATGGTTTGGAATGGCGACTGGGTGCGGACGGGCGAGCAGGACGGCAAGGGCCTGTCGGCCGTGCGCGAAGCAATTCAGTGGGAAATCGCCTTCTCACCGGAGGCCTGCCGCAATGCGCGGATGCACGGAACGGTGCTGTTGTCCCT
The DNA here is from genome assembly GCA_964421935.1 of uncultured Rhizobium sp. GTDB lineage: Bacteria > Pseudomonadota > Alphaproteobacteria > Micropepsales > Micropepsaceae > Rhizomicrobium. The sequence goes on along the minus strand of CAYQZM010000069.1, from coordinate 10,908 downwards.
GGCGGATGGCAGCACGCGCTTTGCCATCGGCACCGGAGAATGGCGGTGGGCCGATCTGTTGGGCCTGCGCCGGGGCGCCGTATTGGATCGCTGATAGAAAACAGCCGATCCGAGCAGGAATGAAAAAAGGGCCGGCCCCATCGGGCCGGCCCTTTTTGCTTACGTCAGAATATCAGGACATCACGATCAGGACGACACGGCGGTTCTGCGCACGGCCGGTCTTGGTCTTGTTGTCGGCAACCGGATCCTGCTTGCCGTAGGAAATGGTCGACATGCGGTTCAGAGGAACGCCATGCTGATTCATGAAAAGACGCACGGCCTCGGCGCGTTCCTCGCCCAGCCTCTGGTTAAGCGCATCCTTGCCTCTCGCATCGGTGTGGCCCTGGATTTCCACATAAACGTTGCGATTGTCGGTCTTCAGCTTGTCCGCGAAGTCCGACAGACGCTGCTCGGCTTCCGGCGAGAGCTTGGCGCTGTCCACCGGGAATTTCACCGAGTCGTCCGACAAGACCATGGAGTAGAGGAATTTTCCTTCGGCCAACTTGCCGGCAGCCTCGGCGCGCGCAAGCGCTTCCTTGGTTGCTGAATCGAGCTGACCGAGATGGGCTTCGTGCTGAGTCACCTGGGTTTGGGTGGCCTGCACCTTCGTATCTTCAGCGGCTACCTGCTCGCGTACGAAATCCTTGGTCGCGCAGCCGGCGAGACTGAAAGCGGCGACAGCGACGGTTGTTGCAATGATTGCTGATCTAATTCTCTGCATCGGTTTTCCCTTTTATCTGGCCCAGCGACACCGAGGCGAAGGGTGCGCATACAGTGTGGCGGAAATGGGGTGTTCCCGCGTCGCCGCCAAGGAGAGATTGCGGTGGGGAACGTGCCGTGCCGTTGCACCGGCTAGCGGGACAAGGATCGTATCAGCGCGACGCTTTTGGCTTTGTTGCTTTGCGAAAAAACGTGGCTCCGACGGCGCGCCGCACCGAGACAATCATTGGCGCGACAAGCGGTTAGAAATAGCCGAGCCCAATGCGCGATAGCGGACAAAGGTTGGCTGGGGCAGAAATATCCCCTGCATACATAACGCAGGACGGCGCCGCGACAGGCGGATTGCCCGTAAGGCAAGCGGCGTTTTTATGGCAGAATTTCCGATGCCCCAGGGTCTATCAAGGGTCTATGCGGAGATGAGGATGAAGCCGTTTCTGGTTGCGATCGCTCTGCTTGTGCTGCCATGGGGAGCCGCCGCCGGCCAGGAAAGAGTTTTCGATTCGCATGTGCATCTGTGGCATGGCGAATCCTCCCTCGGCGAATATCAAGCCCAGCTCAAGGCCGCTGGTGTCAGCATCGCCGGCTTCGGCGGCATGTGGTTCGGGGGTCCGAATCAGGCGCCGGCGGGACAGATCGAAAAGACCCGCGCAAACAATGACGGCTTGATCGCCTTGGCCGCCAAGCATCCCGGCATGATGCCGATCGCTACCGTCCACCCCTACGACGGCGCGGCCGCGATTGCGGAGCTGGAACGCGTAGCGGCCCGCGGCATCAAAGTGCTCAAGCTGCATCCCCATACGCAGAAATTCGATGCCGCGGATCCGCGGGTTCTGGCGCTGGTCGAGCGCGCCGGCGAACTTGGTGTCATCGTCCTGATGGACAATGCCAATATCCTGCCCGGCGACAGCGAGAAGCTGTTCAACCTGGCCGTCGACGCCCCCAAGACCAGGTTCATCTTCGCCCATATGGGCGGGATGAACTTCCGTTTCTGGAATATCCTGGCGCTGGCCCGAACCGCCCAGAATTTCTTCGGCGACAACATCTATTTCGACATATCTGCGACCGTGACCCTGGCGGCCGGCTCGCCCATCCAGGATGAGTTCGTCTGGACCATGCACAATGTCGGTATCGATCACCTGCTGCTGGGTTCGGATTTCCCGCAGCTGTCCTTGCCCCAGACCCTGGCCGCGTTCCACAAACTGGGCCTGACCGATGCGGAAATGGCCAAGATCACGTTCGGAAATGCACAGCGGTTGTTCGGGCTGAAATAAACCATTTTACCGCCGCTGCCCGCCATCCTTTCCTGGCGCCATGGCGGAAAAAGCTCGGCCATCCGTCTAGACTTTCCAGAGTGCCCCACAGCGGGCTTTTGGGGAGGCTTGCGGGCCGGCCGTTTCAAGGCTCTGCTGGGGGACGATGGGGCATTATTCGGACGAACGGGCGATCTGGCTGGGGCGGCATGTCTTGCCCCATGAGCCCGCCTTGCGCGCCTGGCTGCGCCGCCGGCGGCTGGAAGGCCTTGAGATCGATGACGTGATCCAGGAGACCTATACCCGCCTGATCGCGGCCGAAAGCGTCGCCCATATTCGCGACGCCAAAAGTTATACCTTCCAGATCGCAGGCTCGGTGGTGGTGGACCATCTGCGCCGGCTGAAGGTGGTGTCCATCGCGTCGGTGTCCGACCATCTCGACATGCCCAGCGAGGAACCGTCGCCCGAGCGGCAGGTGATCGACCGCGAGGAGTTGCATCGGTTGGCCCAGATGATTGCGAGCCTGCCGCGACGCGTGCGCGATGTTTTTACGTTGCGCAGGGTATACGGCCTGTCGCAACGCGAGGTTGCCGAACGGCTCGGTATCGCCGAGAGCACCGTGGAAAAGCACATGGCGCGGGGATTTTTGCTCATGCTGGAACCGCTCAGGCATGGCGGAAATAATATCCTTCACACGTCTAGCCTAGGATCAGGAACAATCGGGATTGGGCCCACGCGTGACCGCAAAGACCGCACATCAGATTGACGCCGAAGCGGCGGCTTGGGCGGTGCGGCTCGATCGTGGCCCGCTCCCGGCCGAACACGAAGCCGCGTTTCAGGCCTGGCTTGCCGGCGACGCGCGCGCCTTGGGTGCGTTCGGCCGCATCCGGGCGCTGGCTTTGTCCAGCGAAAGGGCGCGGGCGCTCGGACCGGATTTCGATCCGGCGTCCTTCGAACCGGCAGCGCGGTTCCCGCGCCGGCGCATCATGCAGGTGGGCGCAGGTCTTGCCGCTGCCGCCCTGATCAGTGCCGGCGGCGCCTGGCAGATGCTGCGCCAGCGTGGCCGTTTCATGACCCGCAAGGGCGAGACCAAGGTGGTGGCGCTGAAAGACGGTTCGGTCGTCACCCTCAACACCGCCTCCGAGATTCAGGTCGACTATTCCGATACCGTGCGGGCCGTGGAGCTGGTGCATGGCGAAGTGCTGTTCGACGTTGCCAAGAACAAGGCCCGGCCCTTTGTCGTCACGGCCGGCGATACAAACGTGCGTGTGGTGGGCACCAGCTTTTCCGTGCGCCGCATCGACACCGCGCCGGTCCAGGTCCTGGTGCGCGAAGGCGTGGTGGAAGTCTTCAAGCCGGCACAAGGCGTCAAGCCGGTCCGCATTTCCGCCAACAGCATGGCGGTCGCTGAATCTGACAGCGCGGCAACGATCGCGGCGATGCCGATTCCCGCTGCGCAGGTGCATCGCCAAATGGCCTGGCAGAACGGCCAGATCGCTTTTGAGGGTGAAACACTCGCCCGGGCGGCTGAAGAATTCTCCCGTTACAGCGACACCAGGATCGTGATCGAGGATGCCGGGCTGGCCAAGGAAGAGATCGCCGGCCTGTTCAAGGCCACGGATCCGGTCGGCTTCGCCCAGACCATCGCCATCAGCTTGAATGCGCATGCCAAGATCGAGGAAGGAGAAGTTCGCATCACACGCTGATTGTGTGAGCGGCATGTGAAATATCAGACACGGTCTGTGCCATGGGAGCCAGGCTCCGCGCGAGGGGCCTTGACCCGTAAAAGCCTTGACCCATAAGAGCCTTCGGACAGGAAGGCCGTAAAAGCGGGCGCCACAGGGGGATTATGGCATCGAAACGCAAGGACTGGCTTGCCTGCGGGCTCGCCCTTGCGGCGTTGCCGGCCGCGCCCGCCCTTGCCGAACCTCGCGCCATCAACGTCCCGTCCGAGGAAGCGGCGAAATCCATTCCCGAATTCGCGCGCCAGGAAAATATCCAGATCATCGCGCCCGTCAGCCAGCTGCATGGCATCAAGACGCAAGCTGTGTCGGGCCGCATGGAGCTTGAGGCCGCACTAAAGGCCCTTCTGGTGGGTACCGGATTGGAGGTGGCGAGCAATGATGGCGAAACCATCGTGCTGCGCCGTGCCGCCGCCGCCGCGCCTGTCATGGCGACGCCTGACGAGGCCGATACGCCGCTACTGCCGACCGAATCCATCATCGTCACCGGCTCCCGCGTGATTTCGGACGCCAGCACGTCCCCGACACCGGTGACCATGGTCTCGACGAAGCAGTTGCGCGACACCACGCCGAGCAATCTGGCCGACGGCCTGAACAAGCTTCCGATTTTCCAGGGCTCCCAGATTCTGGGCCGTCCAGGCGATGGCAGCCAGAACTTCGGCAGCAATACGCTGAACCTGCGCAATTTCGGCGGCCAGCGCACCCTGGTGTTGTTCGACGGTCACCGCGCCGCGCCGTCCAACGCGGATGGCACGGTCGATATCGATGCCCTGCCGCAGATGCTGGTTTCGCGGGTGGATATCGTCACCGGCGGTGCGTCCGCCGTCTATGGCTCCGACGCGGTGACCGGCGTGGTCAACTTCGTTCTCGACAAGAAGTTCAACGGCCTGCAGACCGACATCAATACCGGCCTCTCCACCTATGCCGACGCCCTGAGCTACAATCTCGGCGTGGCGGGCGGCACACCGCTGCTCGGCGGCCGCGGCCATTTCGAAGCGGCGCTGGAATATCGTCACCGCGATCCCGTCAATCAGTCCGCCAGGCCCTATGGGCCTCCATCCGCCTTTGCCGCGGAAGTGGGTACCGGCACCGCTGCCAATCCCTTCAACAGCATCCCCAATGGCCGCCGTCCCAATTCCAGCTTCGGCGGTGTTGTCCAGGGCTGCGTACCGGCCTGTCCGCTGGCCGCCGGCACGCAGTTTGCGAGCAATGGCGTGCTCGCTCCCTTCTATCCCGGCATCGCCGGGGCCACCGACGCCAGCGGCAATGTGACGGCGGGCACCAGCAACCTGAACTCAGGCGGTGACGGCGCTTACAGTCCCTATGGCCAGATGTTCAACGGCTATCGGCAGGGCACCGCGTTCGGGCGCTTCAGCTACGACCTGGCCGACAACATGACCTTCTATGTCCAGGGACAGGCCTCGGAAGCCTACAGCTTCGGCTGGTATTTCCCGCAGAAGATCCAGCCGGGCGCCGGCCAGGCGGATCTGTTCTACAAGAACAATGCCTTCCTGACGCCGGCGGTGCAGGCGCAGCTGGGCAATAACGGTACCAATCCGGTGCAGACCATTATCGGCGGCGCCGCGGTGCAGCCTTCCAACACCTTCCAGCTGGGCGAATTCATCACCGGTCTGGGCCAGGCCGGCACCAATGCCACCGGCAGCGTCAATCGCATGCTGAGCGTGCAGGCCGGATTGGACGGCACGGTGATGGATGGCCGCTTCAACTGGGGGATCTTCTACACCCATGCAGAAAACCGGCTGGCGGTCGATCTGGTCAACAACCAGAACCTTCAGCACATGTATGCGGCCGAAGATGCGGTCCAGCTGCCCAACGGCAATATCGCCTGCTACGCCTCTACGCTCGGCGGTGGCATCGGCGCGGCATACGCCAACTGTGTGCCGATCAACCCCTTCGGCCCCACCGCCGTGACCTGGGACGCTTTCCGCTACATGTTCCAGACGACGGCGTTCCATCAGACCAATGTCCTGGACGACTTTGGCGGCAGCATCGCGGGCAAGGTGCTGGATGCCTGGGCCGGTCCCATCACCGCGGCCCTTTCAGGAGAGATGCGGTTCAATGCCTATGACGTCGGCTCGAACGTGCCCAGCAGCACCTTTGTGGATTGCACGGGCCTGCGTTTGTGCAATCCACTGCTGCCGAGTTTCTCTCAGTCGATTCTGCAGCCGATCCATGCCAGCCAGAATGTGTGGGAAGTGGCGCTGGAAGCCGAAGTGCCGGTGCTCAAGGACATTCCGCTAATCCATGCGTTCGACCTCAACCTGGCCGGCCGCTACACCGATTATTCGGTCTCTGGTGCGGCACAGACCTGGAAGGTCGGTTTCAACTGGATTGTCGTGGATTCATTCCGCTTCCGCGGCACCACCTCGGTCGACATTCGTGCGCCCACCCTGGACGACCTCTTCCGTCCGCCGACGCTTCTTCAGAACGTCTTCACCGACCTGCACATTCCTGACCCGACCAAATCGCAGGTCCCCAACCCGCAATACTATTCCGCCACGACCACCTTCAGCAGCCAGGGCAATCCCAGGCTGGTGCCGGAAGTGGCGCGGACGTACACGCTGGGTACGGTCTGGACGCCGGATTTCATTCCCGGCCTGACTGTGTCGCTGGACTATTATCGCATCCACATGGCCAACGCGATCGGATCCATCGCGCCAGCCACCACGATCCAGAGCGTCTGCGAGCAGTCGGGCGGCACCTCGATCTATTGTGCGAACTATCAGCGCCCGCTGCCGTTCAGTGATCACAGCCTCGCGAATTTCGCGACCAGGCTCATCACCTTCAACCTCAACACCGCTTCCACTTCCACCGAGGGCTGGGACTTCGAGACCAATTTTGGCTGGCAGATGTCGGACATGATGGATGGCTTGCGGGGTTCGTGGAGTGCCCGCCTGCTGGCGACCTATCAGCCGGTCATCAACAAATCGGTGCTTTTCCCAGGCGCGCCTTTCGCGCGCACGCCCGATCCGAGCACCCGCATCGTCGCATTCCTGAACTATCGCCTGAATGACTGGACTCTCGGTCTGCAGAATAGCTGGATGTCGGGCTTCAGCCAGGTGGCCGGTCCGGTCACGCCGGCCATCAACAACTGGGTCAATCCCCATGTGAATGCGTGGAATCAAGTGGACGTGAATGTCACCCGCGACTTCACGATGGAGGGCGCCGACATGTCGGCCTATCTCGTGGTCCAGAATCTGTTCAATGCCCAGCCCGCCTATGTGCCCAACGGCACCATTGGCCAGTGGTATCCCACCTATACCTCCGGCTACAGCGTCCAGAGCGCCATGGGCCGCTATTTCACCATCGGCTTGCGCGCCAACCTGTGAGCCATCGGCGCGCGTGAGCGCGTGAGCAGGTCCGGTGGTTCTGCGAAAGATGGCAAACGCCGCGAGCTAAGGCGAGCGGCCGGGCGCCGGCTCTGGGTGAACCATATCGGCAACAGTCGTTAGCAATACCCAAAACGCATCGCCAGGGATGGCGGATTTGTGACTCCCAGCCCGTCTAGGCCCTCGAAGAGCTCTCCTTAGAGCGGCTCGTGACATTTTGAGGGGGAAATCATGGCTTTGAAGATCAGACACTGGCTTGCCTGCAGCGTTGCCTTGGCGGCCCTTCCGACTGCGGCCTTGGCCCAGGCCACTAATGTGGAATCCGTCACTGTCACCGGCAGCCGCGTCATCTCCGACGCCGCCAACTCGCCCACCCCGCTGACCGTGGTCTCGACCGACGACCTCAAGGCCCTCACTCCCACCAGCCTCCCCGACGGGCTGAACAAGCTGCCGGTCTTCCAGGGTTCGGGGATCGTCGGCCGCCCCGGCGACGGCAGCCACAACTTCTCCAGCAGCACGCTGAACCTGCGCAATTTTGGCGCCCAGCGCACCCTGGTGCTGATGGACGGCCACCGCCTGACGCCGTCGAACGACGATGGCACGGTGGACGTGGACACCATTCCGCAGATGCTGATTTCGCGGGTGGATGTGGTCACCGGCGGCGCCTCCGCCGTCTATGGCTCTGACGCGGTGACCGGCGTGGTCAACTTCGTCCTCGACAAGAAGTTCACCGGCGTGAAGGCCGACATCAACACCGGCATCTCCACCTATGCCGACGCGATGAGCTACAATCTCAGCGCGGCAGCCGGCACCGACCTGTTCGGTGGCCGCGGCCATTTCGAGACTGCGGTGGAATGGCGTCATCGCGACCCGGTGAACCAGTCGTCCCGCCCCTATGGCCCGACGATTCTTCAGGCCTCGGACGGCGAAGCCGGTACCGGCACCGCCGCCAACCCCTTCAACCGGATCGCCAATGCGCGGCGTCCCAACTCCACCTTTGGTGGACTTGTGCAAGCCTGCGTCCCGGCCTGCCCGCTGGCCAACCAGATGCAGTTTTCGCCCGGCGGCGCGCTGGTGCCTTTCTTCCCCGGCATCAGCGGTGCCACGGACGCCAATGGCAATCCCACCACCGGTACCGGCAATTTCAATTCGGGCGGTGACGGCGCCTACAATCCCTATGGCCAGGTGTTCAATGGCTATCACCAGGGCGCTTTGTTCAGCCGTTTCAGCTATGACCTGGCCGACAACATCACCTTCTATGTCCAGGGCACGGCGTCGGAAGCCTTCAGCCTTGGCTGGTACTTTCCGCAGAAGATTCAGCCGGGCTCAAACCAGGCGGCCATTTTCTACAAGAACAACCCCTTCCTGTCGGCCGCGACGCAGGCCCAACTGGGCAATAACGGCACCAATCCGATCCAGCTCGGCACGACGCAGGCCGCCAACACCTTCCAAATCGGCGAGTTCCTGGTCGGCAACGGCCAGACCGAGATCAACGCCACGGGCAGCGTCAACCGCGTGCTCAGCATGCGCACCGGGTTTGACGGCACGCTCATGAACGGCCGCTTTGCCTGGAATCTGTTCTATGGCCATGGCGAGAACCGCCTGGCGGTGGACCTGGTCAACAACCAGAATCTGCAGCACATGTATGCGTCGCAAGACGCGGTGCTGACGCCCAGCGGCACGGTGGCCTGCTATGCCGCCACCCAGGCGGCGACAGCCAAGGCCTATGCCGATTGCGTACCGATCAATCCGTTCGGCATCAACTCTGTGACTCAGCAGGCCTTCAAGTACGACTTCCAGACCACGAATTTCCACGAGACCAATATCCTGGACAATGTGGGTGGCGGCATCTCGGGCAAGGTCCTGGACGGTTGGGCGGGTCCAATCACCGCCGCCTTGTCGGGCGAGGCGCGCTTTAATTCCTATGACATCAACTCCAGCACGCCCAGCAGCACCTTTGTGGATTGCACGGGCCTGCGCATCTGCAATCCGGCGCTGCCCAGCTGGTCGCAGCCCATCATTCAGGGGGTCCATGCCAGCCAGAATGTGTGGGAGTTCGCGGCGGAAGCCGAAGTGCCGGTTATCAGGGACGTTGCCCTGATCAAGGCCTTCGATCTCAACCTGGCCGGCCGCTATACCGATTACTCGGTGTCCGGTTCGGTCCAGACCTGGAAGATCGGCTTCAACTGGAACATGCTCGACAGCCTGCGCTTCCGCGGCACGACCTCGATCGACATCCGCGCGCCCACACTGGACGATTTGTACCGTCCGCCGACCCTGGTGCAGAACGTCTTCAACGGCGACCTTCACATCCCGGACCCCAACAAGCCCGGCCAGTTCCTCAGCTACACCACCACCTTCAGCAGCCAGGGCAATCCCAATCTGGTGCCGGAAGTGGCGCGTACCTATACGGTGGGCACGGTCTGGACGCCGGACTTCATTCCGGGCCTGACCGTGTCGCTGGATTATTTCCGCATCCATCTGGCCAACGCGATCGGGTCGATCGGGCCCAGCAGCACCATCCAGTCGCTGTGCGAAGCGTCGAATGGCACCTCGATCTATTGCCAGAACTACCAGCGTCCGCTGCCGTTCAGCGATCACACGCCCGCGAACGAGACGACGAAGATCTTCACCTTCAATCTCAACACGGCGTCCGTTTCGACCGAAGGCTGGGACTTCGAGGCCAATTATGGCTGGGACATGGCCGACATCGTCCAAGGCTGGAACGGCAGCTGGACCGGCCGACTGCTGGCGACCTATCAGCCGGTGATCAACAAGCAGGTGCTGATCCCAGGCCAGCCGTTCACCCGCTCCGTCGATTCCAGCACCCGCATCACCTGGTCGCTGAACTACGCCCTGAACGACTGGAGCATCGGCGTTCAGGATGAGTGGGTGTCAGGCTTCAGCCTGGCGAGCGGTCCGGTGCTGCCGGCGGGTTCTGCTCTGGCGCCCGCGGGCCTCAACAACTGGGTCAATCCGCATGTCAATTCCTGGAACCAGGTCGACCTGAACATCACCCGCAACTTCACCATGGCCGGCTCCGACATGGCCGCCTATTTCGTGGTGCAGAACGCCCTCAATGCCATGCCCATGTATGTGCCCAACGGGACCATCGGTCAGATCTATCCGACCGCCCAGACCGGTCTCAGCGGCTACAGCATACAGAGCCCGATGGGCCGCTATTTCACCATCGGGTTGCGCGCCAGTCTTTGACCCTGAAGCCGTGCCGCCCCTCAGCGCACGGCAGCCTGGCCGGCTCTCTCCGTGGAGAGCCGGCCATTTTTTTGCGCGCGGGGCATTTCGTCCTTAGCGCGGTGCTAACCCTTCTGGCCCGGCTCTTGCGTATGGTTACGCCGAAGGCGGCAATTTTCTGCAAAATGCGGGATTTTCACGCTCGGAATGGAAGAATTTGCCGCCTCTGGCCGGCAGATATTGCCGGGGCATGGGCAAAATTTTCCCAGTCAACGGCGCGTTGGCGCTGATACGCGCGACCTGATTTTTCGCTCCCGCGAAAAATCGATGTTTAAACTTTCCTGAAAACGCCGCGGCACGCGGCTTGCCTCACCCTCTGTGGGCCAAAAGGCCCCCGGACAGAATTCCGGTAACCAGAAAAGGTGGGACCCAATGACTTTCAGTGTCAATACCAACAACTCGGCCAATGTCGCGTTGCAGTACCTCAATGCGACCCAGGGCCAGTTGAACCAGGCCCAGTCTGCCATCAACAGCGGTATGAAGGTTGCCACCGCTCGTGACGACGGCGCCATCTACGCCATTGCTCAGAACCAGCGCGGTGCCGTGGCCGGTTAT
>CAYQZM010000068.1:0-4853 GCA_964421935.1 uncultured Rhizobium sp. | reverse complement strand
ATCCGCAACATCCTGGGCGGGGTGATCTTCCGCGAGCCGATCATCTGCAAGAATGTGCCGCGTCTTGTTCCGGGTTGGACCCAGCCCATCGTGGTCGGCCGCCACGCCTTCGGCGATCAGTATCGCGCCACCGACTTCCTGTTCCCCGGCAAGGGCACCCTGACCATCAGGTTCGTGGGCGAGGACGGCAAGGTGATCGAGCATGAAGTGTTCAAGTCGCCCGGCAGCGGCGTCGCCATGGCCATGTACAACCTGGACGATTCGATCCGCGATTTCGCTCGTGCCTCGATGAATTACGGCCTGGCGCGCAAGTATCCGGTCTACCTCTCTACCAAGAACACCATCCTCAAGGCCTATGACGGCCGCTTCAAGGACCTGTTCCAGGAAATCTACGACGCCGAGTTCAAATCCAAGTTCCAGGCGCTGGGCATCACCTATGAGCACCGCCTGATCGACGACATGGTGGCTTCAGCGCTCAAGTGGAGCGGCGGCTATGTCTGGGCCTGCAAGAATTAGGACGGCGATGTGCAGTCCGACACGGTGGCACAGGGCTTCGGCTCGCTGGGCCTGATGACGTCGGTGCTGTTCACGCCCGATGGCAAGACGGTGGAAGCCGAAGCCGCCCATGGCACCGTGACCCGTCATTATCGCGAGCATCAGAAGGGCAAGAGCACCTCGACCAACTCCATCGCCTCGATCTTCGCCTGGACGCGCGGTCTTTCACACCGCGCCAAGCTGGACAACAACGACAAGCTGGCCAAGTTCGCCGCCACCATGGAGAAGGTCTGCGTCGATACAGTCGAGCAGGGTTTCATGACCAAGGATCTGGCGCTGCTGGTTGGCCCCGATCAGAAGTGGCTGACCACCGAGGGTTTCCTCGACAAGGTCGACGAGAATCTCAAGAAAGCCATGGCGTAATCTTTCGGGGAGGAACAATCGTTCTCGAGAACGCACCTCCCCGAAAAATCCTCGCAGCTCTCGGAATTTTCGACCCTCCCTCAAGGGGAGGGTTTTCTTTTTTCTTATCCCTGCTCAGGGCATCCAGGCCTGAACGGTTGCTATCCGTCGGAAGCGGCCGTTGTGTCTTTCGGAAATTTCTGTCTGGGGCAGCGGCGCCAAGGCTGATTGTCTTGCAGTGCCATCAAGGACTGCTGAATGACCGTGACGTCAGCTTTTCCGGCACCGTTCGGAAAGTGTGGCGTCAATGACAAGAATGTGAGTCGGTCGTTCTGGATGTGCGCTGTCAGAACCTAGCCGTCGTTTGTTTTTGCATATCTGGACGCCGACAAAAAGATTTTCGGGTCGCTTTCCGAGCCTGAGATGTCAACCCGAGGCGTGCTTCTTGTCTCAATGCCGTTCGTGAATACGAAATGGTGCGGCTCCGCCATCATCAGCCCCGCTTCCGGCCGGCAGAACCAGTTTCCGGCGCTGGCCCATACGCCGGACGTGATTGGACCACCGACGGTCGAGCGCGACATTGATGCGATGCCGATAGCACCGATCAACGCAGAGCCTAAAGCGATAGCAGCCCAGAATTTTATCGATTTACCCATGAGGCGTAGCGCCGAGGGTGCGGGCGGAATGCTCGAACATTCACTCCGCGGCGCTGCGTTGCGCTTTCTTGTGCGCGTACATCGCCTGATCGGCGCGGGCGATGGCGCTGTCGGGGCTGTCACCCGATTTCAGTTCAAAGGCGCCATAGGCAAAGCTCACTGGAATGACATGCCCATTCCAGGTGGTGGGGGAAGACTCCAGCGCCTGGGCCAGGGCGTCGGCTTTCTTCAACGCCTTTTCCTGGTCGGCGTGAGACAGCAGGACGCCGAACTCATCGCCGCCCAGCCGGCCGACACAGTCGCTGTCGCGCACATGGGTGGTCAGCACCTGGGCAAAATGAACCAGCACCGCATCGCCGGCGGCATGGCCATAGGTGTCGTTGGTCTGCTTGAGATGGTTGAGATCGAAATAGATCAGCGAAGCCGGGGTGTTGTAGCGATCGGTCAGCGAAATATAGCGGGTCAGTTCGCGCACAAAGGCGCGGCGGTTGAGCAGCGGCAGCATGCCGTCCTGGTCCGCCGTTTTCTCCATCTGGTCCAGGCGGTTCTGGGTGGTCGCCAGCTCGCGGCGCAGGCTGTCCACCTCGTTCATCAGGCCCATGATGGCTTCGCGCACCTTGGGGGTGAATTCGCTTTCCGGAATTCCCAGCACACTGGCGGCTGAGCCCAGGGGCAGGACGGAATCGACCGCATCCGCCGCCTCGACACGGCGGGCATAAGCGGTCTGGGCCACCGAGCGCACGGGGCGGGATGGACTGTTCCGGTCGACTTTCATCTGGTCCGCCTTGTGCCCAAACCCTAGGCTGCGTGCGTTTAAGATTTCGTTTATCCTTCTCAAAGAATGGTTAACGAGGATTAAATCGGCGCTTTCCTTGGGGTTTGGGGTGCATATACTGCGCCGCTTCGTGGAAATGACCTCAAGGTCCGAATGGCGAATCGAAGCAAGCGACTCAGCAAACCCTCTGTCGGCATCATCATGGGCAGCCAGTCCGACTGGGGCACCATGCAGGCGGCCGCCCATATGCTGGATGCCCTGGGCGTCGCGTATGAGGCGCGCATTGTCTCGGCCCATCGCACCCCTGACCGGATGGCGGCCTATGCCAAAGAGGCCGAGGGGCGGGGCATCCGGGCGATCATTGCCGGGGCCGGCGGGGCGGCGCACCTGCCGGGCATGGTGGCCAGCATGACGACCCTGCCGGTCTTGGGCGTACCGGTGGAAAGCCGCGCCCTGAAGGGGCTCGATTCGCTGCTGTCCATCGCCCAGATGCCGGGTGGGGTGCCGGTGGCGACCTTCGCGATCGGGGAAGCCGGCGCCAGGAACGCCGCGCTGCATGCCGCCGCGATCCTGGGCCTCTCCGACGCGGCGGTGAAAAAGAAACTGGATGCCTGGCGCGCCAGACAGACGCGCTCCGTGGCCAAGCGTCCCAAATGAAGACGCTGAACAAGCCGCTCGCACCGGGTGGCACCATCGGCATCATCGGCGGCGGCCAGCTCGGCCGCATGCTGGCATTGGCGGCGGCCCGTCTGGGGCTGAAAACCAGCATCTACAATGACGCGCCCGATGCGCCCGCTTTCCAGGTGACGCCGCATGCCACCGTGGGCGCCTATGACGATCTTCAAAAGCTCGCCGCCTTTGCCGATGCCTGCGATGTGGTGACATTCGAATTCGAGAACCTGCCCGCCCACGCCATCGCCCATCTGGGAGAGCATGTGCCGGTGCGCCCCGGCGCTCATGCCCTGGCGGTGACCCAGGACCGGCTGAGCGAAAAGACTTTTGTCGAAAAGCTGGGGCTGAAGACGGCGCCTTTTTTTGAAGTCTCATCGGCCGAACAGGCGCGTGCGGCTTTCGGCAACATCGGCGGCAAGGCGATCATCAAGACGCGCCGCTTCGGCTATGACGGCAAGGGCCAGGCCAAGGTGACGAGCGCCGAGGAGACGGCAAAGGCCTTCGACGGCTTCAAAGGCGCGCCCATGCAGGGCAGCATGCCCTGCATTCTGGAAGGCTTTGTCGATTTTTCCTATGAGGCGTCGGTGGTGGCGGCGCGCGGCGCCGACGGCAGCTTTTTGGCCTACGACCCGCCGGAGAATGAACACGAAAATCACATCCTGCGGCGTTCGACGGTGCCTTCGCGCCTGAGCGCCGCGCAGGTCGAGGACGCCAAGGACATCGCCAGAAAAATCGCAGCTGCCCTGGACTATGTCGGCGTGCTGGCGGTGGAGCTGTTTGTCGGCAAGGACGGCAGTTTGCTGGTGAACGAGATCGCACCCCGCGTTCACAATACCGGCCATTGGACCATCGAGGCCTGCCAATGCTCGCAGTTCGAGCAGCATATGCGCGCCGTGGCCGGCTGGCCGCTGGGCGATCCCAGCCGCCATGGCGATGCGGTGATGGAAAATATCATCGGGGCCGAAGCCGATGCCTGGAAAAGCCTGTCCAAGGCGGGGGCGCTGCATCTTTACGGCAAGAAAGAGGCTCGTCCGGGCCGCAAAATGGGGCATTTGACGCGGCTGAGGCCGTTGACGAAGCCCTGATCGCCCCTTATCACCCCCGCTTATGAACGCGGCCACCACCAAGACGACCAAGACCAAGCCCTATGGGGCCTGGACAGTCGCGCGCGCTTAAAACAGCCAGACCGACGAGACCCAGGCCCCGCCGAAATCCGGACGGGGCTTTTTTATGTTTGCCAAGGAGAAGGACGTGAAGAACAAGCATGTAGCAATCGTGGGAGCGACGGGCGCCGTCGGCCGCGAATTCGTGGGCTGCATCGAGAGCCGCGGGCTGCCGCTGGCGTCACTGACGCTGCTGGCCTCCGCCAAATCGGCCGGCAAGAAGCAGACGTTTCGTGGCCAGGAGTTGACGGTTCAGGAGCTGACCGAGGATGCTTTCAAGGGCGTGGACATCGCGCTGTTCTCGGCCGGCAGCGGCATCTCCAGGCAATATGCGCCTGCCGCAGTAAAAGCCGGCGCGGTGGTGGTGGATAATTCGTCGGCTTTCCGCGCCGATCCGGCCATTCCGCTGGTGGTGCCGGAGATCAATGCCCGCCGCATCGCCGATCACAAGGGCATCATTGCCAATCCCAACTGTGCGGCCATCACCACCCTGGTGCCGCTCTGGCCGGTGCATCAGGCAAATCCGGTGCGGCGCCTGATCGTCTCCACCTATCAGGCGGCTTCGGGCGGCGGCGCGGCCCTGATGGAGGAGCTGGAGCTTTCGACTCGCGCGTATCTGGACGGCAAGGACTATCCGCCCAAGGTGGTGAAGTACCCGTATGCCTTCAATCTCTTCAGCCACAACACGGC
>CAYQZM010000067.1:0-4001 GCA_964421935.1 uncultured Rhizobium sp. | reverse complement strand
GGGATCCCCCTCCACCCCATTCTTGCCGTCGCCGGCCGCCAGCTTGTCCTTGCGCACCGCGGTCGGATCGACCGCCAGCATCAGCGAGACATCGCGCACGTCGGAGTGGTTGCCGATCTCTTCCTTCTTGATGCCGCGCTTCATCATCTCCGCCGCGTCGCCCGCCTGGTCGCCGCGATAATAGCTGGTGATGGCATGCACGCGCACGCCGCTGCCGGCCCATTCCTTGTTCAGCTTGGCCGCCACGGATGTTTCGCCATCCTGGTCCGAGCCGTGGTCGCCGATCAGCACGATGTTCTTGAAGCCATGCAGCTTCAGGCTGCGGCAGACGCCTTCGACCACCCCGGCATAGACATCTTCCGGCACGCCCATGGTGCCGGGAAAGCGCAAGTGCCCGGTGGGCGGATCGTACTTGCCTTCCGGCGTATAGACGATCACCTCCGCCACCAGGGCATTGCCCAGGCGGTGGGCGATGGTCTGGGCATTGGCCAGGGCGCGGAAATTGTGCTTGCCGATCGCCATGTTGGGACCGTTCTGCTCGGTGCCGCCGGAGGGCAGGATCACCGTCGTCTTCCCCGCCGCGATCGCATCGCGGATCTCGAACGAGGTCATCTTTTCCATCAGGACATTGTTCGCGCCCTGCGCGGAAACGGGCGCGAAAGCGGACCCGCTCAGCAAGAGCGCGGCAATCAACACCAAGGTGCGATACATGTTTTTCTCCCCAACCCCGCGCGGACGCGCGCGCCGATGGCGAGCGTAACACAGCGCAGCGCCTTGGCTATCCCTGCGCGGCGTTCGCGCCTGCACACTGGCTACGAGAATTCAACCGCGCCGGGAACGGCCGTCACGCCTCCGCGTGCTTTTCGCGCTCGCCATAGAGCAAGGTGACGTTGAGACGCCGGTTCTGATAGCCCTCCTGGAATGACAGCCGGCCGGTCTCATGAAAAAGATCGGAGTCGAAAATCACCGCCCGGTTGGCCCGATAGGGAATGGTGACGGGTTTTGCGCCCGCCTCGGTCAGGAAGCGGCGGATGGCGCGTTCATCGGTGTTGTATTTTTCGAAATCCCAGTCCAGCGGCGCGGCTTTGTCCCACACCACCAGCCCACCGCTTTCGGGATCGAGATTGGCCTCATCGGACGTGATCCAGAAATTCACGTTTACCGCCGCGAAGTCCGCATGGATATTGATGCCGGACAGCGTGCTGTCATATTTGAAGGCCCAGAGATATTTCAGCGGATGGGTGCGGAAGACCTCCGGCAGCACCTGCGGAAATTCCTCCGCGATCTGCGCCAGCAACGGACAGGCAAAACCGCTTTCCGGCGTGGTGCCCAGATATCCGGCATCGTAGCTTTTGTGCCAGATGGTCGAGGTCTCGCAAAAGCGGCGCAGCGCGGCCAGCGCGTCCTGTGTCAGCAGGTCGTCCACCACAATGATCTGGGGCCGCGCCGTCTTCCATTGATGCTGGATTTCGTCGCGCGGGATGCCGGCGTTGACGGCACCACCGGACACGCGCGCGCCGGCATCGAGATGAAAGCAGAGGCCCTGTGCCGGCCGGTCCAGCACAGCGGCCAGATGCGCGGCCTGCTCGCGGTCGTGCTTCTTGCGATGCGGCGGGTTGGGTGATGGCGCCGGCAGCGGCGAACCGGCGGGCCCGTGCGCGCGCTCGGCGCGCTCTCGGAACATGCGGAAGGCTTCCTCGATGGCGCCTTGGCTGTACAGCAACTCCGCCAGCCCGGTTGCCGCGTCGGCACTGTCAGACTGCGCAAGTATCCGCCGATAGCTTTCCATCGCCACGTCCATGCGCCCCAGATCGCGCAGGGTGCGGGCGCGGCCCATCCGGGCATCGACGCTTGCAGGCTGGAGACGAAGCGCGGCCTCGTAATTGGCCAGCGCTGCTTCCAGCCGTCCGAATTGCCGCAGCAGAACGGCACGGTTGTGCAGCACCTCGAAATAATCCGGCTTCAGCCGCAGCGCCCGATCGTAGCTCTCCAGCGCCTGCGTCAAGCGGCCAAGCTGGCGCAGCGCATTGCCGCGATTGTTCAGCGCCTCGGGGTTGGCGGGCGCCAGAGCCAGCGCGCGATCATAAGACTGTAGCGCCGCTTCAAACCGGCCGAGTTCACTCAGCGCATTGCCATGCGCCATCAGCATGACGGGACTGGCGGCCGCCAGCGCCATGGCATGTTCGATATCAGCCAGCGCATCGGCGGGCCGTGCCGCCGCGAGCAGGAGCTGCGCCCGTGCGAACAGCGTATCGGGCATCTGCGGATTGATCGCCAAGCTCTGATCGAGAGTCGCCAGCGCCTCGCTGCTTTTGCCCTGCTGGGCCAGCGCCACCCCCAGCAGATACAGCAGCATCGCGTTGCGGCCATCGCCTTTCAGCGCCACCCGATAAAGCCGCTCGGCCTCCACCAGATTGCCCTGGCGGTGGTTCGCAAGCGCTTGATCGATGAGCTGTTGCGGAGTCATCTGCGGGAAAGAGTCCGGACATGCATGGGGCGAACTTTTCTACGCCGTCCCCGGCGGCTTGTATACATGTCCATCCCCGTGCGCTCGCGCGCGCGCATGCTATAACCGCCCTCCAAAAAAGAGGGATGCATGCGGCGGTTGGGTCTTGCAGTCCTGGCGCTACTGGCGGCCACCGCCACTGCGCGCGCGCAAAACGATGGCGGTATTAGTGACGCGCAAATCCGTGCCGTGGTCGAGCGGGTGGCCCATCACCAGCTTCAACCGGTGACCGACGGCGATTATCCCGCCGCCACCAGCCTGGAGCAGGCCGAAGCCGCCCGTCCGCCGCAGGGCATCACCTGGTTCTATCCGCAAGGGGTGATGCTGTACGGCATGGCACGCTCCACCGACCTCACCCATGACGCCGCCGTGGACCAGTTCGTCGTTCGCCACAACCAGGTGACGGCGCGCTATTATCACTGGCTGGCCGACGTCCAGCAGAAATTCGGCGCCGATGCCAAGGATTTCCTGCACGGCACCAAGCTGCGCCAATTGATGGAGCTGGGCACGCTGGACAGTTGCGGCGCCATGGGCAATGCCCTGCTCGACATCATGATGCGCCATCCCGATCAGGTGACGACCGAGGAGCGCGAGGTGCTGGCCCGCATCGCCGACTGGATCGTGAACCGGCAGGCGCGCCTGCCGGATGGCACCTTGTGGCGCCCCGAGCGCGACAGCAGCATCTGGCCCGATGATCTTTATATGGGTGGGGTCTTCCTGGTGCGCTACGGGCTCTATACCCATGACGTCCGCCATATCGACGATGCGGCCCGCAACATCATCAACCAAGCGGCCCGCGAACAGGACGCGGACGGCCTCTGGTTCCACGGTTATTTCGAAACCAGGAAAATGCATGCGCCCTTCAAATGGGCGCGCGGCAATGGCTGGGTGACGGTGACCTTGGCCGAGACCCTGTCCGCCATGCCCCAGAATGATCCTCTGCGGCCACAGCTCATCGCCATTCTGCGCAAGCAGGTCGATGGCCTTAAGCCCATCCAGGCGCCGTCAGGCCTGTGGCGCCAGGTGTTGGACAAGCCGGAGCTGTGGGAGGAAACCTCCTCCAGCGCCATGTTCGCCTACGGCATCGCACGGGCGGTCCATCGCGGTTGGCTGCCGGCCTCCGACATGGCAATCGCGCGCCATGCCTTTGCCGGCGTGGCGCAGAATGTGACGACGGATGGCGTGATCAAGAATACCTGCGCCGGCACCGGCATCGGCATGACCCTGGATTTCTATATCAACCGGCCGCACCCCGATGACGATCCCCACGGCTGGGGACCGGTCCTGCTGGCAGGCACCGAACTTCTTTCAGACAGGAAACCGGAGACGCCATGAACCGCCTATGCCTGACCCTGTTCGCGCTGCTGGCAGCGTCGCCCGCCTTCGCCGCGACCCGGAGTTGCGATCCCGGCCAATTCGGCGCTCGCGCCGACGGGAGAACCAAAGACACAAAAGCGATCCAGGCGGCGATTGACGATTGCGCGGCCAAAGGCGG
>CAYQZM010000066.1:0-11955 GCA_964421935.1 uncultured Rhizobium sp. | reverse complement strand
ATGGCTGAGGCGTGGAATAACCGGTCTGGTGTTCTCCATGCGCTGGGCCGCCGGGAAGAAGCGCTGGAAAGTCTGAAGCCAGTCTTGCACCTCAAGCCGTTGGATGCGCGCGCCTTTTATAATGCTGGCGCTTTGCTGTTGACATTGAATCGCTTTGACGAGGCCGAGCAGATACTGGGCCGCGCCTTCCAACTCGATCCCAATCATTCCGACACACTGGGGCTTCTGGTGTCGGCAGCCCTGCGCGCCTGTGACTGGCCGGCTCTCGACAATCTTCTGCCCCTGCTGGTCACCAAGGTCAGCGAAGGCCGGCTGGTGGCGCCGCCCCTGACCATGCTGGCGCTTTCCGATGATGGCTTGCTGCAGAGACGCTGTTCGGAGCTCAATCTGCAGCGGACCCTGGCCGATAGCGCGATGGGCGGCAGCGCGCCGGCCATGGCACAGAAAACCTATCATCACTCCAAAATCCGTATCGGCTATCTGTCGTCGGATTTCGGCGACCATCCGGTCACGGCGCAGATCGTGGGGCTGCTGGAGCGGCACGATCGTTCCCGCTTCGAGGTGTTCGGATTTTTCACCGGCCGGGACGACGGCAGCACCCGGCACAAGCGTATCGTCAAGGCGTGTGACCATTTCTTCCCCATCGGCACCACCGGTACCCGCGAAGCCGCCGCCCAGATCCGCGAGGCGGAGATCGACATCTTGGTGGACCTCAATGGCCAGACCATGGGCTGGCGGCCGGCGATCCTGAAACATCGGCCCGCGCCGGTGATCGCGACCTATCTGGGATATGCGGGGACCATGGGCGCGGATTTCGTGGATTACATCATCGGCGATCCGCATGTGACGCCTTTCGCGATGGCGCCGGCCATGACGGAAAAGATCGTGCAACTGCCGGACAGCTTCTGGCCCACCGATCCCGACCAGCCGGAGCCTGAATCTGTCGGCCGCGCCGAACTGGGACTTCCCGAAGATGCCTTTGTCTTCTGCTGCTTCAACGCCAGCCACAAGATAAGGCCGGTGATATTCGATAGCTGGATGCGGCTGCTGGCGGCGCTCCCCGCCAGCCTCCTGTGGATCCGGGAAGGCTACCCCGCCATGAACGAACGCTTCCGGCAGCAGGCACAGAGTCGCGGCATCGAACCATCGCGCATTCATTTCGCCGGGCGCATGCCGAGCTTCGCGCGCCACCTTGGCCGTCAGGGACAGGCCGATCTTTTCCTGGACACCTGGCCTTACAATGCCCATGCCACCGCCAGCGATGCGCTCTGGGCAGGCCTTCCGGTCCTGACCCTGCGGGGCGAGAGCTTTGTCTCGCGTGTTTCGTCCAGCTTTCTGGCCAATCTCGGTCTTGGCGAGCTGATCGCGTCCGATCTGGAGCAATATGAGACGATTGCACTCGCGCTGGCCCGCGATCGCGGCCGATTGGCCGCGGTGAAACAGAAATTGGCCGAGGCGCGCCGCGCCGGCCCGTTGTTCGATATGAACCGTTTCGTGCGCGGCATCGAAGCCGCTTATATTGAGATGCAGGCGCGGGCTGAGCGCGGCGAACCGCCTGCGGCCCTGCGGATTACGATGGATCGCTGAGCGCGACCTTTCCGCGGCGGTAAGCCTGGGCCAGACTGCTGCAGGGCCCTCTCAGTATCTGAGAGCGGTTCGCCGTTCGTCGCATTGACAGATATCGGCGCGGCGCAAACGTTCGGGTGTCATCGCGCAAGGAGCCGACCATGGACCGCAGACATTTTCTCGTCGCAAGCACGGCGACGGCGCTGTCAGCGGCAACTCCGGCCAGCGCGACCAAGGTGGACGACATTCCCATCATCGACTGCCACATCCATCTTTTTGACGGCACGCGGCCGCAAGGTGCCCCCTACAAGGGCGGCCGCGCTTTCCCGGGCGGCGTGGCGCTGCCTTCTATGTACGCCAAGATCGCCAAACCGCTGGGCATCGTCGGGGTGATCGAGGTCGATGCCAGCCCCTGGCTGGAAGACAATCTCTGGGTGCTGGAAACCATCCAGCCTGAACCGATCATGGTTGGCACGGTCGGCGATCTGCGCCCCGAAAAACCCGAGTTCGGCGAATACCTGGAACGCTTCGCCAAGAATCCGCTCTATCGCGGCATCCGCTACGGCAATCTGTGGAGCTATGACATGGTACGCGAGGTCGACAATCCGGCCTTCATCGACGGGTTGAAGCTCCTGGTCCAGCATGACCTGGTACTGGAGACCGCCAACCAGAATGTGGCCCTGCTGCAGGCGGCCGTGCGCGTGAGCGACAAGGTG
Organism: uncultured Rhizobium sp.; assembly: GCA_964421935.1. Classification (GTDB taxonomy): domain Bacteria; phylum Pseudomonadota; class Alphaproteobacteria; order Micropepsales; family Micropepsaceae; genus Rhizomicrobium. Next base: position 9,673 of record CAYQZM010000066.1, on the reverse strand, counting down.
CCCGAACTGCGGATCGTGCTGGATCATCTGCCGGCCCTGGATCCGACGCCGGAAAACCAGGCCGCCTATGACGCGGTGCTCAAGGAAATCTCCCAGCGCAGGAACATCTGGACCAAGCTGTCGGAGATCGTCCATCCCGTTCGCACCGGTCCGCGTCCCGCACCCGGCACCCCGGCCGCCCCGCCGCTGATCGAGCGGGGCTTGGCGCCGCACCGCGCGCGGCTCGATATGCTGATGGGCATTTTCGGGGAAGACCGCGTGGTCTTCGGCAGCGACTGGCCCAATGCGGTCGGGGTCTCGGAGGTGCCCGATACCGTGGCGCTCGTGCGGGAATATTTTTCGGGCAAGAGCCGCCAGGCCGCCGAGAAGTATTTCTGGAAGAATTCGGTAGCGGCCTATAAGTGGGTGAAGCGGTCGCCGGACCAGCCCAGCCTGTCTTAGCGCGCGCTAAAGTGGAGAGTCTCGTGAAGAAATTTGTCCTGACCCTGTTGGCCGCCTGTGCCGCCGCGTTCGTGATTTTCCAGGTTGGCGTGCAAGTGTCCGCCCAGGAACAGGTCGGCGCCGGCATCAGCCCGGCCGACGTGGCGCAGGCCAAACGCGATTTCAACGGCACCTGTGCCGCCTGCCATGGCGAGGATGCGGGGGGCGGGGACCGCGCGCCCTCACTGATCGGCAATGCGCATCTGCGCGCCCTGGATGTGGCGGGCATCGCGAACATCATCCGCACCGGCCAAAGGGCCATGCCGCCATTCCCCAATCTGCCGCCGGCGGAGCTGACACGGATCGCCACCTGGCTGCATTCGGAGAATATGTCCGGGCTTCAGGCCGCGCCGCCGGAACAGGTCGCGGCCGGCGAGGCTTATTTCTATGGCGCCGGCGGCTGTTCCAGCTGCCACATGGTGCGCGGCCGCGGCGGCTCGAACGGACCCGACCTCTCCGCCATCGCGGCCCATTCCACCAGACCGGAAATGGAACGTTGGCTGGACAATCCCACCTCGCTGATGGGTACCAAGTCACTGAACATCTGCCCGGGCTGGGCCTTCTGTGCCGATTTCCAATGGGCGCTGCAGGATGTGACTCTTAAGTCCAAGTCCGGCAAGTCCGGCGAGAAGCTGCGCGGCTTTGCCCGCCGGCGCACCGAGCATGAAGTGGCGCTGCAGACCCTGGACGGCAAATTCCGCATGCTGTCCGAAAGCGACATTGCCTCCATCACCCAGCAGAAGACATCCTATATGCCGGTCTTCCACGGCGATGCAAACCAGCGCCGCGACCTGCTCGCCTATCTGGGTACCCTGGGCGGCATCAATCCCGGACCGCTGCAGCATGATGTGCCGCCGGTGAGCCAGGCCGAGATCAATGCGGTGATGCATCCCAAGCCCGGCGACTGGGCGACGTATAACGGCAAGCGCGACGGCAATCACCACAGTCCGCTCGCCCAGATCAACCTCAAGAACGTCAAGCAGCTGCAGCCGCAATGGGCCTTCGTGCCGGGCGGTGTGGGGCTGGAAGGCGAGCCGATCGTGGTGGATGGCATCATGTACATCACCGGCGGACCACAGGTCTGCGCCCTGGATGCCCGCACCGGCCTCAGCATCTGGTGCACGCCGCGCACCAACGGTCTTGGCGTGCAACGCATGCCAGGCGCGCGGGGCGGCGGGCCCTTCCGTACCCAGGCGCCCGCGGCCGCCGGCCCGAACCGCGGTGTCGCCATCCTTGGCGACCGGCTCTTCTACACCTCGGATGATGCCTACATCGTCTGTCTGAACCGGCTCACCGGCGCGGTGATGTGGTCGCAACCCTTGGCCGAGCCTTCGGAGAAGGGCAAGGTCTACACCTCAGCCTCGGTGATGGTGGTCAATGATCTTGTCATCACCGGCATTGCCGGCGGCGACAGCCCGATGCGCGGCTTTATCGTTGCCTATCACGCCAATACCGGCAAGGAAGCCTGGCGTTTCTATACCATCCCCAAGCCGGGCGAGCCGCTCTCCGAAACTTGGATCGGCCGGGCGCTGGAAACCGGCGGCGGCGCCACCTGGGAGACGGGCTCCTACGATCCGGAAACCGGAACGCTTTATTGGACAGTCGGCAATCCCTATCCCGACACCGATCCCTCCGAGCGCGGCGGCACCAACCTTTATACCAACTCCGTCGTGGCGCTGGACGCCAAGACCGGCAAGTTCAAGTGGCACTTCCAGTTCACGCCTTATGACACCCATGACTGGGACGCCACCGAGCCCGTGGTGCTGGCGGATGCCATGTGGAAGGGCAAGCCGCGCAAGCTGTTGATGTCGGCCCAGCGCAGCGGCGTGTTCTATGTGCTGGACCGCACCACCGGCGAGTTCCTGTTGGCCAAGCCTTTCATCCGCAACATCACCTGGGTGGACCGCTTTGATCCCAAGACCGGTGCGCCGCATCTGCTGCCGGGCAACACACCGACGGTGGAGGGGACCAAAACCTGCCCTGGCGTGCGCGGCGCCACCAACTGGTATCCGTCTTCTTACGATCCGCAGACCGGGCTGTTCTATGTCATGGCGGCAGAAGACTGCGGCATCTATCGCAGCAAGGGCCGCGTCTTCGGCAACAATCCCGATCCGTCCGAGACGGGTCTGCGTCTGGTGCGGGCGCTGAATATCGAGACCGGCGACATCGTCTGGGAAAAACCGATGCCGGGCCCGCAGGAAACCGATTACACCGGCGTGCTCACCACCGATGGCGGCCTGTTGTTCCACGGGGAGGTGGGCGGCGATTTCGCGGCAGTGGATGCCAAGACCGGCAAGACCCTCTACCGCTTCCGCACCAATGACAGCTGGCGGGCCACGCCCATGACCTACATGGTGGATGGCCGGCAATATATCGCCGGCATGGATGGACAGATCCTCTGGGCGTTTGCGCTTGGATACAAATAGCTATTTCCACGAATAGCTATTTGAAAAGTCCAGGCGCGTGGCGGCGCCGGTGCACGCCATCGTGTCCCTGTAAGGCGACAACAGTGCATAAACGGGACGCGATATGCCGCTGGCCGGACGCGTGATCGGCGGCTGATCTGATCATTGGTAGCCGCTGGCGGATGCCCCCAAGCACCCGCCAGCCGGTCGGCGCGGCTGTTGCATCAAAGTCACCAAGCCAGGAAAACGATGCGGCAGCCGAGGCGAGAATAATCTTGCGTATGTTGTTCTTCGCATGCGGTCCGGTTTGCTCTTTTTGCCGTGAGACCTTGATTACAGCGAGGAAATCGGGATCGAGGGGCGCCTAAAATACCCATACTGCCGGCGCCGTTCAAATCTCAAAATACGAGAATCGTGTTCAACACTTGCTTGACAGCTTTTGGAGCCCTCGGCAAGTTTTCACCAAAAGAGCTCTGCGCTCAGCCGCGGAGGTGCAACATCTTCACAGGGGAAAGCTGATGTTCTTCAAAACCGGATTCGACACACGCGTCGTCAAGAAGCTTCTGTGCGGCGCCTCGCTGGGTGCTCTCGCGGCGGCGATCGCCGGCCCCGCCGGCGCCCAGCCGAGCCTGCAGCCCGAGCCACAGACCGAAGCCGTGACCGTCACCGCCACCGGCACCTCGATCAAAGGCATTGCTCCGGTTGGTACGAATCTGATCACCGTGGATGCCGCCGACATCAAGGCCACCGGCGCCGTCACCACCGAAGAAATTTTCAACCAGATTCCGCAGCTCGCCAATACCTTCAACACCCAGACCGTCTCGCCCACCGCGATCAACATCGGCGGCGTGCGGCCGTCCATCCGCTACAACCCCGCCCAGACCATTCTCGGCAATTCCTCGACGCTGCTGCTGCTGGACGGGCATAACCTGGTGGGCGTCAGCGGTCTGGCGACCACACCGGATGCGGGCATCATCCCGACTATCGTGCTGCGTCGCGTGGACGTGCTGCCCGACGGCGCCTCGTCGATCTATGGCGCCAACGCGATTGCCGGCGTCATCAACTTAGTGACCATGGACACCTATCAGGGCTTCCAGGCCAATGCCTCGGTCGGCATCGCCGACGGTTACAGCGCCTTCAACGCCAGCATAATGGCGGGTACCGATTGGGGCAGTGGCGGCGCCTATCTGGCCTTCGAGCACAAGGACAATACCTACCTGATGGCCAAGGACCGGCCCTATACCAAGATGGACCTCACCAGCATCGGCGGCCGCGACTCGCGCGGTACCTCGTGCGATCTGGCGAACATCACCGTGCCGGGCGGCGCCAACTACGCGTTGACGTCCAATACGGTAAGTACCACGCCCGGTTCGCTGCGGGCTGCTGCCGCGGGTCCGTTTGGCGCCTTGAATCCCATCACCAATGCGGGTTCGCTCAACCGTTGCGACACCAACTCCTTTGGTTCGCTGTTTCCGAGGGAAGAGCAGAATTCCTTCTTCGGCCAGTTCCACCAGCAGATCATGCCCGGCGTCGAATTCTCGACGAGGTTCCTCTGGTCCACGCGCCTGGATTCGCGTTTTACGCCTGAGTTGAACGCCACAAATATGGCTATCGACACCACCAATCCCTATTTCCAGTCCATCAATGGCGAAACCACCCAGAATATCTCGTTCGCTTTCGGGCCCTATTTTGGCAGCCAGGGCTACACCGACTACAACAACGTTCAGGTGTTTCAGATCACGCCCAAGCTAGTGGTGGACCTGCCGTTCGGTGACTGGCAGGCGACCGCGATGTTTAATTACGGCCGCAGCAACACCACCGGTTTCCAGAGGTCGCTCAATACGGGGCTGTTGGCCCAAGCGCTGCGTCGCACGACCGTCGCAGGTGTTCAAACACCTGTGCTGGTCGCCAGCTCGGGTCTCGCCGGCAATGCAGTGGATCCCTACAATCTGACCGCCGGCAATCCTGAGGTGGTCAACCGGATTGTTGATAACGGACAGCTGGGCAAGGCCATCCAGCATCAGATTCAGTATGGCCTCTCGGCGAACGGCACGCTGTTCGATCTGCCCGGCGGCGCGGTCAAGGCATCGGTCGGCGGCCAGTACGCGTTTGACGATTATGTCGCCAATTGGAACACCAACTGGGGGATCGGCGCGAATTTCGGTCCGCCGGCGGCCGGCTCGCAGGTCGCAGTTGCCAGGCCGCACCGCATTACCAATACGGGCTTTGCCGAAATCAACATACCGATTGTCGGCAAGGACAATGAACTGCCCTTCGTGCGCGAACTGACCTTCAACATGTCGGGCCGTATCGACAGCTTCAGCGATTTCGGCAACACCGAAAACTATAAGCTGGGCATCACCTACGAGCCGTTCGCGGCGCTTACCATCCGCGCCACCAATGGTACCTCGTATGACGCGCCCAGCCTTGCCGACACCTCGGCCCCGGATACGCGTTTCACCTATACCGCCCAGCGTACCTCCGCGAACACCAACGTGCCCCCGGGCACGTCGGCTGCCGACGCGCTGCGTCCGGTCATCAACACACCGGGCGGCAATCCGCTCCTGGGGCCGGAAACCGGCAGGACATGGTCGATCGGCGGCGATTTCCATCCCACTGCCGAGCTCGGCCTGGACCTGACCGGACTCAATATCAGCGTCACGGCTTTCCATACCAAGTTCGAACATCAGCAGGGCCTGATCCTCAACAACCCCCAAGTGTTGTTCTCCGGCGCCTATAATCAGTATTATATACTTAACCCGACCTTGGCTCAGATCCAGGCTCGCTATCCCACCAATTTTGACGCGAATGGAAATGCGCTTGTCGCCACCACCGGGTTCCCCGGACCGGATCTGGCCTCCGCCTTCAATACGCCGGGCGTAAATCCTCCCTATATCCTCTATGACCTGCGCCGCAACAATCTCGGCGAGGCGTTGATCGAGGGTCTGGATATCGCAGCGAACTACACGACGGACATCGAAGGCTTCGGCAATCTGTCGGCTGGCCTTGCCGGCACGATCTACTCCACCAACACGAACACGCCGGCCCCGGGCTTGGCCCCCATCAATCTCCAGCAGTATAGCGTTCCGCTCTCCGCCTGGACCGCGTTCGTGGGAGCCACGATCGGTCCGGTGACAGGCCGGGTGTGGGTGAATTATAGCCCGGGCTTCAATGTTTCGCCCGTTCTTAACCAGGCCTTGTCCCTGTATGGGCAGAAGCGCATTCCCGCATTCCACCCCGTCAATATGTATGTGAGTTATGACATGAGCGGGTTGGCGCCCTGGCTGAGTGATTCGGAATTCAGCATCACAATGAACAACATCGCCGATGACGGCCCGCCGATTTATCTCTCTGGCGGTGGCGATGTGCCGAACAATGGCGGCGCCACTATCATGGCAAACGGCTCAACCTTGGGCCGCTACACCGTGTTCAGCCTGCGCAAGCAGTTCTGATCCGATTGCGATGACCTTGCCCTCAAAGCGGCGAGGTCCACGCCTCGAATGAATTGATGGAAGGTTGAGCAGGGGGCGTTTTGTCACATCGCACCGAAGCAGGCACGCGTCATTCCGCCGACATCCGTCTGGAGACGGGCAGGGCAGGCGCCGAGCCGGCCAAACAGGCCGAGCCACCGTCTGCGCTTCAAAGACAGAAGGGGCCAGACCACATTTTTCCGGGCCGTTTTTCTGGCCGCACCGCGGTTGTTACTGGTGGCGCATCCGGATTGGGATTCTTGACCGCGCAACGCATCAGGCAGGAAGGCGGACGGGTCGCGATCTGGGATCTCAATCCGGTCACTCTGGAAAAGGCCAGAGCCACGCTGGGAGATGTCCACGCCGTCCGCCTTGACGTGGGCAATCATGATGAGGTCGTCCGGGCGGCGCGCGCGAGCACAGACGCGCTGGGAAGAATAGACATTCTGGTCAATTGCGCGGGCATCACCGGCGCGACGGCGCCGGTGCAGGATTTTCCTGTGGAAAGCTGGCTGCAGGTGCTCAATGTCAATCTGAACGGCACGTTCTACTGCTGCCGCGAGATCGTGCCGCGCATGCTCGAAAATGGTTATGGGCGCATCGTCAACATTGCCTCCGTGGCCGGCAAGGAAGGCAATCCCAAGGCCTCTGCCTATTCGGCCTCCAAGGCGGCGGTGATCGGCTTCACCAAATCGCTGGGCAAGGAACTGGCGACCAGCGGCATCCTGGTCAATTCCATCACGCCCGCCACGTTTGAAAGTCCCATCCTGGACCAGCTGCCGCAGAGCCAGATCGATTACATGCGCTCACGCATTCCGATGGGCCGGCTGGGCTTGGGCGAGGAGTGCGCCGCGCTGGTCTGCTGGCTCGCCAGCGAGGAGTGTTCTTTTTCCACCGCTGCAACCTTCGATATTTCCGGCGGCCGCACCACCTATTGACGATTTCCTCCGGGCCGGCTTCGCTTGCTGCGCTGCACCATGACGGCCTTGCCGCTTCGGCGCGGTTTCTTGCTTTGTCTCATATTACCTGCTATCAGTTTAAATAATGAGACTGAGGTCCCGCGTTGCGCGGCGAGAGCTGCTTCAAGCGGCCTGACCAATGAGAGCTCGATGAGGGGAGATCGGGGTGGCGACGCCTAAGAACCAATCCGTACAGAAAGCCTTTGCCTTGCTGCGTTCTTTTCGCGGCGCCGAGGAATGGGTCACCAATGCCGAACTCAGCCGCCGCACCGGGCTGTCCGAGGCTTGCGCCCACCGGTTGATGAAAACGCTGGAGGAGATCGGCGCGGTGGTGCGCGACCGGCGCGGTTGCTACCGGCCCGGCATGGTGCTCGCCACGCTGTCCAAGGACGTGGCGGTAGGAGATCTGATCCGCGCCACATCGGAAGACCTTCTCGCTGGCTTGGCGGGTCGCCTCAATGGCGTGGTTCATGTGGGTGTGCTCAGCAGCACCATGGTGAGCTATGCCGCCAAGTTCGGTGAGCCGGTCCGCGTGCCGATCCCGAGCCGGGTCGGCGCGCAGCAGGAAGCCTATTGCAGCGCCTTGGGAAAAGTTCTCCTGGCAGGAATGCCGGCCCAGGCGCTGGAAGATTTTCTCTATGACGGCGACTTCGTCGCGTTGACGCCGCAAACCATCACCACCGTTGCCAGTCTCAGATCGGAACTTGCTGCGGTGCGTCAGCGCGGCTACGCGGTGGACGACCGGGAAGTTTTCCAGACCATCGCCTGTGTGGGAGCGCCCGTCCGCGATCCTCTGGGCCATACCATCGCGGCGATTTCCTTTGCCGACGCGGCGAGTAATGTCTGCCGCAGTTGGGAAGAGGAAGTGTCGGGGCATCTGCTCTCGGCCGCCGATGTGATCAGCAGAAAAATCTTCCCGGTGTATGAAAGAGTGACCCATTGACATAGGGTCTCACTTTCTGAGAAGGCCGGTATCGCGGCGGATGCTGCGGCAGCGATGATTTGTTAGAGAAGAACCGAAAAACAGGATCTCTGGAAACATTCATGAAGAAGGGTACCGAGATGACAAAGAACCGCCGTTCGTTCCTGCAGGGCGCGGGCGTATCGCTGGCCGCCCTTGCCATGGGTGGCAATGCCGCCTTCGCCGCCGCTGGAAAGATCGCCAAATCTCCCAATGGAAAATCGCTCGCCGGGGTCTTTCCCATCGGCTGGACGCCGTGCAAGCCGGACAACAGCTTCGATGCGGACGCGATGGTTCGCCAGCAGCAGTTCCTCAATCGCGGCAAGGTGGCCGGCATGGCCTGGCCACAGAATGCCAGTGGCTGGCAGAGCCTCTCCGCGGCGGAATGGAATGCGGGCGCCGAAGCGCTGGCATCCGTCAAGGGCGAAACCGCGCTGGTGCTGGGTGTTCAGACCGCCGGCTTCAACGTCGCCAATTCGCAGACCTATGCCAAAAAGGCCAAGAGCCTGAACGCGGACGGCATCATCTCCCTTGTTCCGCCCAACGCGAGCGATGCGGACAGGATCGCCTATTTCAAGGCGCTCGCCGATGCCAGCAACCTGCCGATCATGGTCCAGGCCGTTGGCGATGTCAGCGTGGACCAGCTGGTATCGCTGGCGGCGGCCATCCCCAGCATCGTCGCGGTGAAGGACGAAGCCGGCGATCCCCTGGAGCGCGCCCCCGAACTTCTGAAGAAGACCGGCGGCAAGCTGGAAGATTTTTCCGGCGGCGGCGGCTACACCTTCTTCGCCGAGCTCGAGCTCGGTTTCCTGGGCACCTGTCCCTATACCGGCCTCGCCGATGTGCTGCAGTCCTGTTTCAATGCCTATCGCGCCGGCAAGAAGCGCGATGCCTATGACATCTTTGGCCGCTTCCTGGCCTTCAACTCCCTGCCGCATTCCAATGACTATGTGATGAAGGCGCGTGGCGTGTTCCCCGAAGATGCGATCATGCGCAGCAATCCGCCGGCGCCGGGTGCTGGCGGTGGCGGCCGCCGCCGGGCAGGGCCGATCACCGAGGCGAACAAGGCCGAGATCAGGCTCGCGCTGAACTCCTATCTCAAGCCGTTCCTGGTCGCCTGAATCCGGCCAGATTTGTGAGGAAGCTGATGAAAAACCCGTTGCTCAAACTTGCCGCCGCCTTGCTGCTGACCACCTGCGGCGGAGCGCTCGCCCAGGGGCCTGGCGCCGCGCGTCAGCAGATGAATACCGGGCCGCTTTCTCCCAACGCCAATGTCGTCGGCAGCGGCCCGATCGTGCAGCCGCCGGAGCCGCCGCGGCAGCGGCCGGCCGGCGCGCCCACGCGGGCGCGGGGTGACTTCACGGTTCATACCCGCCATCTGCTCTATGTCACCCTGCC
>CAYQZM010000065.1:0-4043 GCA_964421935.1 uncultured Rhizobium sp. | reverse complement strand
GTCGGCGGAGGAGATCAGCGCGCCGTCGATCGCCACGGCCTCGCGCACGCCCCGGACCTCGCGCCAGAATTTCAGACCACCATCGGCTGTCGGCTCGCCATGCCAGCCACGCTCGAACTCTTCGCTCAGGCTGTCGAGCCGCTGGGCGATGTAGGTGGCAGCTCCCGCCGCCTTGGCGCTATCGGAAATGATGTCCGGATTGAGCGCGCCGGCGATGGCCGCCTGCTCGATGACAAAGCGGGGATAATGGCGCGGGAACCCCTTCAGCGCCGCCACCGCCTGCCGTGCATGGGCGATCAGCTCGTCCAGATGGGCGCCGGCGATGGTCTCGCCCGAATGCAGGGAGAGGCTCGCGCCTGACGCGCCTTCGGCGATCAGATAGTCCTGCAGCTCGGCTTCATCCTTCAGGTAGCGCTCCGATTTGCCGCGGGCGGCCTTGTAGAGCGGCGGCTGGGCAATGAAGACATGGCCGCGCTCGATCAGCTCGGGCATCTGCCGGTAGAAGAAGGTCAAGAGCAGGGTGCGGATATGGGCGCCGTCGACGTCGGCGTCGGTCATGATGATGATCTTGTGATAGCGCAGCTTGTCGGGATTGAACTCTTCCCGCCCGATGCCGGTGCCCAGCGCCGTGATCAGATTCACGATCGCCTCGCTGGACAGCATTTTGTCGAAGCGCGCCCGTTCAATGTTCAGGATCTTGCCGCGGAGCGGCAGCACCGCCTGGTTGGCGCGGTTGCGGCCCTGTTTGGCGCTGCCTCCGGCGCTGTCGCCCTCGACGATGAAAATCTCACATTTGGCGGGATCGCGCTCCTGGCAATCGGCCAGCTTGCCGGGCAGGGAGTTGGAATCCAGCGCCCCCTTGCGGCGGGTCAACTCGCGCGCCTTGCGGGCGGCCTCGCGGGCCGCGGCGGCTTCCACCACCTTGCCGACCACCGTCTTGGCCTCGCCCGGATGCTGTTCGAACCAGGCGCCTAGCTGGTCGATGAGGGCCCCTTCCACGATGGGGCGCACTTCGCTCGACACCAGCTTGTCCTTGGTCTGGGACGAGAATTTCGGGTCAGGCACCTTGACCGACAGGACGCAGGTCAGGCCCTCGCGGCAATCATCGCCGGTCAGCGCTACCTTGTCCTTGCGCGGCATCTCGTCGGCATACTTGGTGACCACCCGCGTCAGGCCGGCGCGGAAGCCGGCGACATGGGTGCCGCCGTCGCGCTGAGGGATGTTGTTGGTGAAGGCCAGCGTGGATTCGTGATAGCTGTCGTTCCAGGTCATGGCAATCTCCACCGTGACGCCGTCCTTTTCGGAGACGATCATCACCGGGGCGGGGATCAGCGGCTGCTTGGCGCGGTCCAGATATTCGACAAAGGCTTTCAGCCCGCCTTCATAGTGCAGATGGGTTTCCTTGAGCTCCACCCCGCGCTTGTCGGTCAGGGTGATGGAGACGCCGGAATTGAGGAAGGCAAGCTCGCGCAGCCGGTGCTCAAGCGTGGCGAAATCGAATTCGGTCTTGGTGAAGGTGGCGGGCGAGGGCAGGAAGGTGACTTCGGTGCCCTTCTTGCCGTTGGCCGGACCGACATCCTTCAGTTCGTTAACCCGATCGCCATGGCTGAAGCGCATATAATGCTCCCGGCCGTTGCGCCAGATACGCAGGTCCAGGAATTCGCTCAGCGCGTTGACCACCGACACGCCCACGCCATGCAGGCCGCCGGAGACCTTGTAGGCATTTTCGTCGAATTTTCCGCCGGCATGCAGCTGGGTCATGATGACTTCGGCGGCCGAGACGCCTTCATCCTTGTGGATGTCTGTGGGGATGCCGCGGCCATTGTCGTACACGGTGCAGGAGCCGTCAGGATTGAGGTTCACCTCGATGCGGTTGGCGTGACCGGCCAGGGCCTCGTCGACGGCGTTGTCCACGACCTCGTAGACCATGTGATGCAGGCCCGAGCCGTCATCGGTGTCGCCAATATACATGCCCGGGCGCTTGCGCACGGCATCCAGGCCCTTCAGCACCTTGATGCTGTCGGCCGTGTAGGCATTCATGTTGGGTTCTGACATCTAGTTCACCGCTACGCCGATCCCGGCGCCTATCATGACCGCAGCCGCGCCCTTGTTCAGGCGCTTGCGGGCCGTTGCTCCAGCAAGAAATGTACGGACCTGTGAGGCCAGGCCCGCATAGGCAAGTTCAATGGCAGGAATGAGGATCAGCGTGACCGTGCACAGTTGCGCATATCCCGCTCCATTCAGCCGGTTCAAGTCGATCACGCTGGGCATCAGCGCCAGGAAGAAAACCAGGCCCTTGGGATTGCCCAGGGTCAGCATCAGTTGCGCGACGAAACCCTGATGGGCCCTGGACGGCACGACCTGCAGGTCGGCGACCGGCGCTGTCCAGTATCTGTATCCCAGCCAGACCAGATAGGCAGCGCCCGCCAGCTTTACAATCAGGAACAGGCTGCCCATTTCGCGTGCCACCACGGCGAGGCCGAAGGCCGAAAGCGACATCAGGATCAGATCGCCCAGCGTGTTGCCCAGCACGGCCGGTATGGTGGCGCGGAACCCGTTGCCCAGCGCGCGCGCCACGATCGCCAGAATGCCGGGACCAGGGATCGCCACCGCGATCGCATAGAGCGAGAAATAAATCAGATAGGTGTGCAGCGAGATCATGCGGCCCCCTGCGGCAGGAACACGCCGTCGCGCACCTCGAAGATCTGGCAGCGCGCGGCTTCGAACAGGGACAGATCGGTACCCGTCATCCAGGCCTGGGCGGCAAGACTATGAATTTCCTCGAACAGGGCGGCCCGGCGCACCACGTCCAGATGTGCGGCGATCTCGTCCAGGAGCAGGATCGGCGCCATGCCATCGCGGGCCCGCGCCAGTTCGCGCGCTTCCGCCAGAATGATGGAGATCAGAAGCGCCTTCTGTTCGCCGGTGGAGCAGTCGCGCGCTTCGGCCCGCTTGCCGGTGTGGCGCACGGCAAGGTCGGTGGTGTGCGGGCCGACCAGACTGCGGCCGGCTTCGGCATCGCGCAGGCGGCTGGCGGCGAGGCCGTCGCGCAAGACGTCGATAGCGGCCAGATGCCATTCTTCGGTCTGTGCCAGGCATGCGGCGGGGAAGGCGCCGGCCTCGCCGCGTTCGGAAAGTGCGCGCGCCAGTTTCTCGACCGTGGCGGCGCGCGCCTGGGCAATGGCGATGCCGGCCTCGGCCATTTCATTTTCCAGCCCGTCCAGCCAGCTTGGATCGCGCGGGCCATATTTCAACAGCCGCGCTCTCTCGCGCATGGCGGTCTCATAGCGCGTGGCGGCGCGGGCATGGGCAGCATCAAAGCCCAGCACCAGACGATCGAGGAAGCGCCGGCGCCCACCGGCACTTTCGGTGAAAAGCCGGTCCATGGCCGGCGTCAGCCAGATGAGCTGGACGATCTCGCCCAGATCGGCGGAGCTGGCGGCAGGCGCGCCATTCAGCCGTACCTGCCGCGAAGCGGAAGCCAGGGTGAGGCCAGTGCCGATTTCATGCTCAGTCTCGCCGCGGGCGACAGTCGCTGCGACGGCCCACAAGGTCTCCGGCGTTGCCACCGGTCCCTTGCGCGTGTGTTCCGCCAGCTTGGCGCCGCGCAGGCCGCGGCCCGGCGACAGCAAGGAAATCGCATCCAGCACATTGGTCTTGCCGGCGCCATTGGGGCCCGCCAACACCACCGGCGTACCGCTGACGGCGATCTCACCGGCCGCGTAGGAGCGGAAATTGGTGAGCCGCAGGCGCGTCACCGCCAGCCGGGAAAGGCTTCGGGGCTCGCCTTGCGGGCGCGTGTGCGGCGATAACGTCAAATCAAACCCTTAAAGGCATCAGCACGTACAGGGTACGGCTGTCCTCGGCGTCCTCGATGATGGCGGGCGAACCCGCATCCGAGAGCAGGAAGCGCACTTCCTTGCCCTCGATCTGGCTGGTGATGTCCAGCAGGTAGCGCGCGTTGAAGCCAATCTCCAGGCCGCCGGCGCTGTAGGTCGCGCCGACATCTTCGGTGGCGGTGCCGCTTTCCGGGTTGACCACCG
>CAYQZM010000064.1:0-10762 GCA_964421935.1 uncultured Rhizobium sp. | reverse complement strand
AGCCGACCAGGGCGATCACGAAGGCAAAGACGGGCGCCTTGATCAGGCCCACCATCAGCGTGTTGATGCTGACCGCCTCGTTGAGCTGGCGCAGGAAGACCGGAATGGTGATGTTGAGCTGGAAATAGCACATCACCGCGCCGCCGATCAGGCCCATGATGTCGGAATAGAAGGTCAGCAGCGGCAGGGCGATGACCAGGCCCACGATGCGCGGCAGGACCAGCGTGTCGACGGTATTGAGACCCATGGTCTGCATCGCGTCGATCTCTTCGTTGACGCGCATGGTGCCGATATGGGCGGTGAAAGCCGAGCCGGAGCGGCCGGCCACGATGATGGCGGTGATCAGCCCGCCGATCTCGCGCAAGACACCGACGCCCAGAAGATTGATGGTGAAGATCTGCGCGCCGAAGCGCTCAAGCTGCTGGGCGCCCTGATAGGCCAGCACGATCCCGATCAGGAAGGCCAGCAGCCCGACGATCGGCAGGGCATTGATCCCGGTTTCCTCCACCTGATGAAACATCGCGGCCAGGCGCAGATTGTGCCTGGGCTTGACGATAGCCTCGCCGGTCTCGACCGTGACGCGGCCGAGATAACCCAGCATGGAAATGGCCTGGTGCCTGGCATCCATGGCGGCACGGCCGATCTTGTAAAGCCGCCCGCGGAAGCCGCGCGGGATACGGGGCCGGTGCGGCTCGGCCTTGCGCTCCTGGTCCAGATTTTCAAACAGGGGCTGGTAAAGCTCGGGCAGGGAAAAGCGCGAGATTTTCGCACCCGTGGCTTCCAAGGCGCGGCGGGTGCGCAGCAGCAGCCAGGCGCCGGCGCTGTCCATCCGCGAGACCTGGCTGGCATCGATCTCGATAGGGCCGCCGCTGGACTTGATGTCTCGCAGCTGCCGGTCCAGCCGCGCGCTTTCCCCGATGGTCCAGGAGCCACCCAGCGCCAGCTTGCGGCCATCCCGGTCCAGCTTGAACCAGGCCTCCGGCTCTTCGGAAACGGCTTCGATGCTTGCCATGGGGTCCTGCAGGAACCTTGGCAAAATGCCCCGTCAGGGCCAAAAGTTCCATAAGTTCCCTCGCGGGCGACCGGTTTGGCTTTGTCGCGGGGGACTTCTAGAAACGGGCGTCATTCGCGGGAGGGTTAAGGATGGAACAGGTCCGGCTGGGTCAGACGGGGCTGAAGGTATCGCGCATCTGCCTGGGGACCATGACCTATGGCAGCCCCAAATGGCGCGACTGGGTGCTGGAGGAAGAGCCGTCGCGCCCCTTCATCAAGCGGGCGCTGGAAGCCGGCATCAATTTCTTCGACACCGCCGATATCTATTCCAACGGTGTCTCGGAGGAAGTGGTGGGCCGGGCGTTGCGCGATTTCGCCGCAAGCCGCGAAGATTATGTACTGGCCACCAAGGTCTTCTTTCCGGTGGACGGGCGCCATGGCGGCCTGTCGCGCAAGCATATCCTGCATGCGATCGACAACTCCCTGCGCCGGCTGGGAATGGACTATGTGGACCTTTATCAGATCCACCGTTTCGACAATGCCACGCCCATCGAGGAGACCATCGAGGCGTTGCATGACGTGGTGAAGTCCGGCAAGGCGCGCTACATCGGCGCTTCTTCCATGCATGCCTGGCAGTTCGCCAAATATCTGGCCACGGCCGAGAAGATGGGCCTGACCAAGTTCGTCTCGATGCAGAATTTCTACAACCTGGTCTATCGCGAGGAGGAGCGGGAGATGCTGCCGGTCTGCCGCGACCATGGTGTGGGTGTGATCCCCTGGAGTCCGCTGGCCCGTGGCTTCCTGAGCCGCTCCCATGCCCATGCGCTGGATAAAGAGACCACCCGCGCCAAAAGCGACAATGTCCTGGACATGCAGTTTGACGCCAACGACGTGGAGACTTTGCGCCGGGTGGAGGAGACGGCAAAGAAGCGCGGCAAGAACAATGCCCAGATCGCCACGGCCTGGCTCTTGGCCAAGGGTGTCACCGCGCCCATCATGGGCGCCTCCAAGATGAGCCACCTGGAGGATGCGATCGCCGCCGCCGAGATCAAGCTGACGGCGGATGAGGTGAAATACCTCGAAGAGCCCTACAAGCCGAAGGCCGTGGCTGGAAATCTCCGCTGAAAACAAAAAGGGCGCCGTGAGGCGCCCTTTTTCGTTGCCGGATGACGGCTCTTACAGCGGCCACCAGTCGAGCTGGTTCTTGTAGGCCGCATCGTCCGACTTCTGTTCCCAGCCGCCGCCCAGGGCGTTGTAAAGCGCCAGATAGGCCTGCAGCCGCGACAGCTTGACCTGCACCAGCGACTGCTGCGCCGCGAACAGATTCTGCTGGGCGTTGAGCAGCGACAGGATGTCGATGGTGCCTTCGCGATATTGCAGCTCGGAAATGCGGAAGGCTTCCGCATCGGCGCGGGTCTGGGTATCCACCAGAGCCAGCTGATCGGTGGTGGACTTCACCGTATCCAACGAGGTTTCCACGTCCTGGAAGGCGGTGAAGACGGCCTTGCGATAGGCGGCAATCAGTTCCTGCTGCTGGGCCTTGGCCGCGTCATTTTGGGCATGGATCCTGCCGCCATCGAAGATGTTCTGCGCGATGGACGCGCCGATGCTCCAGACGAAGGAACCGGCGTTGAACAGATTGGATAGCGACGATGCCGGTCCGTAACCCGCATCGCCCGACAGGTTCAGTGAGGGGAAATAAAGGCTGCGGGCATAGTCCACATTGGCATGCGCGGCATAGAGCTGGGCTTCAGCCTGGGCCACGGAGGGATTGCGCAGCAGCAGCTCGGAGGGAAGGCCCGGCTGTACCGACGGTGCGGCGACGCCATCCAGATTCTGCGCCTTGATGTCGAAGCCTTCCGGGGCACGGCCGAGGAGGATGGCCAGCGAGTAGCGGGCCTGCTTTTCCAACTGGATCAGGCCGGGCAGGGCGGATTCCTGCTGCGCCACGACGGCCTGCTGTTCGGCCAGCTCAAGGTTGGAGGAGACACCGCTGTTCACCTTGGCCTGGGTGATGGCGAGAATGCGCTTGGCGGCGGCGATGTTGGCGTTGGCCAGCGCGATGCGCTCGCGATAGTGGAGGATGGTGAAATATTCATCCGCCACCTGACTGGAAATGGAGATACCGGTGACCGCGGCGGCATAGCGGGAGGCGCGCAGATCCTCGCGCGCTGCCTGAAGCTGGAAATATTGGGTGCCGAAGAAGCCCTGCTGATAGCTGGCTGACAGGCCGGCGGTGAAAGCATTCCCCGCCCTGAGGCCGGTGGTGCGACTGGGCGCATTGCTGCCGCTGCGGGTCACGCCGATGTCGGCACCAAGAGTCGGGAAGAGCGCCGCCAGCGCGACGCCGTCATTGGCCTCGGACTGCAACACACGCGCCGCAGCCTGGGCGATGTCGAGGTTTTCCTTCTGCGCAGTTTCTTCCAGCGGCGTGAGCTCGTCGGAGCCGAAGCCGGCCCACCAGGCGGCCTTGGGCCAGACGGGGGCGCTCTTGTCATTGGGAGCGGTGAAGGAGGGCGGGAGATCGCCGGGCCGGTTCAGCGGTTGGGGATTGGCGGTACAGGCGGCCAGGCTGGCCGCGAGCACAGTCGCACTCACGCCGCGTAGAAATGCGCCACGAAACAAGGACTTCATTGAACTCTCTTTGCCAAAATGGGGCGGCCTCAGGGCCGCGTTTATGGATGCCTTAGCTTAAGGCCCTGATACCCGCATCGGCCCCGCCAGCGCAAATATGGCGGCGGCGGGCCGCTAGGCAAGGCCCGGCCGCTGTAAAGCTTTGTCGCGTGGCTCAAAAACCATGCCTGATCGGTAGAAAATGTCAGTGCTGGAAAGATTAAACGGCCCAAAGCGGCCACCCGCATACAGGGCTGCGGGACAAGGATGAGCTCGGGAGGGGATTAAATGAACGGTCGGGCTGAGAAATAAATGGACGGTCGGACTGATGACTTAACGTGGGGGGCACCTAAGCCGGCCCGACCGCCCTGATGGCCGGTATCCCTAAGGTGGAGCGCCGAACGGACACAAAGCCAAGCGAGAGCTTCCACCCGGGGTCCCGGAAGGTGAAGAGTTGGAGGCTTTCTAAATTGTAACGGAGTGTCGCCAACGCGCCGCCCGCTCAGGTCCGGCGAAAGAAATCTTCCCCCGCAGCAGATGCTTCACAAATGTGACGATTTCTTCGGCCTGTGCAGCGGTCCGCCAAGGTTTCTGTCTCGCGCGCCATCTCACCTGTCGAGGTCATCTCCGGTTCGCGCAGATGAAAAAGCCCGCGCGATTTCTCGCGCGGGCTTTGCATGGGACGCATGACGCTTTTCGATCGAACTACTTCTTCAGTCCGAAAGCTACGACATGGGCGTCGTGAGTGACGACAAAGACCTTGCCCATGGCGACAACCGGTTCGCTGAAATGCACCCAGTCGGTCAGAGTCTTGCCGCTGGACCAGAGCTGTTTTCCGCTCACCGCGTCATAGGCATAGAGCGTCATGTTCGAGACGGGTGTCGAGCGCAGCACCGAGCTCTGGTCGTACGGCATGCGCGGATCGCCCGGCTTCACGCCGTTCTGCATTGCCTGGCCGCCGGTCGAAAGCGCATAGACGACGCCGTTCGCCACCACCGGCGGGTCGGGCATCACCATGCTGGTGGAGGTCCAGAGCGGCTGGGCCGAGACCTGGCCGTTGTTGT
The DNA here is from genome assembly GCA_964421935.1 of uncultured Rhizobium sp. Classification (GTDB taxonomy): domain Bacteria; phylum Pseudomonadota; class Alphaproteobacteria; order Micropepsales; family Micropepsaceae; genus Rhizomicrobium. The sequence continues at coordinate 6,092 of CAYQZM010000064.1, read as the reverse complement.
TGACCACCTCGAAAGCCATGATGCAGCCGTCCTCGCGCGGGCCGGTGGTGACCGGAAAGGTCGGGGCATCTTTCGAAGGATGGCCGTAGAGCGGCAGATAGAGGAAGCGGCGGCCGCCCGTTTCATAGGTGGCGATAGCGCCCCATACCCCGCGGCTGGGATCGGTGCCGGTCTTTTCGTCATTGCCCAGCTTGGAGGATTGCCACAGCGGGGTCATGTGGTTCGCCCCGCCCAGACTGTTGGCGTCCAGAAGGCGCAGCACTGATTCCTTCTGTGAGACGGCGACCAGGGTCTTGCCGGCGAAGTTGAACACGACCGGACTGGCCGAGCCCGACATGTCGTGCATCAGATTGTCCATCCAGTTGGTCGGCGTATAGCTGTCCATCAGCCGCGCCGCCTTGGGCGCGACTTTCAGGATGCTTTCGCTGAAGTCGCCGCCGGCCGGATCATAACGGCCGTCGCTGGTCTCCAGCACCACGCCACCCGGCGCGCGGACAACGCCGCCGCGGCCCCAGGGCGCGGCGGGGCGCGCGCCGCTGGTGAAGAAGTGATTGACCACCGGATTGGCGAGATCTCTGACATCGGCGGCGTTGACGGCCGAGGCGTCGAGCAGCGGTCCGCTGCCGGCGCGGCGCAGGCCCGATATGGCGGCGGCATATTCGATCGAGTTCTTGTCGGTGACCTCGCCGCAGGCCCGTCCGCTGGGAGAGTAGACCACATTGTCAATCAGGTTCAGGCTCCAGGCGCGCACGAAAGGCGCGGCCATGGGCACGGGCTTCAGGCGCTCGGCGCCGTCCGCCAGGTTCAGCCCGCGCAGGACCCCATCGCCGCTGATGAAGAAGACGATGCCGCGCGCCTTGTCGATGGTGGGCGTGTCATTGGGGGTCTTGGGGCAAAGCCAGTCGCGGACGGGGGCCGTCGATTTGTGCGGATTGGGGAAGCTCTTCTGCCACAGAAGCTGGCCGCTATTGGCATCCAGCGCGAACAGCACGTCATTGGCGCCCAGGATGAAGAGCATGTCCTTGGGGCCCTGGGGTGTCGTCACGCCCGCCACCAGCACCGGCGCGGTCATGGTGGAAAGCACATATTTGTCCACCGGCACGGCAAGCTGGGTCGACCAGATCTGCTTGAGGCCGCGGACATTCTGTGGCGTCAGGCTGGTCTCGGCCCGGTTCCAGCCGGTGCGCTCCTGGTCATAGCCCCAGGTCAGCCATTCATTGGTGGCGGGGGCAACAACCAGATGTTCGTTGGACGGCGGCTGCACCGCCATGCGGCGGGCGATGGCTGGATCCATGCCCTCGGCCAAGCCCGCAGGTGTCTGTCCGGCAGCGGGCTTCTGCTGCTGTGCCACGCTCGCGCCGGCACAGAGAAGGGACGCCAGCGTGACGATGGCGAAAGACGACGAGAATTTCATGAAAGCACCTGTTTTCCAGCCCTGACAGGCGTGGGCCAAGGCCCTCGCCATTTCGCGGGGACGTTCGGTCTCGACAGACAATTTGTCAACGCGGCCTTTTGGAAGACATGGGCAGCGCCACAGCGCCGATGCTATATTTCCTCTGAAGCGGGGACCATGAAATATCTTCTGGCCGTCCTGTTGCTGCTTGTTCCGGTCTGGGCCCAGGCGCAGACCGCCGAGGCTTTGTTGTCCCAGGAAAAACAGGATCTCAGATGCACCAGGCCTGATCGTACCCTGATCCGCAAGGAGACCGCGCTTGGCACCAGCTGGTCTTCAGAAACAAGCAACTCCGCCAAATATAATCAGCAGGTCCGCGGCTTTAACGATTGCACCCGGGTCTTTGTCGACAATGCCAATCGTGAGATCACCCGCATCCGCGACGAAGCCGGTGCGAAACTGAACCAGATCGGCGCGGATGCCACTGCCCATATCCGCATCATCGAGCGCCAGATCAACGCGGCGATCGAAGATGCCAAGGCCGTGGACAGTCTGGAGGAGCCGCCGCCATCTACGGCTGCAGCCGAGCCCGCCGCCTTTCCGTCGCCGGACTGCAAACCACCGGACAGCAAGCTGGTGATCCCGCTGCCGCATCGGCCGGACAACGGCGCGCGGGACCAGAAATATGACGGCCAGAAGCTGGGCTATGCCACCTGCATGCGGGCATGGATTGCCCAGGCCAAGGCCGAGATTCAGCAGATCGATCACAATGCCCATGCCGACATGAGGCCTGTGACAGAAGACGCCAACCGGCAGATTCGCGAGATCAAGGCGACGATCCTGGCCACCCTGGAAGAGACGAAGACGGCCGCGCTGGAGCAGGCCAGGGCGCTGGACCAGTTGAAGGCGTCGCTGGCCCCGAACTCTCCGCCGCCGCCCCAACCCGGCATCGAATCCGTGACGGTGACGGACACGCGTCTCCTGCGCCAGCAGGACAGCCCCACCGGCGCAGGCGATCCCGACACGATCGTCTGTCGCATGCGCCAGCAATTGCCGGATTCCCGGCTATGGGGACCGGAGATCTGCAAGCGCAATCGCGACTGGGCCGACCTTTACAGGCGCGGCGTGCAGATCAGCTCGGACGGCTTGAAGCTGGTGGATTCGGAAAAACAGCGGACCTACAACCCGCAGACCTGCGTCACCCGCGTCTCCCAGACCGCGATGGGATTTCCCCTTGTCACGAGCGAATGCCAGGGCGGGCCATAACGCAAGGCGTGGCGGTTCCAGTGGTCGGCCCGTCGGCTGCTTGATATATAGCAGTGGGATATCGCGGGCCGTCTTTGCATGCTTCGTGTCTGGTTGCTTTGCCTTGCGGCGTTGCTTTTCTCAGCGCCGGCCGAAGCTGCCGTCACCATCACCTTCTATTCCCATGATTTCCGCATGTTCGGCGCCGGGCTGCTGATGAATTTCCCGCACGGCTTCGTCGCCTTGTCCGGCACGCCCGATGACGGCACCCCGGCGGTGGACAGCACCTATGGCTTCTCAGCCACCGATTTCTTCATCAACGCACTGTGGGAGCCGGTGGAAGGCTCGCTCGATCCCAACCCGTTGCCGGCCTCCTACATGGCGAGCGCGGACCGGCATTTTTCCTTTCCACTGACGGATGCGCAGCATCACGCGGTGGTGGCGGTGGTGCAGAAATGGAAAAGCTGGCCCCAGCCATCCTATGACATCGACAAGCACAACTGCGTCACGTTTGTGAAGGAGCTGGCCATCGCCGCTGGCCTTTCGGTCAGCGACAGTCCTGGCTTCATCCGCAAGCCCAAGGAATTTCTCGACGACATGGCGGCGCGCAATGCCGCCTTCCTGGGCGAACATGGCAATGTCATTGCCGTATCGGCGCCGGGCAGCGGCATGGACGCGCTGCGCAACCGCACGCAACAACTGGAGAGCCAGGTCAAGGCGGTGAAGGAAAGGAACTAGGCTGAGGGTTCGCCCGGCGCCTCGCTCGAGCTCGGCGTCCATACGCTGTCGCTATGGACCGTCGCTTCAAACGGTCCATGGGACCGTTTGATTTGCCTTCGGCAAACCGCTCCTTACCCCGACGGCCACGGATTGTCGTGGAATCCGTCCACTGGCCTGAGCGGCACCGGCAGCGCCGGGCGCGCGCCGATATAAAGCTGCAAGGTCATCTGGTTGGTCGCCTTGTCCCACACCATCTGCGGCGCCACCCCGCCGGGCTTGCGGAAGGTCTTGCCGTCGAAGTCGAAACTGCGCGGCGCCACCTCGCTCCAGCCATTGACCAGATCCGCTGCCAGCTGCGCCCGAAGCTGGTTGATCTGCTCGCGGGGACCCATGGCATTGGTGATATCGGGGGCCATGACCTTGACCTTTCCGCCTGGAAGAATTTCCACCCGCGCGGCAACCAGGTCGCCGCCGGCCTCATAGCCGCCTTCCCATTTGCCGACGGGCGGCTCGGTCTTGCCGCAGCCCGTCAGCGCCGCCGCCAACACCACGAACAACAGGGCTCTGATCATGGCACGACTCAGGAATTGCACGTTGGCATGCTAGCATCGGGCCAAAGACAACGCATGCGGGGGTATAATGCCGGCCTGGAAGATCGCGCTCGGAGAGCTGCTCTCCGAATGCCTTGCCGTATTCATCATCATCGTCATCGGCTGCTCTGCCGCCGGCATGTATACGCTCTATGATCCCAGCCCCTACCAGAGCGCCTATTGGGGCGTGTGCATCACCTGGGGCCTGTCGGTCACCATCGCCATCTATGTCACCGGCGCGGTCTCGGGCACCCACGCCAATCCCGCCGTGACCCTGGCGCTGGCGCTGTTCCGCGGCTTTTCCTGGCGCAAGGTGCTGCCCTATAGCGCCGCGCAGATCGCCGGCGGCTTTCTGGGCGCGGCCGTGGTCTATCTGCTCTATGGGCCGGTGATCGATCATTACAACGACCTGCATCACCTGACCCGCGCCGGCGGTGGCGCGGCAGGTGTCTTCTTCACCCATCCCGGGCTCGCCATCAGCGTGATGCATGCCTTTGTCGATGAGATCGTGCTGACCGCCATGCTGGTGCTGGGCATTTTCGCGGTCACCGAGGAATTCAACACCGTGGCGCCCCAGGCCAATTCCAGCGCGCTGATCATCGGGCTTCTGGTGGCAGCGATCGGGGCCAGTGCAGGCTACCTGGAAGCCTGGGCGATCAATCCGGCGCGTGATCTGGGCCCGCGCCTGTTTGCCTGGATGGCGGGATGGGGCGAGGCGGCCCTGCCATCGCCGGGCCATTACTGGTGGGTACCGATCGCGGGCCCCCTGATCGGGGGCGTGGTCGGCGGCGGTCTTTACCAAGGCCTGATCCGCCAGTTCCTGCCGGCCTGGCGCAAACTCGAGCCCTGACAGCGCTTTCCTGCCGCCCGCCGAAAAGGAATGGCGGGCCTGCCCAAGCTCTGCTTGCCCGGGGCGGCCCCGGTTGTTATCCCCCTTCCGCAATTTTGCCAAAGAGTCGCTTCCATGCCGCTTACCAAGGGGTTTCTTGCCGAATCGCTGGGCCGCATCCAGCCGTCGCCAACCATCGCGGTGACCAGCAAGGCGCGCGAGCTGAAGGCCGCCGGGCGCGACGTGATCGGCCTGGGGGCCGGGGAGCCGGACTTCGACACCCCCGACAACATCAAAGCGGCGGCGATCAAGGCCATCCATGACGGCCAGACCAAGTACACCGCCGTGGAAGGCATTCCCGAACTGCGCGCCGCCATCGCCGCCAAGTTCAAGCGCGAGAACCATGTCGACTACAAGCCGTCCCAGACTTTCGTCGCGCCTGGCGGCAAGACCATCATCTATAACGCGCTGCTGGCGACCCTGAATCCCGGCGATGAAGTGATCGTGCCGGCGCCCTATTGGGTCAGCTATCCCGACATCGCGCTGCTGGGCGGCGGCAAGCCGGTCATCATCGAGTGCGGCCTGGAGGACGGTTTCCGCCTGACGCCGGAGGCGCTGGAAAAGGCGATCACGCCCAAGACCAAGTGGCTGATCTTCAACCAGCCCTCCAACCCCACAGGCGCCTGCTATACCCGCGAGCAGCTCAAGGGCCTGACCGACGTCTTGATGAAGCATCCTCATGTCTGGGTGCTGACCGACGACATGTATGAGCATCTGGTCTATGGCGGCTTCAAGTTCACCACCATCCTGGAAGTGGAGCCAGGCCTTTACGAGCGCACCTTGACCATGAATGGTGTGTCAAAGGCCTATGCCATGACCGGCTGGCGCATCGGCTATTGCGCGGGTCCCGAGGACCTGATCAAGGCGATGGCCAAGCTGCAGAGCCAGTCGGCCACCAATGCCACCTCCATCTCGCAATGGGCGGCGGTGGAAGCCTTGAACGGGCCGCAGGACTTCATCCCGAAATTCCAGAAGATATTTGAAGAGCGGCGCGATCTGGTGGTTTCCATGCTGAACCAGGCCACGGGTATCGAATGCCCGAAGCCCGAAGGCGCCTTCTATGTCTATCCGTCGATCAGGAAGCTGATCGGCAAGAAGACGGCTGCCGGCAAGGTGATCGCCACCGACAGCGATTTCGCCTCCGAGTTGCTGGAAGCCACAGGCGTGGCGGTGGTGCACGGTGCCGCGTTTGGTTTGTCACCGTTTTTCCGCATCTCCTACGCCACCTCCAACAAGGCGCTGGAAGAGGCGTGCA
>CAYQZM010000063.1:0-14752 GCA_964421935.1 uncultured Rhizobium sp. | reverse complement strand
CGGCATCGCCAATCAGCGCATGTTCAGCGACGGGATGGTCGACGGCATCAAATGCGGCTTTGACGGCCACCGGATCGATGTGGCCGGCAATCTCTGGTCCGGCTCGACCTCGGTTCCGGGTTACATGGGGGTCACGGTATGGAACCCGGAAGGCAAGCTGATCGCCCGCATCCGGCTGCCGGAGACCTGCGCCAACGTCTGCTTCTGTGGTCCCAAGCGGGACTGGCTGTGGATGTGCGCCTCCCAATCCGTCTATCTGCTGCGGCTGGGCATACAAGGGAATGCGCCGGGCTGAAGCGGACACCCCAGGGCTAGGAAGATTACCGTAAGGCAAACCATCCGTTTACGGAGGGCTTGGGGGGGCATAGGGTCTGCCCCAGAAATCCGCCGGAATATAGCCCATGCCCAAGATTCCCGATCTTTCGGCCGCCGCGGTGAAGAGCCGCGCAGCCCTCGCCAAGAAAGCCGTCAAGCCCAAGGAGGCGCCGGTCGCGACGCCCAAGCCGCGGGTCGCCAAAGGCCGTTAAACAAAAAGCATTCGAAGCAAGGCGGCCCGCCCTCACCGGCGGGCCGTTTTGTTTCTGCCTGTCAGTTTTTCAGGCCCAGCTTCTGCGCCAGATAGACGAAGCTGAGGCCCCACATCTCCGCCGCCTGGCGATGATCGGCGGCCGCGGCATGGCCGCCATCGGTGTTCTCGTAGAACAGCACGTCATGGCCCTGCGCCTCCATCTTGGCCGCCATCTTGCGCGCATGCACCGGCGTCACCCGATCGTCGCTGGTGGCCGTGACGAAGAAGACAGGCGGATAGTGAACACCCGGCTTCACATTCTGATAGGGGCTGTAGGAAAGAATGTAATCGCGCTCGGCGGGGATTTTGGGATCGCCATATTCGCCGATCCAGCTCGCGCCGGCGCCGATGTGGGTGTAGGCGATCATGTCGATCAACGGCACCTGGCAGACCACCGCACCGAACAGCGCCGGCTTCTGCACCATCACGGTGGAGACCAGAAGCCCGCCATTGGAGCCGCCCATGATGCCGAGCTGTCTGGGCGTGGTCAGGCCGCGCTTCGTCAGGTCGGCCGCCACCGCCTCGAAATCGTCATAGGCATGCTGGCGCTTGGTCTTGAGCGCGGCGTCATGCCAGGCCGGCCCGAACTCGCCCCCGCCACGGATATTGGCCACCCCATAGATGCCGCCATGGGTGAGCCACAGCCGGCCGAAATTGGCGCTGTAGGAGGGCGTCAACGACACTTCAAAGCCGCCATAGCCGTAAAGGATGGTGGGCGCCGGACCGGACAGGGTCTTGGGCCGGGTGACGAAATAGGGAATTTTGATCCCGTCCTTGGACGTGGCCTCGAACTGTTCGGTGACAAGCTTCGATGAGTCAAAGCGCGCCGGCAGCGACTTGATGGACTTGGGCGCATCGCTGCCCGGATCGAAATAAAGGGTGGTGGGCGTCAGGTAGTTCTGGAAAGTGAACATCGCCTGCGGCCCGAAATCATTGGTGCTGACAATGTCGGCCGAGCCATTGCCGGGCAGCGGCAGCACCGTGTCGTGCCAGCCCGCCCCGTCAGGCGTGAAGACATGAACCTGGCCGATCACGTTGCTGGTGATGGCCGCATAGATCTGGTCGCGGCCGATCCCGACGCTCTCAATGCTCTGACGCGGGCCGGGGGCAAAGATCACCTGCGGCTTGGCACCTTCGCGGAAAGCCACCAGTGCCCCTTTGGGCAGCGCAACGCCGCCTGTTTCGTAAGGCTCGCGCAAGGTCGCGAGAAAGGCGCCATCGAACACGCCCTTGAGATCGGCCGAGCGCGGCAGCGGCAGTTTGCGCGCCTTGCCATTCTCCACCAGGAAATAATCGGTCTCGAAGAAGGTGACGTTACGGATCACCATTCCCACATTGCCGTGCCTGGTATGGAACGTGGCGGGCGAGACACCGACATCGCCCACTTCGCCCGTGTAAAGCACAGATGCAGCCGACAGCGGGGTGCCGCGCTTCCATTCCTTGGCGATCCGGGCGTAGCTGGACGTGGTCTCGCCGTCCTTGGCGGTGGAATAGAGCACCGTGTCGTCGTCCAGATAGCTGGCATCGGCCTTGGCTTCGGTGAGGCTGAAACCATCGCCCGCCAGCTTCTTCGCCTTCAGGTCATATTCGCGCACCACCACGGCATCGCCGCCGCCACGCGACAGGCGGATCAGGCAGCGCACCTCGCCCGGTGAACATTCCGCGCCCTTGAAGACCCAGTTTTCCTTCTCGGTCTTGGCCAGCGCATCCACATCCAGCAGCACCTCCCACTTCGGAGCGGGGTTCTGATAGTCGGCGATGGTGGTACGCCGCCACAGGCCTTTGGGATTGGCCGCGTCCTGCCAGAAATTATAGACATAGCCGTGACTGAGGCTGCCCATGGGAATGCGGTCGGCGGCATCCAGCACTTCCAGAATGGAATCGTAGTTCTTCTGGTAGCGCGGATCGGCCTTCAGCACCCCCAAGGATTGCTTGTTCTGCTCGGCCACCCAGGCCAGTGGCTTCTGGCCATGCACGTCCTCCAGCCAGACATAGGGGTCGGCCGCGGCGTCAGCACGCATGAGAAAAACTCCTGTGGCAAGAACGGAACCGAGCAACAGGGCAATAAGGCTCAATGTCGCGCGCATGGATCATCCGGATGGGCCGCCCAGAATGGAAATTTTCGGGGGGCCAGGCAATGGAAAAGCGGGGCCGGGGCACCTATAAACACGGCCCATGACCGCTTTCGTGAAAATGCACGGCCTGGGCAACGATTTTGTCGTATTCGATGCCCGCGACGCCGCTCTTTCCATGACCACGGCGCTGGCCCGTGCCGTCGCCGATCGTCATCTCGGTATCGGCTGCGACACGGTGGCGGTGATGCGTCCGGGTGGCGCGACCGCGGACGTGGATGTGCAGTTCTTCAATGCCGATGGCTCGGAATCGGAATCCTGCTTCAACGCCACGCGCTGTGTCGCGCGCCTGCTGCTCGACGAGCGCGGCCTGGCGCGCGTCAAGCTGGCCACCAAGGGCGGCCTGCTGGTCTGCAGCGACGCGGGCAAGGGCCAGGTGACGGTGGATGTCGGCGAGCCGCGCCTTGCCTGGGACCAGGTGCCGCTGGCGTCCCAGGTTGATACGACCCAATTCCCCTTGGATATAGGCGGCAGCAGTCTTCCCGTCAGCGCCGTCTCGATGGGCAATCCCCATTGCGTGATTTTCGTGCCTGACGCGCAGAAGGCCCCTCTCACCACCCTGGGTCCCAAGATCGAGACGCTGTCCTTCTTTCCCCGGCGCACGAATGTGGAATTCGCCCAGGTGCTCGACACGGAGCATATCCGCATGCGGGTGTGGGAGCGGGGCGTGGGCGTGACCTTGGCCTGCGGCACAGGTGCTTGCGCCACTGCCGTGGCGGCGATCCGCCGTGGCCTGACCGGACGCAAGGTCGAACTGGTGCTGGATGGCGGCAGCCTTGGTATCGAATGGCGCGAAGAAGATGGCCATGTGCTGATGACCGGCCCCACCGCCATGCCTTTCCGCGGCCGGGTGGACCTGGACAAGCTGGCATGACAGTCGAGGTCGTCACCTTTGGCTGCCGCCTCAATGCCTATGAGAGCGAAGCGATCAGGGCCCGTGCCGCCGAAGCACAGTTGCGCGACGTGGTGGTGGTCAATACCTGTGCGGTGACGGCCGAGGCGGTGCGCCAGTCGCGCCAGATGATCCGCAGGCTCAAGCGGGAAAACCCGCGCCGCCCCATCCTGGTGACGGGCTGCGCGGCGCAAGTCGAGCCCCAGACATATGCCGCCATGCGCGAGGTCGACGCCGTCCTGGGCAACCGGGAAAAGCTCTCCGCCGACAGCTATGCGGGCTTCGGCCGGGGCGATTTCGGCGTTGCCGGCAGCGAACGGATCAAGGTCAACGACATCATGAGCGTGCGCGAAACCGCCTCGCAGATGGTGGACCATTTCGAGGGCCGCACCCGCGCCTTCCTGCAGGTACAGAATGGCTGCGACCATCGCTGCACGTTCTGCATCATTCCTTACGGGCGCGGGCCTTCCCGCAGCGTGCCGATGGGCTCGGTGGTATCGGAAGCGCGCCGCCTGGCCGAGAGCGGTTTTGCCGAGATCGTGCTGACGGGGGTGGACTTGACCTCCTACGGCGCCGACCTTCCGGGCTCGCCATCGCTGGGCAGCCTGGTGGAAAAGCTGCTGCACATGGTGCCGGAGCTCCGGCGCCTGCGCCTGTCCTCGATCGATTCCATCGAGGCCGATCCGGTGTTGATGCGCGTCATCGCCGAAGAAGAACGGTTGATGCCGCATTTCCATCTTTCGGCCCAGTCCGGCGATGACATGATCCTCAAGCGCATGAAACGCCGTCATAGCCGCGCCGACACCATCCGTTTTTGCGAAAAGGTGCGGCGCTATCGCCCCGAAGCGGCTTTCGGTGCCGACCTGATCGCCGGTTTTCCCACCGAGAGCGATGCGATGTTCGCAAACAGCCTGAAGCTGGTGGATGATGCCGGCCTCAGCTTCCTGCATGTCTTTCCCTTCAGCCCCCGTACCGGCACACCGGCGGCGCGGATGCCGCAACTGCCCCGTGCTGAGGTCAAGGACCGGGCCGCGCGCCTGCGCCAGCGGGGTGCGGCGGCGTTCGCGGTGCGGCTTGAAAGCCTTAAAGGCAGCCGCCAGATGGTATTGATGGAACAGAAAGGCCTGGGCCACACGCCTTGCTTTGCGCCCGTCTCGCTCCCAGCCGCGCATGAACCGGGAACGCTGCTGGACATCATTATTACCGGACGGACTGGTGATCATCTGACAGGCACACCTTTTCCGGAGTCCGGGGCATGAGGACATTCGGCGAAGCCCCGCCACCGCCCACTTTCTTCGAGCGGCTCAAGTCCAGCCTGGCCAAGACGGGCCTGGGCGAGATCCTGACCAAGAAAAAGCTGGATGCCGAAACCATTGCGGATCTGGAAGAAGCCCTGATCCGCGCAGACATGGGGGCCGATCCCGCCCGGCGTATCGCACAGGGCGTGGCGAAAGGCCGCTATGACGCGGAAATTACAACGCCCGAGTTGAAAAATGTCCTGGCCGCGGAAATCGCCACGGTCCTGGCGCCGGTACAGAAGCCTTTGCAGGTTGCCGACGACAAAAAGCCCTTTGTGATCCTGGTCGCGGGTGTCAACGGCACCGGCAAGACGACGACCATTGGTAAACTGGCCAAGCGCCTGGCCGAGGATGGCGCCAAAGTGACGATGGCCGCTGGCGATACCTTCCGCGCCGCCGCCATCGAGCAGTTGCGCGTGTGGGCCGTGCGGGCAAAGGCCGAGTTCGTTGCCGGCAAGCCGGGCGGAGATGCCGCAGGCCTGGCCTTCGACGCACTGGAAAAGGCGCGCGGCAACGGCAGCGACATTCTTCTGATCGATACGGCGGGCCGGCTGCAGAACAAGGCCGGCTTGATGGCAGAATTGGAAAAGATCGCGCGGGTGATCAAGAAACTGGACCCCTCGGCGCCCCATGCGGTGCTGCTGGTGCTGGATGCCACCACCGGTCAGAACGCCCTCTCCCAGGTCGAGGCTTTCTCGGCGGCGGTGCCCGTGACCGGCCTGGTGATGACCAAGCTGGATGGCACGGCGAAGGGCGGCATTCTGGTGGCGCTGGCGGCCCGTTTCGGCCTTCCCGTCCATTATATCGGCGTGGGCGAGGGCGAAGACGACCTGCAGCCCTTCATGGCTACCGATTTTGCCCGGGCACTGGTGGGCGCGGAGCGGCTTAAGGAAGGACAGGCGGCATGAACCCCCAGGTACGGCGGCTGGCGCTCGATTTGGGCCCGCTGCTGATCTTTTTTGCGGCCTTCCGCTATCTCGGCATTTTCGGCGCCACGGCCTGTTTCATGGTGGCGATCGCGGTGGCCCTGGGCCTCGGCTATTTTCTGGAGAAACGGCTTTCTCCCATGCCGCTTTTCACCGCCATCCTGGTGATGGTGTTCGGCGGATTGACGCTCTATTTGAAAAACGATGTCTTCATCAAGATGAAGCCCAGCGTGCTTTACGGCTTCTTTGGGGCGGTGCTGCTGGGTGGACTCTTCTTCAATCGTTTGTTCATCAAATATGTCTTTGCCCAGGCCTTCGAGTTGAACGAGCAGGGCTGGCGCAAGCTCACGGTGCGCTGGGGTCTTTTCTTCCTTGTGCTGGCGGTCATCAATGAGACGGTGTGGCGGCTCACTTCGACGGCGACCTGGGTGTCGTTCAAGGTCTGGGGCATCATCCCCCTGATTTTTTTGTTCGCGCTCGCACAGACCCCTCTGGTGATGAAACACCAAGCCCCGGAAGCGGAAAACGCGGGCAAAAGCGCGCAAGAATGATGCGCGCCTTTTTGCGTTCCCGTTTTCGGACGCCTCGCTATCTCTTTGGAAATCCTTAAGTCCGTTCGAACCGCATGGTGCGTCAAGGCGCCGGCCATACAAACAATTGTGGCTGGCGCGCATCACATCATGATGAGCGTCCAGGCTGCATGCAGCCGCCGTGGCGCAAGGCGAATGTGCTTGCAAGATGCGCAAAGGAAAAAATGCGCATGGACTTCTCACCACAAAACCGTTTTAACTCCACCTGTCGGAGCGCAGTGCTTTCCTGAAACCCGAATACGGGACTTGAACGCCGGGGGCGCGCCGGAGAGAGCGGAACATCGTGGGGTTGTTGATGATGAAGGGGCAGCGCAGGCCGGGAAATGGTTTTGACCTTTCCGAGGCGCCCTCTCACCTCATTCGCCGTTGCCAGCAATTCTATGGCGACCTTTATGCGCGCGAAGCTGGTGGCAAAGAACTGACCAAGCAGCAATACACGCTGCTGTGCGCGCTCGAGCAGAATGATGGCGCCAGCCAAACCGCACTGGTGGAGATCACGGGCATCGATCGTTCGACCTTGGCGGAGATGGTGCGCCGGATGCTGGAGAAGGGCCTGCTGTCGCGCGAGCGCACCGAGGAAGATCAGCGCGCCAATGCCGTCGCCATCAGCCCCGCCGGCCGCAAAGCCCTGAGGGCTGCCCGCAATGCCGCGGACCGGGCCGAGCGTGCCCTGCTGGAGCCCCTGCCCCTTCCCGAGCGGCAGAAGTTTCTCAAGGCCCTGAGCCAGATCGCCCAGGCCGCCGAGCAGCTGAATGGCGACGCGCCCAAGACCGGCCGCCGCAATGTGCGGCGCCGGAAGATCGGCGGGTGAGAAGCAGCGCGCGTAGCGCGTGAGCAGGTCCGGTGGACCTGCGAAAGCGACGAACGCCCTGAGCGAAAGCGAAGGGCCGGAGATCTGCCCGACGCGATCTCCCTGAAAACCTCCCCCTAGACCGTTATATCGATATGCTGGCCCATCTGGGCCGGGGCCGCAGGCTGGGGCGCCGGCGCCGAAGCCTGGTGCGGGCCGACCTGCTTCAAGGGCAAGGCCGAAAAGCCCGTATCAACCCCGGACGTTTTTTCGACCGCCGCGGCGAAATTGGCCTGGGACGCCGGCTGTGCCTGGTTTTGAGGCAGGGCCAGGCGCTGGCGCGCTTCGCGGGCGGCCTGTTGGGCGGCAATCAGGGTGGCGCTGACCTGCATCGCACCCAACCTGACAAAACAGGGTTAGGAAAGTCCTAACTGCTGCGCCGGGCGGCCTCGATGGCGGGCAGAAGCTGGTCCTTGACGATCTCGGGCGTCAGTTCCCCGGCGTCATATTTGAAGCGGATGATGCCTTTGCCATCGACGACGAAAGTCTCCGGCCAGCCCCGCACACCCCAGTTCATGCCCATGCGGCCATCGGTATCCACGCCGATGCGGCTGAAGGGATTGCCGAGTTCGTTGAGAAAGGCACGCGCATTTTCCGGCTTGTCCTTCCAGACATAGCCATAAAGGGTAATGCCCGGCGTCTGCGCGAGCTGGTTGAGAACCGGCGCCTCCAGGCGACAGGGCACACAAGTGGAGGAGAAGAAATTCACCACCACCACCTTGCCGCTTTTCAGCTCCTTGGGCCCGAAACCTTGGGTCTGAGCGTCCAGCGCCGGCACCTGGTCCAGCGGCGCGGGCTTATTGATCAGCACCGACGGAATCTGGTCAGCCGGCCGGCCCCACAGACCCTTGAACAGAAAGAAAGCCAGCACCGCGAAACCCGCGATCGGCAGAATGAATACCAGACGGCTTCTCACCTTGTTGTCACTTCCTCTGTTCCAGAGCGGCCAATTTGGCCTTGGCCCGCCGCCAGCGGATCCAGCTCCACAAAGTCAGGCCGGCCAGCGCCAGGGCGGAAATGCCATAGGCAGGCCAAATATAAGCGCCATAGGGGCTCATGTCGAAGTTCATTGCGCGCCCCGCTGCATCAAAACGGTGGCGCGCCGTTCCAGGATGGCGGTCCGGATGCGGACCATCCAGAGCGTGACGAACAGCAGCACATAGCCCGCCATCATCAGCAGCAGCGGCGCCAGGAACACCGGTGCCAGATCGCCGGTAACAATGCTTTCACCCTGATGCAGGGTGTTCCACCAGTTGACCGAGAATTTGATGATGGGAATGTTCACTGCGCCGACCAGCGCCAGGACGGCGGCGGCGCGGGCGGCCTTGGTTTCATCCTCGATCGCGTTCCACAGCGCCATGTAACCGAAATAGAGAAACAGCAGCAGCAGGAAGCTGGTGAGGCGCGCGTCCCACACCCAATAGGTGCCCCACATCGGCTTGCCCCAGAGCGAGCCGGTGACCAGTCCAAGGGCTGTGAAGATCGCGCCCAGTGGGGCGGCGGCGCGGGCGGCAGTATCGGACAAGGGATGACGCCAGACCAGCGACAAGAGCGAACAGACCGCGATGGCGCCATAGACCATCATCGCGCTGGTGGCGGCGGGCACGTGGATAAAAAGGATCAGGACGGTTCGGCCCTGTTGGTAATCGGGCGGCGCAGTGAATCCCAGATAAAGGGCAAGCACCAGGCACAACACGGTGGCAACCGCGGTGAAAGGCAGCACCGCGCCGGATAGGCGCATGAATTCATGCGGGTTGGCGTAACGGAACAGCCAGTTCATCTAACCACCAAGATTTAGGCGCACGGAAGCCGCCGCCGCGAAGGGACTTAGCAGCACGGCGCCTGCGGCAAAAGCCGCCAGGAGTTCCAGACCGGCCCGGCCCCCCAATCCATCCATGGTTGCAGAGACCGCGCCCGCGCCGAAGATCACCGCCGGCGCCAGCAGCGGCAGGATCAGCAGCGGCAGGATCAGGCCTCCCCGCTTCAGGGACAGGGTCAGGCTGGCGCCGATCGCGCCGACGGCACTGACGGCCGGCGTGCCGATCAGGAGCGAGAAAAACAATACCAGGGTCGGCGTCGGCGCCAGATTGAACATCAGGGCCAGCAGCGGCGACAACAGGGTCAGGGGCAGGCCGGTAGAGACCCAATGCGCCGCGATCTTGGCCAGCGCCGTCAACTCCAGCGAAATAGGAGCCAAGGCGATCAGATCCAGACTGCCGTCCTCGAAATCGCCCTGGAACAGCCGGTCCAGCGACAACAGCGCCGCCAGCACCGCCCCGACCCAGAGAACCCCGCCCGCCACCCGCGCCAGCAACGCCAAGTCCGCGCCGACGCCCAGCGGCACCAGGGTTGCGACCAGGGCGAAGAAAGAGAGCGCCAGCGCGGCGCTGCCGCCGCTGCGCGCGGCCAGCTTCACATCACGCAGGAGCAGCGTCGCGAAGGCGCTCACAGCTTCAGGCTTTCATTGCCGAGCCCCAGCGGATCATGGGTGGCGGCGATGATGATGCCGCCCTCGCCGCAGTGGCGGAGCATCAATTGCGCCACCAGCCCCTGCCCCGCGGCATCCAGGGCCGCGAAGGGCTCGTCCAGCAGCCAGAGCGGACGCTGCGAGGTCAAAAGCCGTGCCAGCGCCAGGCGCCGTTTCTGGCCGGCGGACAGATAGCGGCAGGGCAGATCGGCCTGCCGCGACAGGCCCACGGTCTCCAGCGCGGCGGGATTGGCCTGGCGGCCATAGAGATGGGCGAAGAAGGAAAGCTGTTCCAGCACTGTGAGCTGCGGCTTGAGGCCATCCAGATGCCCCAGCCAGCCCACCAGCCTGCCACGTTCTTCGCCGTCGTCGCTTTCGCCGGTCGCGCTCTTGACCACAACGCGGCCTGCGGCAGGCGACAGGAAGCCCGCCAGCAGGCGCAGCAGTGAGGTCTTGCCCGCGCCATTGGCGCCTTCCACCGCCAGCGCCTGGCCGGCGCGCACGCGGAAGGACAGGCTCTCGAACAGCCTTTTGTCGCCGCGCACGCAGGCGAGATTTTCCGCGGTGAGGGAGGAGATCATCAGGCGAAGTAATCCTCATGCTTCGACAAGCTCAGCATGAGGATTTCCATCCATCCTCGCCCTGAGCTTGTCGAAGGGCGAGGATGAGATGGTTAGTACATGTGTTGCCCGCCATTAATGGACAGAGTTGATCCGGTGATGAAGCCGCCTTCGTCGGCTACCAGGAACAATACCCCGCGCGCGATTTCGTCGGCCTTGCCCAACCGGCCAACCGGAATACGCGCGACGATCTTGGCCAGCACTTCGGCCGGTACCGCCGCCACCATGTCGGTGTCGATATAGCCCGGCGCGATGGCGTTGACGGTGATGCCCTTGGCGGCGCCTTCCTGGCCCAGCGCCTTGGTGAAGCCGTGGATGCCGGACTTGGCGGCGGCGTAATTGACCTGGCCGTATTGGCCGGCCTGGCCATTGATGGAGCCGATATTGACGATGCGGCCAAAGCCGCGGGCCAGCATGCCGTCCCAGGCCGCCTTGCACATGTTGTAACAGCCACCCAGGTTGGTATCGAGAACCTCGTCCCAGGCCTGACGGTTCATTTTCTTCATGGTGGCATCGCGGGTGATGCCGGCATTGTTGACGATCACGTCCACCGGCCCCAGTTCGCTCTCAACCTGTTTCACGCCCGCAACGCAGGCATCGAAATCGGCCACATCCCATTTGAAAGCCTTGATGCCGGTGCGCGCCGTGAAGGCCTTGGCGCGCTCTTCGTTGCCCGCGTAATTGGCCGCGACCGTATAACCGGCCGCCTTCAGCGCCACCGAAATGGCTTCTCCGATGCCGCGCGTACCGCCCGTCACCACCGCTACTCTTGCCATATGCTTGTCCCTTGCTGACCCCGTGAAAAGCCAGTTCAGCCGCAATCGCGGGACGTTTCAACCGCAGAACGATGTTGCGATGCGGTGGCGTCGTGGATTTAACGCTCGACCGTCAAAGCGATCCCCATACCACCACCGATGCACCGGGAGCGACCGGAAACCCGAGCGGTCGCTAGCGGCAGCGTGGCGACGAGGGCCTGCCGGCGCGACCCAAAATAAACGGCTAGCGCTCCACCGTCAGAGCTATTCCCATGCCCCCGCCGATGCACAGCGTCGCCAGCCCCTTCTTGGCGTCGCGCCGGCCCATTTCATAGAGCAAGGTGGTCAGGATGCGCGCACCCGATGCGCCGATGGGATGGCCGATGGCGATGGCACCGCCATTGACATTCACCTTGGCCGGATCCCAACCCATGTCCTTGTTGACGGCACAGGCCTGGGCAGCGAAGGCCTCGTTGGCTTCCACCAGATCGAGGTCGGCGGCTTTCCAGCCGGCCTTCTCCAGCGCCTTGCGAGACGCAGGGATCGGACCGGTGCCCATCACCTTGGGATCGACGCCGGCCTGGGCCCAGCTGGCGATGCGGGCAAGCGGCTTGAGACCGCGGGCGGCCGCGTCCTTGGCGCTCATCACCACCAGCGCGGCGGCGCCGTCATTGATGCCGCTGGCATTGCCGGCAGTGACGGTGCCCGCCTTGTCGAACGCCGGACGAAGCCCGGCCACGGTCTCATAAGTCGCGCCCTCGCGGATATATTCGTCGCCATCAACGACAACGTCGCCTTTGCGGCCCTTGACGGTGACGGGCACGATCTCGTCCTTGAACCTGCCGGCCTTCTTGGCGGCTTCGGCCTTGTTCTGCGAGGCGACGGCAAAGCGGTCCTGTTCCTCGCGCGTGATCTGCCATTCCTTGGCGACATTCTCGGCGGTGGTGCCCATGTGATAGCCGTTGAAGGCATCCCACAATCCATCGCGGATCATCGTGTCGATGAACTGAAGGTCGCCCATCTTCTGGCCGGCGCGCAGATAGGCGGCGTGGGTGGACAGGCTCATGGATTCCTGGCCGCCGGCCACCACGATCCGGCTGTCGCCCTGTGCGATCGCCTGGGCGCCCAGCGCCACGGTGCGAAGGCCCGAACCGCAGACCATGTTGATGCCCCAGGCCGGAGTGGCGATGGGAATGCCGGCGGCGATCGAGGCCTGGCGGGCTGGGTTCTGGCCCTGGGCCGCGGTCAGCACCTGGCCGAGAATGACTTCGGAGACGTCCTCACCCGTCACCTTGGCCCGCGCGAGCGCGGCCTTGATGGCAACCTCGCCCAACCTATGGGCCGGCAGGGTGGCAAAAGCGCCGTTGAAGGACCCCACTGGGGTGCGGGCCGCAGACACGATAACGACGTCTTCCATGGGGGACCTTCCGTTGGCGGAGAATTGACTATGGCGCGGAGCGCAAAATGCCGCGAACGCGGGCACAGGTAAACGGGGATGAAATCATCAAGTTGTCACAATGGCTTACCAGGAAATCAGCAGTGTCCTTGGTGGTTGCGGGTGCTAAATGGCGCTGGACTTGCGCGTTGCGGGGTGGTGTCCTTAGGCCTTGAACACGCCCCGGTGGGGAGAGGCGTGTATACAGTATCGGGGAACTTAAGTGTCCGAAGACAAAACCAAGAATGAAGGTCCGGTCATCATCAAGAAATACGCGAACCGGCGGCTCTACAATACCCAGACCTCTTCCTATGTGACGCTCGATCACCTGGCGGCGATGGTGAAGGAAGGCACGGAGTTCGAGGTCCAGGACGCGCGCACCGGCGAGGACATCACCCGGTCGGTCCTGACCCAGATCATCTTCGAGGAAGAGGCCAAGGGCCAGTCGCTCCTGCCCATCAAATTCCTGCGCCAGCTGATCCGCTTCTATGGCGATAGCCTGCAGACCTTCGTGCCCGGCTATCTGGACATGAGCATGGAGAGCTTCACCAAGAACCAGGGTGCCATGCGCGACCGCATCGCCGAGGCCCTGGGCGGCGGCAATCAGATGATCGAGAACATGACGCGGCAGAACCTGCAGTTGTTCGAGAATGCCATGGCCATGTTCACGCCCTTCGGCAATGTCGGGGCCAAGGGTGAAACGTCCAAGAAAGCATCCCCCGCCGCTTCCGACGAGGTCGCCGACCTCAAGGAAGAAATGGAACAGATGCGCAGGCAGCTGGCCGAGTTGAGCCAGCGCAAGTGATCCGGCCCGTCCGGGGGGGCTTCGCGTTTCTGTCTGTTGCCGCCCTTCTGGGCGGCTGCGTTTCCCCGATGACCACGCGGGAGGCGCAGCAGATCGCCTCCAGCCGCGTCAACAAATATTGCCGCGGCCGCTGCGGGGCGGTGACGATGGCGCATACCCAGAAGATCAAGGACCGCTGGCTGGTGGATTTCGAGGCGCCGCGGGAGAAGTTCACCGTCATCGTGGAAAATGACGGCAACTCGAAAGTCACGATCTGGTCTAAATAACGGACGCCGCAGCGCGGCGGATCAACCCCATCTGGGGTCCATGATGGGCTCGCCGAAATGGAAGCCCTGGAAATAGTCCACGCCGAAGCTTTCCAGCAGCGCGGCATCGTCCTCCGAGCCCACCCATTCGGCCACGGTCTTGATATCGAAGTTGCGGGCCAGCCCCACCAGGGTGCGGACAAAGACCTGGTTTTCCGGCGACTGGGCGAGATCCTTCACATAGGAGCCGTCGATCTTCACCGTGTCCACATGCAGCATCTGCAGATTGCGGAACGAGGTATAGCCGGCGCCGAAATCGTCGATCGCCACGCGCACGCCCATGTCGTGGAGCTGGGAGACGAAATGGGCATTCTCCTCGAAATGATGCAGGGCGGCGGTTTCCGTCAGTTCCACGATCAGCCGCGGCGCAACGTCCTTTTCGCTGCGTACATAGTCGATGAAGCTTTGCAGCCAGGCCGGGTCTGACGCGGCGGTGCCCGAGACATTGACCGCCAGGGTGAGCGCCGGATTGGCCCTGAGCTGGGTGACGGTCGATTCCAGGGCGAAACGGTCCACCAGATGGACGATGCCCATCTGTTCGGCGGCCGGCACGAAGTGGCCCGCCGAAAGCACGCTGCCGTCCGGTTTGACCATCCGCAGCAGGCATTCATAGTGGGAAATCTTGCGGTTGCTGGCCCCGATGATGGGCTGATAGGCGAGCTTGAGGCGCTTTTCCTTGAGTGCCTCCATCACCTCGTCGGAGATCTGCATCATGCGCAGGCGCGCCGTTTCGCGGCTGGCCGAAGCCTGATAGGCGGCAAAGCCGTCACGGCCATTTGCTCTGGCCTTGTCCAGCGCCTGCTCGGCGCGCAGCATGGCTTCCTGGCTGGTGGAGGCGGCCTGGGGCAGATAGACGGCCCCGACCGAGCAGGTGGCCGAAACCAGGCCCGAGCGGGTCTCGATGCCGTTGGCGCGCACCGCGGCCCGGAGCCTTGCGGCCACCACATCGATCTCATGCTCGCGGCAGGCCTTCAGGATGACGCCGAACTTGTTGCCGGCGGTGCGGCCGATGACGTCGGTGCCGCGCAGGGTACGGGCCAGGCGTTCGCCGACGCCCATGATGACTTCGTCGCCGGCATCGAAGCCGAAACTGTCGTTGATCATGGCCA
>CAYQZM010000062.1:0-34179 GCA_964421935.1 uncultured Rhizobium sp. | reverse complement strand
CTGTGGAGTGATCCGAAAATGCACAGATTTTAAGCGGCCCCCGGGGAACAGTGTCACCGGAGCGCGCGTTTGCGCCGCCCGCCGATTTATGCCCCGGCCCCCTTATCCGTCATCGCGCTGTCGTGGGAAGAAGCGTAAATTACGGCATGGGGTTGGGGGTAAGAGCCGGCACGCCGGCCGATCGTTACATCACATCGGAACTGTCCGCCCGTGGTGCGCGCCGGCAGCCGGATTATCTGCGCGAAAAGAAGGCGATCCAGGAACTGGCCAACCGCATGGTTCACGAGCCCGCGCAAATCCTGCCGCGGCTTGTCGACCTGGCGATGGAACTGACGGGCGGCATCTCCGCGGGCCTGAGCCTTCTGGAAGAACTCTCCAAGCCCGCTGTTTTCCGCTGGCGCTATCTGCGCGGCACCCTGGCGGCGTTCGAGAACGCCACGTCCCCGCGCAATCACAGTCCCAGCGGCATCACCCTGGACCAGGACGGACCGGTGCTGGCGCTGCATCCCGAGCGCTTTTACGACTGGATCGCCGACGCCCGCATCGAGGTGCCGGAAGTGCTGCTGGTGCCGCTGCACTTTGACGGTGCCGCGCCGATGGGCGCGCTCTGGATCATTGCCGATCGCGAAGGCCATTTCGGCAGCGACGATGCCCGGATCGCCACCGAACTGGCTTCCTTTGTCGCCATGGCGCTGAAGATGCTTCGAACCGAACAGCGGCTGCAGGACGCGCTGACCGAGCAGGAAATGCTGACCAGCGAAATGAGCCACCGGGTCAAGAATTTCTTTGCCGTGTCGGAAAGTATGGTGCGCATGACCATGCGCTCCGAGAGCAGCAAGGAAGAAATGGGCAAGAGCCTGATCGGCCGCTTTCACGCCCTGGCCAGCGCCCACAGCCTGATCCGCCGCAGCTTCAGTCCCGACGGCACGCCGCCCAAGGCCTCGAACCTGGAGGACATGGTGCGCACCATCGTCGAGCCGCATGAGCGCTTCCTGGCAGGCGGCCGGTCGCGCTTCGATGTGAAGGGCCCGCCGGTGGTGTGCGGGGAGCATGCGCTGAACGGGGCGGCGCTGATGTTCCATGAGCTGGCCACCAATGCGGTCAAATATGGCGCCCTGGCCAGCGATGCCGGCCGCGTCAGCATCACCTGGGCCAAGACCGACAGCGAACTGGTCTTCGACTGGCGCGAAAGCGGCGGCCCCGGAATCGAGGGCAAGCCCGAGGTGTCGGGCTTCGGCAGCAAATTGCTCAACGACACCATCACCCAGCGGTTCGGCGGCCGGCTGCGCCACACCTGGCATCCGGATGGGCTGAAAGTGCGGGTCAGCATTCCGCTCGGCAGACTGGTGCACTAGCTTGTCCGCCCGAATGGACGGGCTTAGTCATAGTAATAGGTGCACCAGCCATAGGGGCTGACCTTGCCCTCCACGATCATGCATTCCTGCGGCACGATGAAGTAGAGGCAGTGGCCGCATATTTGATCGGCGCCTTCATCGCGCACGGTATAGCCGGCGGTCTCTTTGCTCATCTTGAACGAGCGCGCGCGGGCCGATCGGGCGCCCAGGCCAAGACCGGCCAATGCGTTGAACAAGACGCGCCGGCAGAATTGGCGGCGGCCGGATAATTCGCTCTGTCTGGTCCTGCGCATGGATGTCCGGGAAACCGCGTGGGAGGCCGCGGCCATCACGGCATGGCGTTTTTCTTTTCGCAAGCCGATGACGCGCCCTCGCTGCGCCGCAGCGAAAGGCGTGGCGCGCATTGACCGGCTCGGCGATAACCGGCCAATCTCAGCGCATTTGAACGGCCTTTATTCCACGCTTGCCCATTTGGAGAGATCACATGGATGCTCATGGAATTATCGTCTGGCTGATTATCGGCGCCATCGCGGGCTGGCTCGCGGGCACCTTGCTGAAGGGCGGCGGCTTCGGCCTGATCGGCGACATCATTGTCGGCATCATCGGCGCCTTCCTGGGCGGATGGCTGGCCGGCGTGCTGGGCCTTCATCTGGCGGGCGGTTTGATCTCGTCTATCATCACCGCGACGGTCGGGGCGATCATCCTGATCCTGATCGTGCGGGTGATAAAGCGGGCGTAATCCGCTAAACTGCGCTCTTCCGAATGCTCCCGGCGATCGCCGGGCAGAAATGAGGAGTGCGTGAGATGGCGGAGAAATACAGCCACGACGAGCTGATCAAGCGGCTGGACGAACCCGGCTGGCGGGTTGGCGCGGGCGATCCATCTCAGGAAGGCACCTTGCGGCAGATGACGGAGGCCGCGCATGCAAGCCGTGCCAAGGGCCCCGCTTGGCTTCAGCATGTCGCCACCCGGATCGAGGTCGACGCCCTGCAGCTGGAAAAGCTCTGGTACTATCTGGGATTGCCGCTGGCGTAACGTCGGTCCGGATAGGAACCCGCCCTGGGAAATCAAGACCCGGCCTGTCCAATTTAACCCTTGCAGTTGGGCGGTTATCCCCCATCTTTCGCCGCGGACTTATTTCGTGGGGGGCGGTCCGTCCATACGCTGTCGCTATGGACCGCCTAACGCCCCTGAGAGGAGATGCTATGACCATTCTCAAGAGCTTGCCGAAGCTTGTTGCCGCGCTGGCGATCGCCGTGGGCCTGGCCGGCTGCGGCGTCAACAATATTCCCACCAAGGACCAGACCGTGAAGGCGCGCTGGGCCGATGTGCAGGCGGCCTATCAGCGCCGCAACGACCTGATCCCCAACCTGGTCAACACCGTCGCCGGCTATGCGGCGCAGGAAAAGTCGGTGCTGACCCAGGTCACCCAGGCGCGCGCTTCCGCCACGCGGGTATCGGTGGATGCCTCCACCATCACCGATCCGGCCAAGTTCAAGCAGTTCGAGGAGGCGCAGAACCAGCTCTCCGGCGTTCTGGGCCGGCTGCTCTCCATCAGCGAGAATTACCCGGACCTGAAGTCCAACCAGAACTTCCTGGCGCTGCAGTCGCAGCTGGAAGGCACCGAGAACCGTATCGAGATCGCGCGGCGCGACTATAATTCCGCGGTGCAGGATTATAATACCGAGCTGGTGACGGTGCCGGGTTCGCTGTGGGCGGCGACCTTCTACAAGAGCTACAAGCAGGCCACGCCCTTCTCGGCCAGCGCGGCGGCGCAGTCCGCGCCGGTGGTGCATTTCGACACCGGCACGGCGCCCGCGCCCGCGCCGCAGGCGGCGCAACCGGGTACCCAGCCAGCCAAGTGACGCGGCCACGTTCATGAAAATCTTTGCGGCCCTTGTCGCATTTCTTGTCCTGCTTACGCCTCTCTCATCGGGAGGGGCCTGGGCGGCGCCGACATTCCCGGCGCTGACCGGGCGGGTGGTGGACGACGGCCATATCCTGTCGGACCCCACCAAGGCCGATCTCGACCACAAGCTGGCGGATCTGGAGCAGAAGACCAGCCGCCAGCTTGTCGTGGTCACCCTGGCCTCGCTGCAGGGTTATGAGATTTCCGATTACGGCTATCAGCTCGGCCGCGCCTGGGGCATCGGCCAGGCCAAGCTGAACAACGGCATCCTGCTGATCGTGGCGCCCACCGAGCACAAGGTGCGCATCGAGGTGGGCTATGGCCTGGAGCCCATCGTCACCGATGCGCTCTCCTCGGTGATCATCCAGACGCAGATATTGCCCAAATTCCGCGCCGGCGATTTCAATGCCGGGGTGGAAGCGGGCGTGGATGCGCTGATCCGGCAACTGTCGCTGGATACGTCGGAAGCGGAAAAGCGCGCCGCCGCGGCGGCCGACCAGTTGCGCGGCCATCACAACAATGGCGGCGACATGCCGGGCTGGCTGACCCTGCTGATCTTCTTCGGCATCTTCGGCTTCATCGCCTTCAATGCCTGGGCCCATCCGGGCGGGCGGCGCGGCTTCTATGGCGGCGGTCCCTATTGGGGCGGCGGTGGCGGCGGCTGGTATGGCGGCGGCGGCGGCTGGTCCGGCGGTGGCGGCGGCGGCGGTTTTGGCGGCGGTGGCGGCAGCTTCGGCGGCGGCGGCTCATCGGGGAGCTGGTGATGCTGGCCGAGAAGGACCGGACGCGCATCAGTGCCGCGATCACGGAGGCGGAAAGCAAAACCTCCGGCGAGATCTTCTGCGTGCTGGCGCGCCAGGTGTCGCGCTATCGCGAAGTGCCGCTGATGTGGGCGGCGCTGGCCGGTTTCGTGGTGCCGCCGATCCTGGTGCTGACCGGCCTGCAGCGGCTGGCGCTGGCTTCGATCTTTTCCAGCTGGACCGATGACAGCCAGCGCGCCATGGAAAGCCTGATCGTCAAGGCGATGACGACCTATGGCCTGTTGCAGGCGGGCATCTTCTTCATCGTCGCCATCATCGTGGCGCTGCCGGCGGTGCGCCGGGTGATGACGCCCGCGCCCTTGCGCCGCCATCGGGTACGCCAGGCGGCGCGGCGCCATTTCGCGGCGGCAGGCATGCACCTGTCCAAGGACGAGCCGCATATTCTGATCTTCGCCAGCCTGGACGACCGGCAGGTCGAACTGGTGGCGCATGAGAATATTCACCAGGCAGTGGGCGAGGGGCCCTGGCATGCGGCGGTGGCTGCGGTGGTGGCGGGGATGAAAGAAGGCCGCGCCGGCGATGGTTTTGTGAAGGGGATCGAGATCTGCGGCGCGGCCCTGGCGGCGCATTTCCCGCCCAGCGGTCCGCCCAAGAACCAGTTGCCCAACGGGATTCTGGAAACCTGATGGAACGGACCTGGCAGGGCGGCTGCCATTGCGGCGCGGTGCGGTTCGAGGTCGCGACAGACCTGGCTCGCATCGTCGACTGCAATTGCTCGATCTGCGCCAAGAAAGGCTTTCTGCACCTGATCGTGGCGCCGGATAAATTCCGGCTGCTGCAGGGCGAAGATGCGCTGGTCACCTATCGCTTCAACACCGGCACCGCGCGCCACACATTTTGCGGCCGCTGCGGCATCCACGCTTTTTATACGCCGCGCTCACATCCCGATCAGGTGGACGTCAATGTGCGCTGTATCGAAGGAATCGATCTGGCGGCGCTGACGATCGTGCCGTTTGACGGTCAGAATTGGGAAGCAGCCAGGTCCACGCTGGATTAAGCCTCCTGCAGCGCAGAGAACAAATGTTATCCAGGCGAAGCGGGCGGTTCGCGCAGGCCAATTGTTAATTGCGGCAAGTGCAACGTGCGCGTGTATAGCGCCCGAAGAATGGAACATTAACCACCAAAGCATATCCCCAGATCGTGGTTCCATGCCCGCGTTGCCGAACCTTCAGAAGTTTGACAACAATCTGTCGCATGGATGCGGTTCCTCTTTCTCGCCCGCGGCTCATCATTGTTTGCGGCCTGCCGGGCGCGGGCAAAACCACCCATGCCCGCAAACTCGAAGAAGCCGGGGCCCTTCGGTTTTCCGCTGACGAGTGGATGGACGAGCTTTTCATCGACCATTTCGACGAAGACAGGCGTCACAAGATCGAGGCCCTGCAGTGGAAGCGCGCGCAGCAGCTTCTCGAGCACGGCCTGACCGTGGCCATCGAGTGGGGCACATGGGCCCGGGCCGAACGCGAGGCCTTACGGCGCCGGGCTCAGGAGATCGGCGCGGTCGTGGAACTGCATTATCTCACAGCGCCCTTGGATGTTCTTTTTGTCAGGATTCAGCATCGTCGCCGGGAACATTCACCGATCACCTGGAACCATCTCCTGGCGTGGAACAGAAAATTCCAGGCACCGGATTCCCGTGAGTTGGCTCTGTATGACGAGGCGATAGTGATGTCCTGGGATGGGGATGGGGCTCTCGCCGCGCCCGCCGAGGCGGCCATCAATAGGCGCTGCAGCGAGGGCCAGGAAGGGCTGGCGTAAGCGAAGGAGTAGCCGTCGCCGGCGACAGCGTCGTGTTATGCCGTTTCGCTCGCCTTCGTCCAACGCGCCGCAATCATCCGTGTGCGCCTTAACTATCGAAATATGTGAAAGCGCCGCGCCTTTCGGGAAAGAGAATGGCCCGCAGAATTAACCCTACTGCCGCGCAGCAATGTTCCGTACATGGAGAGTTCCACGGAACGGTGATATAAAATGTTCCAAAACAAAACTCCGGTCGGGATGCCATGAAGAAATACGTTGCGGGCCTGCTCTGTGTGGCGATGACGCCGTTGCTTGTGGCGGGCACGCGTGCCGCCGCCGAGAGCACCTATATCAAGGCGATGGATCCGGCGCTCGACAAGATCGTTGCGCCCGACGCCAGGATCCAGAAGGTCGCCACCGGCTTCATCTTCCTCGAGGGGCCGATGTGGCGAGAGGGCAAGTTGTGGTTCTCGGACGTGCGCGGCGACAAGGTGCGCACCTATGACCCCAGGACCAAAAAGGTCACGGTGGTGCTGAAGGATTCCGGCGGCGTGAAGGACGCGCCCCCGGACAAGAATTTCGGCTCCAATGCCATGGTCACCGACAAGGACGGTTCGATCCTGCTCACACGCATGTATGTCGGCACCATCGAGCGGATGGATGACCAGGGCAACCTGAAGCCCTTTCTCTCCACCTATGAAGGCAAGCGCCTCAACAGCCCCAACGACCTTCTCTTCGCCAAGGACGGCGCGCTGTGGTTCACCGATCCGTCCTTCGGCCTGCCCGACATGGACAAGGATCCCAAGAAAGAGCTCAAATACAACGCGGTGTGGCGTTACCAGGACGGCAAGCTCACCCCCGTCATCACCGACATGACCCAGCCCAACGGCATCGCCTTCTCGCCGGACGGCAAGACGCTCTATGTGTCGAACTCGCTGCCTTCCATGTATGTGCGGGCCTATGACGTGGGCGCGGACGGTGCGCTTTCCAATCCGCGCAACCTGATCAGCTATCCCGGCGAGGCCAACGATGTGCCCGACGGCATGAAGGTGGATTCGGCCGGCAATATCTGGACCACGGGGCCGGGCGGGGTGCGCATCATTGCGCCGGACGGCAAGGTGCTGGGCCAGATCATCATTCCGGAGATCGTCGCCAATATCGCCTTCGCCGGCGACGGCAAGACGGTGTACCTGACCGGCTCGACCAGCCTTTACCGGCTGCGCATCAAGATCCCGGGCGAGATCCCGATGTATTACCGCAAATAGCTGATCCAGGCGGCCACGTGCCCAAGATTGACCTGATATCCGCAACGACCATGCCGCGATCGGCCTCGCGGCGCTGGCATTTTCTCTCGCGCTTCGTGCCGATGCGGCGCAAGCCGCCATCCTCCCTGGCGCGCAAATTCCGCCGTCGGCGCAGCTTCCGCAGCCCGCACAAGCGCCTGCGCGCCGCCAAGGGCTGACACGCCGCGTTTTCAGAAGCGCGCCCGCGGGCCTCTTCAGACGAAAAGCTCCGCGCGATGTGGCGCGCAATCACTGCCCTTACGCCGAGTTAAGGTGGCGCGCCCCGACCAAGCCGGCCTGCTTCGCGTTAGGCGGAGAGAAGGGTCCTTGCGAGGAGAAATTCATGAAAACGAGAACCGTGGTTATGGCGTCGGTCTTTGCGGCGGCATCCTGCCTGGCGGCCGTGCCGGCATCCGCCTACACCGCCTGCAACCGGAACGGCGACTGCTGGCACACCGATACGCGCGTGCATTTTCCCGGCGTCACCTTGAGTTTCCACAATGACAAATGGTGGGACACCCACAGCCACAACACGCGCTATCACTGGCACGATGCGGACACCGGCCATGACTGGCATCATGGCTATTGGTCTCATGGCACCTGGCACGCGACCTGACCGGCAAGCAGGCTGATTTCGATTTCATTGGCAGCGCTCCATTCGGGCCAATGTGAGCGGGGTCCCCGGCCGTCCCCCGGGGACCTCGCTTTTTTGCGCGGCTTGACGGGCAGGCGGGTTAATCCTACCCTGTAGGACTAATGGAGCCGCTGGGCCAGTTCGAGCAGGTGGTGCTGACCGCCATTTTGGCGCTGGGCGACAACGCCTATGGCGTCACCATCCATGCCAAGGTCGAGGAACTGTCCAGCCCGCGCAAGATCGCGCGCGGCGCCGTCTATGCCACCCTGGACCGGATGGAGGACAAGGGGCTGATCGCCTCCTGGATGTCGGAGCCGACGCCGGAACGGGGCGGGCGCTCGCGCCGGCACTATCGCCTGGAAAAGCCGGGCGAGAAGGCGCTGCGGGAGACGGCGAAACAGGCCCAGCGCCTGATCGACACCATCGCCAAGCGGCTTGGGGGCCTGACATGGAAGCCCTCGCGCTAGGGGCCTCGCTGGACCGGGCGGTGGAGCGGCTGATCCCGCCCGCCGCGCGCGAGGCCGTGCTGGGCGATTTGCGCGAAAGCTATGCGCAGCGGGGCGATTATCTGCGCGAGATCGCCAAGGCCGCGCCCTATGTGATCGCCAGCCAGATGCGGCGCCACCTCAACCTGCCGGTGCTGATGCTGCAGGGCGCCATGATCTTCTGGTTCTTCGACGGCCGGGTGGCGGCGTTGGTGCTGCCGGTGCTGATGCTGCGGGAGGCCTTTCAGCCGGTCGGGCGCCCCGATCCGCGCGCGGCATTGCGCGGCGCGGTGGTGCTGGCCTTTGCCAGCCTGCTGGTGGGATTGGCGACGCGCATGCCGCTGAGCCAGGCACTTCTGGTCCTGCTTCTGGCCGGGCCCTTGTCGCTGGTGCTGTGCGGCTTGCGCACCGGCGTGATCCTGGGCATCGACCGCTATGACGCGATCCTGCCCGATGCCATGCCGCTGTCGGCGCTGCGCGCCCGGCGGAACGATTTTCTGCGCCGCCAGCGCCTGCGCCGCAGGCTGGAGATCGTGGCGCTCGGTGCCGCCGCGCTGTACTGGCCGCGGGTGATCGGGCCGTCCTTGGGCATCGCCCTCAGCGCTGTCTTCCTGGCCGCGGCGCTCTATCTGGTCAATGTCGTTCTGTCCGATGAAGAGGAGGCGCCGGCGAGTTTCGCCCGCCTGCGCAACCATTATGCCGACGAGATGCGCGACGATGCCCAGCTTCGCCGCTTCCTGTGCTGGCTTTGGGTGGTGCCGGGCCTGTTCCTGGTCCAGACGGGCATCGTTTCAGGATCGCCGGCACAGATCATCTTCCATGCGGTGCTGGCGATCCTGCTCTGCTTCGGCGCCGGCGCCATCAACCGGGAGGAATGCGGCCGGGTGCAGGAGGAAATCTCGCTGCTCGGCGCGGTGCGCGAAACCCCGTCCATCCTGGCATAAGCGGCGCCCGCCATGGACCGCGATGGCTTGCGCCAATTATATATACAATGTAGGACATATATCGAGCCCGACCGGACCCTGGTGCGAACCGCGGCCATCGCGATCTTTTGCATCGGGCTGCTGGTCTACAACTGGTCTTTGATCCTGGAGCCGCTGCATCGCGCCATGGCGCTGCCGCTGCTGGCCACGATCATCAGCTTCGCCGTCTTTTACGAGCTCACTATGCGCGATGTCCCCAGCGGCGCGGTGCTGGCGGCGATCCTGACGCTGGGCGGCGTGGCGGGGGCGCTGTGGCTGGGCCTGATCCTGTTCTACAAAGCGCTGCCCAACGATCATGCGCCGCTGCGGCCGGCGGGGGATCATGTCGCGGATGTCTGCGCCGCGCCGGAAGGCGGCATGCGGGTGCTGCTCGGCCGTGATGAATTGCTGACGCGCGGGAAGGGGGCGGTGACGCCATTTCGCATCGCCGGTTGCCCGGCACCCAGCCTGAGGCGAACCGCGCAGGGGCTGATGGTCTCGGGCTTCGGCTATGACGATGACGGCAATGCGCTCTGGCGGCTGCGCGACAACCAGTTCGCGCGGCTGGACGGCGACTATCTGCATGTCCACCGCCCCGATCGCAGCAGCCTCGGCATCTACGACAAAGGGGAGCGGGAAATTTTCTTCCTCCGCTATCTGGCGCCCGATGCGGTGCGCATTCGCGGCCGCTTTCTCTGCGGCGCCGCGCCGCGGGTCAGTGTCAGCAACCGCGCCATCGAGATCGGCGGACAGCGGCTCAGCCGGCCGCGCTGCCTGAAAGCTGGCCTGAACTATGCGCCGCCCATGACGGAGCAATAGCCGTCAGGCAATGCCCATGGCCGGATCGCTGACACCGTCTTTGCCCGTCTCCAGCCGGCCGGCAAAGCGGCGCAGGAAGCCCTGATCCGTCCGGGCCGTCAGATCGTACCAGTTGCCGCTTTTCGACAAGTCCCATCGGTGCGAAGCGGTGCCCTTGGCGGCGATCTCGAGCGTGTTTTCAGCGAATGGCGCATAGGTCCGTGATTGCACCGTGACGCGGATGGGCCGGTCGTTGCGATTGAGGATTTGAAGCGCGACCGCGCGCTGCGCGGGTTGATAGGTCAGGGCCATGTCGATCCCCGTGGCGGCCGGCCCGGAAAATTCACGGACAAAGCCGTTCGGTCCCAGCACCCACAGATCGTATGCGGGCTCGCCCTCGATATTCCAATCTGCATCCAGGCTGCGGCCGGCCTCGACGGTATAACGGCGCGGGATGCGGTCCAGATGCTTGCGGTCATAGAGGTGAAACACCGCGCCCGCCGTGCCGTCATTGCGGAAAGAAAGGGCGAGTGTGCCGCCGGCTTCTTTGGCCTCGGCATGCAACATATAGGGCAAGGCCCGCGATGGCCGGATGCCGGACTCCTGAAACAGTTTCTCCGGCGCGGCCGGCGGCACAGGTTTGGCCCGGGACAGAGCTTCGGTGACGCGGGCGGCTGACCCGCCGGCATCGGGAAGGTTTGGCGCGGGCTTGCCGGCTGGTGCCGCAAAATCAAGCGTCGAGAGCAGATCGCCGCAGACGGCGCGATGCCAGGGACTGATTGCGGGAATGGTCAGGCCGAAGCGCTTTTCCAGGAACTGGCCCACCGAGGTGTGATCGAAGGTCTGGGAATTGACCCAGCCGCCCTTGCTCCAGGGCGAGACCACATACATCGGCACGCGCGCCCCCAGGCCCCAGGGCCGAACGGTGCCCGATATCTGGTCTTCGGCCAGCAGATGCTTGCGCTGCGGATCGGAGAAATAAAAGCCTTTCAGGTCGAGGGTCGAACCGCCGGCGACAGTGCCGTCGGCATTGAAAGAGGGTGGCGCCGGCGGCGGCACATGGTCGAACATGCCGTCATTCTCATCGAAGGTCAGGAACAGCACCGTACTGCCCCAGGTCTGCGGATTGTGGGTCAGGGCATCCAGAACCTTGGCGGTGAATTCCGCGCCTTGCGCCGGGCTGGAGGGACCGGGATGCTCGGACCACAGCATCGGCGGCAGCACCCAGGAAACCTGGGGAAGCTGGCCGTTGCGGGCGTCTTCGGCGAAGCGCTTCAGCGACCAGTTGCGCATGCCCCTTTCATAAAGTGGCGAGCCGGGCTTGGCGTCGCGGAAGCTCGCGAAGGCGAGGCCCCCATGCATGGCGCCGGTCCAGTTGTCGTTCGGGTCCTGATAGATGCGCCAGCTGATCCCGGCACCCTCCAGCACATCGGGAATGGTCGGCCAGGTGAGCGATGAGCCGGCATAGCTATAGCCGGGCTCGGGCAGGGCGCCTGTTATCCAGCAGCGCAGATTGTCGGGCTCGGAATTGTCCGCGGTGGCATTCTCGCCGCGGGCGCGCGCGGCGGGATCGGCGTTGGAGCCGGACCAGAACATGATGCGGTTGGGATCGGTGCCGGTCGTCACCGAGCAGTGATAGGCGTCGCAGATGGTGAAGGCGTCGGCCAGCGCGAACTGATAGGGCAGATCGGCGCGGCGATAATGGCCCATGGAGAATTGGGTCTTGAATTTCGGCCAGAAGCCGAACTTGCCCTGGTTCCAGGCGGCCTGCGCGTCGCGAAAACTGTGCGGCGTGCCGGGCACGCGCAGCGCGCTGGTGGTGGCGGTATCCAGATGATAGGGCGGTATCTCGCGGGCGCCGTCGGATTGAAACCAGACCGGCTTGCCGCTTGCCAGCGGCACGGGATGGCGATCGGCAAAGCCACGCACGCCTTTCAGGCTGCCGAAATAGTGATCGAAGCCCCGGTTCTCCATCATCAGGATGACGATGTGGCGCGCATCTTCCAGGGTGCCGGCCCGGCGAGTGGCCGGCAGCGAAAGCGCACGCTGGATGCTGGGGGGAAAGAGGCCGGCTGACGCGGCCCCGGCGGTCAGCCTGGCGCTGTCACCGAGCAGATCGCGGCGGCTCAGCCGGCCGGTCCGGCGCCCTGGCGCCCCTTCATCGCTCACAACGCACCTCCGTGAATGACGAGGGTTGCAGATGAAGCGGGCAACGCCAAGTCCGCCCGTGCATCACGGCGCGGGCGGGTGCAAGGATCGTGATTGGTGAAGCGTCAGCATCGGTCAGCGATGACCGTGGCCACCGCCGCCGTGAAAGCCGCCGCCTGCGCCGCCAGTAGCACCGGCGGTCCCTCCGGCACGGCCGTGCCAACCACCACCGCCGCCGCCATGGCTCCAGTTGCCGCGACCGCCGGACCAGTTGCCGCGATGGCCGCCGCTCCAGACATGGCCACCGCCACCGTTCCAGTGACCGCCAACACCGCCGGCCCAGCGGCCGCCATCGTGGCGAAAGCCGCCGCCATGGAAGCGGTGTCCGCCAAAGCCGCCATAATAGCCGCCGGGGATGAAGGCGTAGCCGCCATAGAGACCGGGGTAATAGTCGGGCCCGTAGTAGCCGTCGTAATAACCGCCACCGTAATAGCCGTTATAATAGGCGCCACCGCCGCCAGCATAGTAAGCGTCATCGGCGACGCAGCCGCCCAACAGGGCAAGCGCCGCCAGCGCGCTGATAGTCAAAGCCGCACGTTTCATGTCGGCCTCCTTTCCGTTGGTTAACGGAATAGCAAACCCGCGATGAACCTAGCCTGAACGAAGCAGGATCATTTGGCGATAGTCTCGTTTGTTATGACCCCAGTGCCGTGTGCGTATTCGCACTGTCATGAGACTTGGACTTGCCGCAGCCGCTCCTGCAGGAACTGCCGTTCCATGCTGTTGCGAGCCATGGCCAGGGCAGCCTGGAAATGCTGCCGGGCATCGTCGGCCATGCCGCAGCGCAACGTCAATTCACCCAGCGCCGCCTGATAGAAAGGATAGCGCTGGAAGCTTTCGGGCGCATCCAGCGCGGCGAGCTCTTTGAGGCCTGCCGCGGGACCCGAGGCTTCCGCCACCGCGATGGCGCGGTTGAGGGCCACCACCGGCGATGGGTTCAAGGTCAGAAGCAGGTCGTAGAATGAGACGATCCTGCTCCAATCGGTATCTTGCAGGCCGGTGGCTTCGGCATGGACCGAGGCGATGGCGGCCTCGAGATGATATTCGCTCACCTGTGTTCCCGAAGCCGAGGCGTCGAGCAGGGCAAAGCCGCGCGCCATCAGCGATGCGTCCCAGCGGGAACGGTCCTGTTGCACCAGGGTGACCAGATCGCCGCTGGCGCTGGTGCGGGCGGGGAGGCGGGCGGCGTTGAAAGCCATCAGCGCGGCCAGGGCGAAGCTGGCCGGGGTGCGGCCCAGGGGATGCTCCAGCAGCAGCCCGGCCAGGCGCATCGCTTCATGGCAGAGCTCGGCGCGGATGGCGCCGCGGGAAGAAGCGCCATGATAGCCTTCGTTGAACAGCAGATAGAGGGCGCCGTGCACGGTCGGCAGCCGCGTGGTGAATTGCGCCGCATCGCCGATATCGAACAGGCTCGGCGTTTCGCTCAAGGATTTCTTGGCGCGGGCCAGGCGCTTTTCGAGCGCGGCGGGAGAGGCGAAGAAGGCTGCGGCAATCTCGGCGGCGGTGAAGCCGCATAGTATGTTCAGGATCACGGCAAGCTGCGCGGCCTGGCTCAGCGCCGGATTGCAGCAGCTGAACATCATGCGCAGCATGTCGTCCTTGACCTGGCCGGCCCCGAACTCCTCGACGAGGGCCGGGGCGGCGGTCCATTCGCTGCGCAGCAGATGGTCCACTTCGGGCGCGAAGGTGCGAACCGTGCGCTCGCGCCGCAAGGCATCGAGCGCACGGTTCCTGGCCGCCGTCATCAGCCACGCCGCGGGATTGTCGGGCATCCCGCGGATCTTCCACACTTCCAGCGCCCGGGAGAACGCGTCCTGCACGACGTCCTCGGCCAGCGCCAGATTGTGCAGCCCGAAGATGCGCGCGACCGTCGCCACGATCCGCCCGGATTCGTGGCGGAATAGGTGATCGATCTCCGACGGCAGCCTTTCAGACAATCACATGCTCATCTGCATGACGGGCCGCACCTCGACAGCGCCGCCCCGCTCCAGGATGGGGCAGCCCTTGGCCAGCTCGGCTGCCTGGGCGACGCTGTCGGCCTTGACCAGGGTGAAGCCGCCGATCACATCCTTGGCCTCGGCGAAGGGGCCGTCGGTGATCGCCTTGCCGCTGGCCTTGACGATCTTGCCGCTGCGTTCCAGCGGCTGACCGCGATCGACCAGATGGCCTTTCTCGGCGAGGCCTTTCATCCAGACCACCCATTTCTGCATGATCTGCTGCTGGGCCTCGGGCGAGGCGGGGCGCGGCTCGCCGCCGCGATAGAGATAAACGAATTCAGCCATTGTTGAACCTCCTTGGTTGCCGCTCATGACGTTCGGGCGGGGTGGAACCGGACATGCCGGCGATGAGGCTGGCAGGCCGGGGGAAACGGGGCAACCATCCGGCCTGTTTCGTGCGACAATTTCCCTGCCAGCGGGCCGCCGAATTCCTGTAGTCAGGCCGTCATGGCTTTCGCCGCCCGCTCCCTTGCCGTCATGCGCGTTCATTCGCTGCGTTGGCGCCGGCGGCTGATCTTTGTCGGCGGCGGCCTGATCGTGGGCTTGCTGGCCGTGGGGCTGGCGGTCGCCTCCGATGCGGTGCAGGCCATCTTTCAGAGCTGTCTGGCGCGCTGGCCTTATATGCCGCTGGTGGTGACGCCGCTGGGTTTTGCGTTCGTGGTATTGCTGGCGGTACGCATCTTCCCCAACACCCAAGGGTCCGGCATTCCCCAGGCCATCGCGGCGCGCACGCTCCAGGACCAGGACGCGCGTGGTCGGTTGGTGGGTTTGCGCGTGGCGGTGGGAAAGATCCTGCTGACCTTGTTCGGGCTTTTGATCGGCGCGTCCACCGGGCGCGAGGGACCCACGGTGCAGGTGGGCGCCTCGGTGATGTTCCTGATCGGCAAGATCAACCCGCATCGCCAGCCGGGCTTGATCCTGGCCGGCGCGGCGGCCGGCGTGGCGGCGGCCTTCAACGCGCCCCTGGCCGGCATCGTCTTCGCCATCGAGGAGATGAGCCGCAGCTTCGAAGTGCGGGCCAGCGGGCTGATCATCGCCGGCGTGATCCTGGCGGGCCTGGTGGCCGAGGCGCTCCTGGGCAACTACACCTATTTCGGTTTCACTGCTGCCGCGCTTCCCATCGGCACGGCCTGGATGGCGGTGCCCATCTGTGGCGTGATCGGCGGATTTTCCGGCGCCCTGTTCAGCCGCATCCTTGTGGCCGTGCCGGACGCCATGCCGGGTCGGGCGCTGATCCGCCGCCATCCGGTGCTCTTCGCCGCGCTGTGCGGGCTTTGTGTAGCGTTGTGCGGACTCTTGGGTGGCGGGCAGATCTTCGGCACCGGCTATCAGCAGGCGCGCGCGGTGCTGCATCACACCGGCAGCGTGCCGCTGGCCTATGCGCCCTTGAAGCTGCTGGCCACGGCGCTGTCGTCCGTGGCAGGCGTGCCGGGCGGCATCTTCTCGCCGTCCCTGTCGGTGGGGGCGGGGATCGGCGCCGATGTCGCGCGCTTCTTCCATCATGCCCAGCCGGGGCCCATCGTGCTCTTGGGCATGGTGGCCTATTTCACCGGCGTGGTACGCGCGCCCATCACCGCCTTTGTCATCGTGTCGGAGATGACGGGCGATCACGGCATGCTGGTAGCGCTGATGGCCGCGGCCCTGATCGCCGATTTCTGCGCCCGCACCGTCAATCACGAAGGCGTCTATCACATGCTGTCCAAGCGGTTTTTGGGGACGCCCGCTCCGCCCGCCGAGCCGGCTATTTCGGATCGCCCGGATTTACCAGCGCAATAGCCAGCGGCCCAGCGCCGCGCCGACCAGCGCGGGCAGCAAGATTCCCACCGTGTACCAGATGGCGATGAAGGTCGGCGTGCTTTCCGGGCAGTGGAAGGCATAGATCGTTGCCGCCGCGCTTCCCGCCAAAAGGCCGGCGGCGGCGCCGGCTTCGGTCAATCGGGTCGGCGCCAGGCGCCGCAAGGCCCAGAACAGGCCGATGAAAAGCGGCAAGGCCAGGGTCGCGATCAGGATGGAACAGACCCGCGCGGAGCCGCCCATGATCAGCGCATGCCGCTCGGCGGTATCGGCCGGCATGAACTGGAGCAATGCCAAAGTCAGGATCGCCAGGAATGGCAGTGCCGGCAGCCAGGCAAGACGGCCGGGCTGCGCATCGGGGCGCGCCAGCTGCTCGACCAGTTTCAGGCTGAGCGCCGCCACGGCAAAGGTGTAGACGAACTTCATCCAGAAGGCGCCCCCGCCCATGGCGTGCAGAAGATCGTGGCGCAGGCCGATGCTGGCCATCATCACGATGGCGGAAAGAACCGCGCCGGCGCCAAGGCCCAGCACCAGCAGGCGCGGGACCAGCAAGGCCGGTACCGGCTCGATCGTCTCCGACAGGCGGCTGATAAGATCGTCAGTCCGCATTGGGGTTTCTCAACTGGTCGTTCAGGGCCTTCAGGGCGCGATGGACTGTCACCTTCACCGAGGTTTCCGAAAGCCCGGTGCGCGCGGCGGTGTCGGCGATGGATTCCCCCTCCAGCTTGACGGCGCGCACCAGGTTGCGCTTGGCCTCCGGCAGCTTCGCCAAAAGTTTCTCCACGTCGCGCTTCACCCCGGCTTCTTCGGTTTCATCGGCGGCAAACAGGTCGCCGGCCGCATCCAGCGGCACGGTCTGGCGGCGCCGCTCGCGCCGGAAGACATCGATGAGCTTGTAGCGCGCGATGCCATAGACCCAGGCCGTAAAGGGCCGTGCGGGGTCATAGGTGCCCCGGCGGGTGTGAATGGCGATCAAAGTCTCCTGCACGGCATCCTCGGCGGCATCGGGTCCCAGGCGGCGCATATAGTATCCGCGCAGATGTCGCGTCAGGTCGCGCAGCAGCATCTGATAGAGCGCTGCGTCGCCCTGGAGCGCGGCCAACATCCACGCGCGGTACTGCGCCTCCTGCGGAATCACGGTCTCATCCGGTTAGTTCGCGCCCGGTTCCGGAAAGTTACGGAAAGAAATTGCGTAACCCGCCGGTGGTCATGGGCGGATTGGACAGTACCAAAACCGAGGAGTGCACGAAATGAACAAATTCCTAGTTGCAGCGGCCCTGGCTTTTGCCCTGGCCAC
The DNA here is from genome assembly GCA_964421935.1 of uncultured Rhizobium sp. Classification (GTDB taxonomy): domain Bacteria; phylum Pseudomonadota; class Alphaproteobacteria; order Micropepsales; family Micropepsaceae; genus Rhizomicrobium. Next base: position 16,902 of record CAYQZM010000062.1, on the reverse strand, counting down.
CCCCGCCTTGGCCGAAGGCATGGCCGCGGGCGATTCCATGGCGGGCCCGTCGCATATGGCCAAAGACGACGGCATGAAAGCCGATGGCATGAAGGGTGACTCCATGAAAATGGATCACAAGAAGATGGCCAAGAAAGGCGCCATGAAGCATGACGGCATGGCCGCGTCGGGCGGCATGGCCAATTCCGGCGGCATGGCGGGCGGCGGGATGAAGGATTCCGGCCACTAACAGGCGACCAAGCTAAAACGCCGCCCTTTTACCGGGGCGGCGTTTTTGTTTGCGCTTGTGGAGACCGGCCACTTAGATGCCGGCGTACCAGCTATAGCCCTGGTCTTCCCAATAGCCGCCCTTGCCACCGTTGATGCCGGCAAAGGAATCCACCAGCATGATCCGTTCGACATACTTTGCGTGTTTGTAACCAAGCTGGCGCTCGCATCTCAGCCGCACCGGCGCGCCATGCTGGACCTGGAGCGGCGCGCCGTTCATCCGATGGGCGAGAATGGTCTGGGGATGCATCGCCTCGGTCAGGGACAGGCTCTCGTAATAGCGATGGTCCGGATCGCCTTCCGCGGTCATGGGATCGGCGCAATAGAAGACCGCATAGCGGGCATTGGCTTTGGGCCGCGCCGCCGCCAGGATCAGGGCAAGCTGCGGCCCGCTCCATTCCCCGATGCAGCTCCACCCCTCCACGCAATCGTGGCGGGTGATCTGGGTGCGTTGCGGCAGTCCGCGAATGTCATCCAGCGACAGGGAGACGGGCCGCTCCACCAGACCCGACACCGTGATCCGCCAGTCGCGGAAGCCGCTCTGGACATGGGCGTTATAATCCGCGGTGCCGGGATCGAGGGTGCCGTTGGCGCGGAATACCGGGGCGATATCGGCCTTGGTGAATTCGCGGGCCAGGGTGTGGGGCCGGGCGAAGATGTGCTGGACGGTGCGGGTGAGATTTTCGACCTCGCCCAGGATGCCGGTGAACCAGGGCTTTTCGGAAAGATCGTAGCAGCCTGAGAGAAACAGGGTGCCCAGGCCGGCCAGGCCATGACCCAGGAATTTGCGGCGGCCCAGAAATCTGCGGGGATCAGTCATGGCGCGCGCCCTTGATGACATACCAGCCGGTGATCATGGAGCGCAGATTGTTCCAGGTGCCAGACAGCACCACCATGGCGATATGGATGATGAAAAAGGCGAAGAACGAGAAGGCGCAGAGGAAATGGATGGTGCGCGCCGCTTGCCGCCCGCCGAACAAGGCCGGCAGCAGGGGGAAGGCCGCGTCCATGGTGGGCGACATGGAAAGCCCGGTCAGCACGATCAATGGGCCCAGCACGAAAATCACCGCGCTATAGGCGATCTTCTGCAGGCCGTTGTAGCGGCGCGCCTCCTCGCCATGGGGAAAGCGCAGCCGGGCATGGTCGAGGATCTCCTTGCCGAGATGGGCGATGTTGGCGCGTGTGGGCAGAATGTCCCGGATGAAATGGCCGTTCGCCAGACCATAAAAGAAGAAAACGAGCGCGTTGATCACGAACAGCCAGGCAAAGGCGAAGTGCCACAGCCGGGCCATCGCCAGCCAGCTTCCACCCGGCAGGGTCGCCCAACTGGGGAAGCCGCGCGAGACCAGCTCGCCCTGGAAACGGGAGGCGCCCAGGACGCCTGTGGTGTTGATCTCCCGGTGGCCGATCTGGGTGACGCCGCGGGTCACCTGGCCGGCATCGTCCTGATAGGCGCCCAGCATCAGCAGGGGATGGCGGAAGTCGGAGGTGTTGCCCCAGTAAAGGGCAGGGTGGGCATTGAAGATGTTGAGGCCGCTCATCAGCAGGATGGCGAGGCAAAGCGCGTTGATCCAGTGCGCGATGCGCACCAGCGCCTTGTGGCGGAAGAAGAAGTAATAAGGGCCAGCCGGCGCCAGTCCTGCGGCCGTTCTCAGGCGGGCGGTCAGGCCGGCGGGGGGAGCTTGCTCTGCGACTGTCATGCGGGGATTTCCATCGCGTCCGCCTGATAGTTCGATGGTGCGGGCGTCCGGTTACCTTCGCAGCTTCAATTTCCGTTTCAAGGCCCAGGGGCCGGAGCCGCCCAGGACCAAAGCCGCCAGCGCCGCCAGATAAAGCAGATCCGTCTCATAGCCGGGCTGGCCGAAATGCGCGCCTGTGGCCGTCACCGACTGCAGCTTGATGGAGCTGAAGCCATTGGGCCAGTGCACCGTGACGATGGCGACCAGCAGCACCACCGCCATGGGAATGCTGGCAAGGGGAATGAAAAGGCCCAGCAGCACCGCCAGGCCGCCCAGCAGTTCGACCAGGATCGTGGCCCAGGCCAGTGTGTGCGCCAGTGGCATGCCCAGCGCATGCAGGATGGCGGTGAAGGATTCCGGCCCGCGTGCCAGCTTGGCATAGCCATGCTGCATGAAGCCGAAGCCCACGATCAGGCGCAGCGGCAGGGCCCACCAGGCACCGGGGACAAGCGGGTCGGCGACCAGCAAACGAAGAAGCATGTTTCTCATGCCCATCATTCGCTGGGGAAGGCCGAAAGTTACGTAACCGCCGATGCTTTTCGGCGAAGTGGAAGTTCGATCGTCTTTGGGGAGCGTGTGTTGGACCAGACCGCTGTCGTGATCGTGGATACCATGGGCATCATCCGCTACTGGAGCAGGGGGGCGGAGAATGCCTTCGGCCATCGGGCGGAAACGGCGGTTGGCCGCTCGCTCGACCTGATCGTGCCGGAAGAATTCCGCGCCGCGCACTGGACGGGCTTTCGGCGGGCCATGGCTGCCGGGTCGGCGGCGATCGAGGGGCTGGCGAGCGACTTTCCCGTTGTCGCCGCCGACGGCCAGACCGTGACGCGGCAGGGAAAGCTCACTTTGCTGCGTAGCGCGGCGGCAAACACCATCGGCGCCATGGTCATATTCGGGTAGCGGCTGCCCTATCTACGAAAATCTTCGTTGACTCTACGAATATCTTCGTAATAGCCTTGCGGCCATGACCCGCAAGCCGCAAAAGCCCACGGCATCGGAACTGGAAATCCTTCACGTCTTGTGGAGCAGGGGGCCTTCCACCGTGCGCGACGTGCTGGAGCACCTGAACCAGAAGAAGGACATGGGGTACACCGGCGTCCTGAAGCTGTTGCAGATCATGACCGCCAAGGGCCTGGTGCGGCGCGACGAAAGCCAGCGCGCCCATGTCTATGAAGCCTTCCGCCCCGCCGAACAGACCAAGCGCCAGCTTGCCATGGACATGCTGCAGCGCGTGTTCGAAGGCTCGGCCAGCCAGCTGATGATGCACGCCCTGGCCGGGCGTCGCACCTCATCCGAAGAGATCGAAGAACTCCGCCGCATCCTGGATGCGTATGAAGGAGACGACGATGACAAGGCTGACTAGCTGGCTGTCTGCCGACGTCATGCACGCCCTGGGCTGGGCGCTGATCCATTCGCTGTGGCAAGGCTTGGGCGTGGTGGCGCTGGCGATGCTGGCAATGGCGTTCTGCCGCCGCCCGTCGATGCGCTATCTGATCGGCGTGGCGGCACTGGCCGTGATGCTGGCGGCGCCGGCGGCGACGGTCCTTGTTCTGATGAGGCCACCGGTTTCGGTTTTGCCGATACTTTCCAAGCCTGCTGTTCCGGCCAATCGCGTTGCCGTCACGATCCCGCAACTACCCGCTTATCCAGTTGTCGCCGGTGCCGATCGCGTCATTGCTGCCGTCGCAGAGGCGCCAAGCCGCATGCCGAACCTGCTGCCCTGGCTGGTGCGCGCCTGGCTGTGCGGCGTGGCGGTCTTCAGCCTGCGCTTTGCAGGCGGCTTCCTGCTGCTGGAGCATCGGCGGCGTACGCAATCCGGCCCGCCGAGCGCGCGCATGCTGGCCATTTGCCAGGAGTTGCAACGCCAGCTCGGCCTCGATCGCGCCATCCAGTATCTGGAATGCGCCTGGGTCGAGGCGCCGGCGGTGATCGGCTGGCTGCGGCCGGCCATGCTGCTGCCGGTCTTTGCGCTCACCGGGCTGTCGGAAGAACAGTTCCGTGCGGTGATCGCTCATGAGCTGGCGCACATCCGCCGCCACGACTGGCTGGTGAACCTGTTCCAGGTCCTGGTCGAGACCTTGCTGTTCTATCACCCGGCCATGTGGTGGCTGAACCGGCGCATCCGGGCCGAGCGCGAACTCTGCTGCGACGAGATCGCGGTGGCGCTGACCGGCAGCCGGCTGGAATATGCCCGCGCCCTGGCGCAGATGGCGGAATGGAAGAATGTCTCGCTGCTGGCGATGGCCGCCAATCGCGGGCCGCTGAGCGAGCGCATCCTGCATGTTCTGGGGCGCAGACTTGACGCGGGCCAGCGGGTGGCGGGGCTGACGGGCGGGATGTTGTTCCTGTGCGCGGCGCTGGCGGCGGCCAATCTTCTGTTTGGCATCGCCTATCCGGTGCAGATGGCGCAGGCCAAGGAGAGCGTGAAGGTCGCGCTGGTTTCCAGCCAGGCTGCGGTAGCGGACCTTGCGCGCAAGGTGGTTTTGAGCGCGAGGGATGCCGCGCCCCCACGCGTGTCGCCCGGCCAGATGGGTGCCGCTGCTGATGGCAAGGCTGATACGCTGGCCGTGCCGCCAGCTGACTTGTCGCGGGTGTTGCCCAATCAAAGTCTCGCGACGCCGAAAGTGGTTGCCTCGAATGCTCCGCCGGCCACACCAGTCCAACTATCACCACCCGGCGCGGGGCTTAATGATCAGCCTGCGGGCGCGCCAATAACGCACGACCCGTCCGCCGGACCTGCGCAGGCAGCGTTGAGCCCGCCGCCGTCGGTGATGGCAGCCCCGATGGCGGGCCTGTCGCCGGCGGTCACCGGGACAGAACCGGCCCTGGCGTGCCTGCTCGGTCTTTCCCACTGGCTGTGCCAGCACGATTTATTCGCCATGCGGGCAATGATGTCTTTTCCAAGGGGCGTTTCAAATTGCGCAGATGATCGGCATCCGAATGCATGGCCGAAGCAACCCGCCTTCGACCCTCGATGCCCAAAGGGGGTGCTGGAAGCGGTGGACTATCTGGGAAGGAACGCGCGCGGCGATGACGTTTATAGGGTGCAATACAGCCACAGCATTACGACTTATGTTCTCCAGAAACCAAATCCAGATGGGAAGGTGGAGGAATATTGGAACGTAAATATCCCCTCTTATATAATGGCGGTCGCTTCGCAAAACGCGCATAAGGTGGCCATGTACCGCAGGCCATCGGAGCGGTCTGATCCGTCCGACCGGCACGCCGCGAACGCTTCGCCTGCCGCACCGCCAAGCCTCGACCCGAATGAGCCGTATAAAATAACGACGTGCAATGTCCCTAACGGCGCCGGGACGTGTGACCTCGTCACGCTCGCATCCGCAACCGCGCCGGGACCGGGAAGTGGGCCCCGCAACAGAACAGAACTGGCCATGAAATGCTGGTTGGGTCTTGTTGAATATAGGGGGTGCTGGAAAAGCGTTTGTGGCGACTACGGCGCTGGGCCGCTTGAAAGAATGGACTATCTCGGCCGCACCGCCGCGGGCACCGACATCTACCAGGTTCGATACAGGTATAGAGCCACCATGGCCTACGGGGTCGTGCCCGACCTGAAGGGAAAGGCGGACGAGTATTTGGTCAAGGCCACCGATCCTTACTGGGTAAAAAGAGAAATTTCCGCGCCCGCCGCTCCCATATTGATCTATGCGAGGCCCGAAGACGCTCCCCCTGCCGGATGCATCATCGACGGTGCCGGTGGCCACCAATTGAACGCGGTCGACTCTGCCCCCTCGTTAATTCAACCTGCAACTACGCCCTAGCTCTGACTTCCGATCCACCTCGCACGGGATGACGCTCCATGACGAACAAGCTCAGCGCAGCGGCGGCAATCTGCACATTGACCTTCTCATCCCTGGCCATCGCACAGGTGGGCCAGTCGTCCGGCGATTTCTCGCGCCTGCATCGCCCGGCGCCACCGCCCGCCGCGCAAATGTCGCCCGAAGCCACTGCGGCGGCCGCCAAGCAGCGCATCGACGCCGACAAGAAGGCCGACCGTGTGCCGGACCGCAAGACGTTACAACTGCTGCTGTCTGCTCAATCCCAGCTCAAGGACGAGGCGGGCATGGCCGACACCCTGGAGGATCTGGTGGCCGGCTACAACGATCCCGCAGACTGGATCGAGATCATCGATATCACCTTCGGCACAAAGGGCCTGCGCGATCAGGACTCGATCTGGCTCGGGCGCCTGCTGTTCGTGGTGGGAGCCAAGGTCTCGCCGGTGGATGCCAGCACGGTTGGTCAGATCGCCAGCCAGAAGGGCTTCTTCGGTGATGCGCTGAACGCCAAAACCCATGGCGGCCAGGTGGATCCCGATCCGGCCCCGCGTGCCGACAGCGACAAGAAGACCATGCCCGACCAGATCGCCCAGGAACAGGCACAGGACGGCGCCTATAACGCCAAGCTGGCCGAGGCGCTGTATGGCTATGGCATGTACCCGGAGGCCGAAGCCGCGGCCAGGCTGGCGATCCAGAAAGGCGGCAATCCCGATGCTTCCGAAGCGCCGATGGTGCTGGGCCAGGCATTGACGGCGCAGGGCAAGTATGACGATGCCGTCGCGGCGTTCGGCCAGGTCACAGGCGGCGGGCCGGTGACGCCGCGCATCGCGCGGCTGTGGGCCGACTATGCCAGGATCAAGAAACGCGGCTGATGCGGGGCAATAGCCGCGAGAACGGTCTTACCTTGCGGATTTTCCGGATTTGCTGACACGCCGCGCGGCCTTGCGCGGCGTGCCGGCATTGCCCAGCAACGCTGCCACCCGTTTCTCGAGCGATTTTGCCTCTTCGCGCAGGCAAGCCTTGAACTCCGCCACCAGGCGCGATTCCAGCTTCAGAACCGGGGTGTAGATGCTGGTCTGCACCATGCGCAAAGGCTTGAGCGGCACCAGGGCGAACAGCCTGGGATCGATGGCCAGCGGCACCAGCGGATCGGTGATCATGACGGCGCCGATGGCGAGCAGCAGATGGCAGCCATGCTCGAAGCTGTTGGCCGTGTATTGCGGATGATATTCGACACCTTCCGAATGAAACAGACTCTCCAGGGCCTCCCGCGTCGGCCCGATCGAGGTGCCGATCAGCTTGTGCGCCGCCAGATCGGTGGCGCGCACAAAGCTCCGTCGGGCCAGGACGTGATCGGGGCGCATCACCGCGACGGTCGGCATGTCGAACAGCGGGGAGGGCACGACGGTAGTGATCGTCATCGGCAGCAAGGCGCCAACCGCAAGATCAAAATGCTCGGACGCCAGGCGGCTGAACTCATGCACCTGGGTCAGATGGAAATCCACCTCCACATCCGGATTTTTCTTCGCGAAGCGGCCGATGGCGGGAATCAACAGGCTGGTGGCGAGCCTGGCGCCCGACCCCACCTTCAGCCGCGCTTGGGCGCCGCTTGCCAGGCGCCGGGCGGCATGGGGCAGTTCGTCCACGGCCAGCAGCACGCGGTGGCATTCATTGAAGTACTGCGTGCCTTCAACGGTCGGGCGCAAGGCGTGGCCGTCCCGGGAAAACAGCTTCAGCCCGGTGGTGCGTTCCAGACCTGAAAGCAGACGGCTGGCGGCGGATGGGCTCATGTTCAAGGCCTCGGCCCCCGCCGCAAGGCTGCCGCGCTGGGTGACGTGCAGAAACAGCCGGATCGCCTGGATGTTCACTTTATTTCCGCCCCCTCCGGCCTTCGCATCTTTGCTCGCGCTATGCGCTCGCGAGGCTACGGCCACCTCCCCCTTTTGCGTGCTTCGCACGAAAGGGGGACGGCTCCCCTGTTGCAAATTATGCAACATCCAATCGCATCTTTGCATTTTTCACAAGACAGGGTTCGTGCCTATGCTGGCCTTGCCGGAGAAAGGGACAGTTAAAGGGACGAGGGGGCATGACCGTCACGAACCTGCTGCGCAAACCGATCGCCGCTTCCGCAAATACCGTCCTGTGCGATTTCCTGCGCCGGCATGCGGGGCAGAAGCCCGGCCAGACGGCCTTTGCGTGTGGCGACGCGACGATCGGCTGGCGCGCGCTGGATCAGACCTCTACCGGCCTGGCGCACTGGTTTCTGAACCAGGGCCTGAAGCCCGGTGACCGGGTCGCGGTCTGCTCGCTCAATTCCATCGAACTGGTCCAGGTCTATCTGGGCCTGTTCAAGGCCGGGCTGATCGTGGTGCCGATCAACACCAGGCTGAAGCCGGAGGAGGTTCGCTACATCCTGGGTCATGCCGGGGCCCGGATGGCCTTCTGCGAGCCGTGCTTCACGGCGCTGCTCGAACAGGCCGGCGCCGCATTCCCCATCTTCAGCGCGATGCCTGAGGCGCCGGCAGGGACTGGCGAGCTGCCCGACATCGGGCCCGACACCCTCGCCATGATCGTCTACACCTCCGGGACGACGGCCAGGCCCAAGGGCGTCGCCCACACCCACGGCTCTCTTTCAGAGACAGGATTGAACGGCTCCCGGCTCACCCCCGACATGCCCGACCATGTTCGTCTCCTTTTCCTGCCGATGATGCATGTCTCGGGGATCTGGTTTGTCTCATGCTCCCTGCGCGAGGGAACGCCCATGGTCCTGTTGCCCAGATTCGAGCCCGGCGCTGCGCTGGACGCGATCGCCCGGTTCGGCGTCACCACCACGGGCGGGCTGCCGACCATGCTGCTGATGATGGTGGAGGAACAGGCCGCCCGCCCCCGCCAGGTTTCAACCCTTCGCTCGGCGATCGGCGGCGGCGATGTCGTGTCCACGGCGCTGCAGCACCGCTTCAGGGAGGTTTTCGGCCTGGGGCTGCACGAAATTTACGCCATGACGGAGCTCTGCCCGATGACCGCCAACCGGCCGGACGCATACCGCGAAGGGTCGGTCGGCGTGCCGTTGGACGATGTGGAGCTGCGTGTGGTGGACCTGGACGGCCGGGACGTGCCGGCGGGCGAGACCGGCGAAATCATCGTGTGCGGCCCCAGCCGCTGCGCCGGCTACTGGGACGAGCCGGAGGCGACCCGCGCCGCCATGGGCAGCGGCTGGCTGCATACCGGCGACCTGGGCGCGCGTGATGCCGATGGCTTCATCTGGTTCAAGGGGCGCAAAAAGGAAGTCATCATCCGCGCCGGGTCCAACATCTCGCCGCAGGAGGTGGAAGAGGCGCTCTACAAGCATCCCGCGGTGCTGGAAGCCGGTGTCATCGGCGTTCCCGATCCGGTCACCATCGAGCGGGTTGCGGCTTTCGTGGTTCTTCGCGAAGGCCATGCGGCCAGCGCGGCGGATCTTTGCGCCTTCGCCAGGCTGCATATCGCCGACTACAAGGCGCCGGAGGAGATTCATTTCCGCGACAGCTTGCCGAAGAACCCCGTCGGCAAGGTCCAGCGCCGGGCCCTGAAGGAGATGCTGCCGGGCAAGTAACTGCCACCAGGCGCGGCCGGATGTGAGCGCTTCCGGCGCAAAGCGGGCGCCAGGCGAGGGTTTGGAACGAAATATCGCTGCCCCTCAGAGCCGGTCCGGTTGAACTCAATCATTCTCTTTGAAGAGGAGACCGGCGCCCGCCAGCGCATCTATTGCGCTTTGAAGCATCGGGACCCACCTCTTATCGGCGATGGTTGCGGCCAATTCCCGGAAGCCAACGCTTTGAGCACCCGAGAGGCGCTGGAATGCGGCAATAAACTCCGGCCGAATATACCAATAGGAACCGGCCGCGAAAAATTTTGCCAGCGGCTCCCCCGCTTCGCGCTCAATAAAAAGCTCGCTTTGATTTGCGAGACGTATCGTGGACTCCGCTGTCAGCGACGCATGCTGTTCGATCGGCCCCTGCGGCAGCCGAATGCGGGGGCGGGGTCTGCGTACCCCGTGTTGAGACCGCAGAAACTGTTCCAGCGGATCGCCTTGCGTTGACGCCGCCAGGAAATCCGCCAGCTTCGCGGCATAGGCTTTTCTGGCTTCGGGATCTTTCAGTCCGGCCAGGCTCTTTCTTGCCTCCGGATGGCGCCGCAAGGTTCGAATCCACCATTGCAAAAAGTCGATGCCGGTGAACGTATGGGCGCTCCAGGTCATGTGAAGCGATGGTTCGTCCAATGGGTAGGCAACGTGCCAATAGCCTCTCGGCAGATAAAGGACGTCGCCATCGCTCAGAAGTCCTTCCCAAATGGGCGGTGCCGTCGGCGGTTGCGCAGCGTCACTATCGTCCGCCAGGGGGTCAATGCGCGTCGGGGCGAACACCTGCCACCGCTTGCGGCCACTCAGCTGTACCGCGAATACCTCGTGCGCGTCCCAGTGGACATTGAAACCCTTTTGCGTGCGCCAGCCTGCATAGAGGTTGGCCGCGCATGTACAGGATAGCGCGTCCTCGAAAGAAGACGTCAGATCAAGTATGGAAGGAGCGACTTCTTGCACCCCATCCATGATCATGGTGGCGCCCTGGGCCAACAAGGCCATGAGCCCTCCCGGGTTTAATCTGAGATTGCCAACCGGCCCGTCGATATATCGCCGCAGGTCCACCATGCTGCCCTCTTGAAAAAGACGCAGCTGCGGCTGTGGCGGCGGATGCCAAGTCAGTATCCGGTTAAGATCGGCCCAGGAAAAAACACGTTCAAAGCGCCCCTTTTCTCCTTTCAGGTAAAGCGGCTTTTTTGTCCAGTACTCGGAAAGGAAACGGGCCGTGCCAATCGAAGCAAGCACCTGCTCGAAATTCATTTCTCTGGCCGGCATTAAAATACTCGCATTGGAGAGCTTGACAGACTGATCCAGAGGGATCGTCAGGAGGCTGCGCACCCGTCCTTCGGACCCCATGAGGAATAAGCTACTGCGGCGTCAGCTTCAGCAGCTTGGAGGCTTGCGGAGTGTTGTCGGTGATGGAGCCGCCGCCGCTGTCCGTCAGCACATAGACCGCGCCGTCGGGTCCGACCCGCACATCGCGGATGCGCATCTTCACCTCGGTCAGCAACGGCTCTTCGTTGACCACCTTGTCGTTCCTGATGGTCAGCCGCTCCAGCGACTGGCCGCGCAGGGTGCCGGCCAGGATGCTGCCCTTCCATTCGGGAAAGAGATTGGCGTCATAATAGGCAAGGCCCGACGGCCCCAGGCTGGGCGCCCAGTAATAGACCGGCTGCTCCATGCCGGCCTTGGCCACTTCGCCGTCGCCCATCACGGGGCCCGGATAATCGACGCCGTGGCTGATGATGGGCCAGCCGTAATTGGCGCCCTTCTTGATCAGGTTCAGTTCATCGCCGCCGCGCGGACCGTGCTCGGTCTCCCACAGCCGGCCCTGCGGATCGAAGGTGAAGCCTTCCTGGCTGCGCCCGCCGATGGCCCAGATCTCGGGCAGGGCGCCAGGCACGCCGATGAAGGGATTGCCGGGCGCCGGCTTGCCGTCGCGGGTCAGGCGCACGACCTTGCCCAGATCGGTGTCGAGCGTCTGCGCCACCCGCCAAGGCGTCGAGGTGCCGGCATCGCGGTCGCCCAGGATGACGTAGAGATAGCCGTCCTTGGGGCCCAGTGCGATGCGCCCGCCGCTGCGCGAGCCGAAGCCGGTATGGGCATCGTTGGGCGTGGAGGGAATGGAGCGCCAGATCGTCGTGACATCGCGCAGCGCATTGCCCGCTTCATCCAGGGTGGCGCGCGCCACATTGATGCCGCCGATCATGCCGTGGTCGAAGGCGAAATAGGTGAAATAGAAACGGTGATTGGTGCGGAAGTCGGGATCGAGCACCAGGTCGAACAGGCCGGTCTCGGGCCAGGTGACGCCCAGCGCCTCCAGGCCCGACAAGGGCGCGGAGATGGTGCCGTCGGCCGACACGATGCGGAAATGGCCAGGCAGCTTCTCGGTCACCAGGAACTTGCCGTCGGGCAGGAAGGCCAATCCCCAGGGCGCGTAAAGCTTGCTGGTGATCTCGGTCAGCTTGTAGGGGTGGGTCTTGTGATAGGGCGCCCGGGTCTGTTCGGGATAGGCCGGCTTGTCGTGGACATTCTCGTTCTTGCGGGTCTCGACCGGCTGTCCCTCCACCAGGTGCGAGTAGTCCGGCAGGTAGGGCGCCTGTTGAAAGACGGGCGGCGCCGGAGTGGCCGGCGCCGTGGATGAGGACTGCGCCAAAGCGGCAGTGGCAAGCGCGGTGGAGGCAAACAAGGCAACGGCAAGCGTACGGTTCATGAATCAATTCCCCTTCGACGCCCGGGAGACTAGAAGGTTGCCGGTTCCGGCGCATCCCCGAAGATCATGCTGCGGCGCAAAAGGAAGTGGGTGCGGGCGACCCCATCAACCATGGCGTCTGGCGGGCGGCGCCTTTTGCTGACATAGCCGAAGAAACCACCGGCCGGAACATGCTCGCTGGACCATCACGGCACAGCTGGCGACAGGCAGACCGGCCAGTTCGAGCCTTGATGCGGTGGGCTCTATTTTTCCACGCCGAACAACTGGCCCAGCCAGGCATAATAGTCGGGCTGCCTGGCCTTGAGATTGTCGCGGGTGAAAGGCGGCCGGTCGACATGGCCCCAAAGATAAAGGCTGGCGGTGACGGCGAAATATTCCTGCACGTCTTTTGTGACATAGGTGCCGCTTTTGTAGAGCCGGCCCATCACCGCCGCCTCGTAGAAACGCACGATATCGGGATTGTCGAAACCGCCCGGCAGGACGCGAAAGTGGAAGGCGTGCAGCAATTCGTGCAGCACGATCGGCTTTTGCGGTGGCTGCACCGCCGCGTTCACGGTCACGCCGGGTTGATTGGAATTGAACTTTCCGGCATCGCCCGCGCCGGGCTTGAGCGTGATCTTCTGGCTTTGGAAGAAGGCGATGATGGCAGGCTTGGCGCCGCTATCGGCGGCGATGTCCAGCTGATGCTGCAGCGAGGCCAGGATGGCGGCGCGCTCGGAGGCGCCGGCGATGGCCGACACATCCGCGGAAAAGCCGCGATAAGTGAAGACCTGGTCGTCCCCGGCCGGCTGGGCGGACAGGGCGCCCGAACCAAGCGGATAGGCCGCCATGGCCGCCAGATAAGCGAAATGCCTTCGCCGCGTCTGCATCGTGCAAATCCATCGTTTGAAAATGCGGTCTGAAAATAGATCGCGGGACAATGCGCGGGCGCCGTGTCTTTCGTCTTAAGACAACGGGCAGTCCTGTGATAAATATTTTTCATGAACGCGATCCGTTATCGCCTGGCGCAAGCCCCAGATGCGCAGCAGCTCGCCGATCTCCGATGGGGCCTTCGCACCGACGATGACCCCGTCTGCGATGCGGACGCGAAAGCGCGGTTCGTTCAGGACTTCGCCGCCTGGATGGCGGCCAGGCCGGACAGGGACCTGGTGCATTGGGTGGCCGAATTGGAGGACAAACTGATCGGCGTCATCTCCGTGCGGATCATCCACAAGCTGCCATCGCCGGAAGACATGGATGGCCGGTTCGGATATCTGACCAACAGTTATGTGTCGCCGCGCCATCGCAACAGGGGTGTTGGCACGGGTCTGCTCGCCGCGGTGAAAGACTGGGCCGCCGGTGAAGGGCTCGAGCTTCTGGTCGTCTGGCCCAGCGCGCGTGCCTATCCCTTTTACGAGCGCGGCGGCTATCGCCGTCACCCCGATCCGGTTGTCCTGAAATTGTGGGAAGACTGACGCGGAAAACCGGCCGCCGGGCGGGAAAGCTAGCGGGCCGCGCCGTTGCCGCGGGGGCGGGCGCCATCGCCGACCTCGCGCGTCCGGCGCAGCAGGCCGTCGAGCAGCGCGGCCCAGTCGAAGCGCGGCGTTTCGGGCGATGCCTCGGCCGAACCGGCCGGCGGCGTTCTTGCCGCCGTCATGTCGTCATTGGTCATGCGGACCAGGGCTTGATACATGGGCCAATCCGTCCTTCCACGGACGAATGCTAGACCAGGCCTGTGAAGGTTCGGTTACGGTTGAGGTTGGAAATAATTCACGCTCGTTAAGGGTGGCGTTAACGGATGTGGGCAGGCGCGTCATGTATCCGTCGCAAGAGCGTTGCGGCACGGTCATTTCAAGCCATCCATGAAGGCGTTCATCTCGCGCACAACGTCCGCCTGGTTGGAGCGGTAGATATAGTGGCTGGCATTGGCGATGCGAATGACCTTGGCGTTGGGGCTCTGCTTTTCGAAATTGGCGGAGCGCGCCGCGTCCGCCGCCATGATCTTCTGCATGAAAGGCTTGTCGCAGTTGCGGCCGCATTGGCGCGGCTCCGCCAGGACGGCCAGCACCGGCACCCTGACAGGCCCGTATTTGCGGGTGTTGTCGAAGATGCGGTTGCCCGCCAGGTCTTCCGGCTTCTGCGGCTGGTCAAAGGTCGGCGGCGGAGAGGAAGCCCAGGCCTCCGCGGAGTCGCTGAGGGCTTTCTGCAGATTGGGCAACTCGGCCTGTACCTTCGCGATCAGGGCGCGCATGGCGGCAGGATCGGTCTGCAGGTCGAACATGTGCCCGAGGTCGCGCTTCATCGCGGCGCTTTCCACGCTCAGGTCGGCCACCGACGGATCGTAGAAGGAATATTGATAGATGGCGTCAAGATAGATCAGCCCCGCAACCATCTCGGGATGGCGCGTGCCGACCGAGCTCAATTCCTCGCCGGCGATGGAATGGCCCGCCAGCACCGGCTTGTCGATATGCAGGGCCGCCATCACCGCCAGCACATCATCGCCCAGCCGGTCGGCATCGTAATTGGCGTCGGTGTCCGGCGGGGACGAGGAAAGACTGAAGCCGCGCCGGGTGATGGCATAAACGTGATGCTTGCCGGTGAATTGAGGCGCGAAGCTGTCATAGGTATGGGCGCTATTGCCCAGGCCGGACAGGAAGACCAATGGCGAGCCGCTGCCGCCCCAATCCAGCACTTCCAGCTTCACGCCCGGCTGCACCGTGACGAACTGCACCTTGTGCGGCGAGGGATCGATGACCCATGCCGTGCCTTTGGCCGTGCGAGTGAAGGTCAGCGGCTGGGTTCCGCCATAAGGCGTCTTCCAGTTTCCGGCGAGCGTCTTGCCATCGTCGGACAAAGTGCCGTCGAATGTGCCTTGCGCCTTGTCCAGCGAGAAGCTCACCGCGCTGCCGGTCAGAGCGATATTGGAAACCATGTTGTTGCGCGACGCCCCCGGCGCCTCATCGCCCAGATTGTAGAAGTCGCCGGCATAGCCATGCGCTGTCTTGTGGATTTTCAGAACCCGCTGGGGTTTGCCGTCGGCTTGCCAGGTGCCGGTCATGTCGGCGGCAATGGCGGGAAGGGTCAGGAATGCGAGGGCGGTGAACAAAAGAAGTGTTCGTGTCATGGAGGTCCCCGCTCAGACAGCTGTCAAAAGCCCCAATGTCATCCCCAGCGAATGCGAGCGCCAGCGAGCATGAGGAAAGGGGACCCAGGTGGTCAAACCAGGCCCGGTGCCAGATCATTCCAGCCGGAATTGTCTTTTTCGATCAAGCGTAGGTGAACTCACTTCTTCCTGTTGATCTGCGCGAACAGCCGCTCCGGATTCTCATTCGCGGGATCGGCGGCGAAGGCGTCCTTGGTCTTCTGGTCCTTGGCCACGCCGATCACCATCAGTTCCAGTGGCGCGGCACCGGCCTTGAAGCTCTTGGCCTGGTTCACATCCACCGGGATGGCGTCACCCTTCTTGATGTTCACCGTCTCGCCGTTGACCGTGACGCTGCCGTCGCCCGCCATCACGTAATAGGCCTCGCTGAGGCCGGCGAATTTTGTCTGCGGCAGGCTGGCGCCCGGCTGGATCAGCACATGATCGACATAGGCCCAGGGCGTGTAGAAGACGCTGGGCCCCAGCGCGCGGCGGCGCATCACGCCCGGAATGGCACCCGGCTTCAGCAGCGCGCGGTCCAGCTTCATGGTGACGAATTGCGGGATCTTGTCCTTGGGAACACCCACCCGGTCATCGCCCAGGTTGAAGGCGTCATAGACCTTGGAGGTGCCGACATTGATGTTCATCCACTCCACATCATGGTCGGTGGGATTGTAGATGGCGTGGGCCGAGCCCATGCGGTCGGGCGCGCCCACCGTGCCTTTCAGCAGCGAGGTGCGGCCATTGATGGTGAATTCCGCTTCGCCGTCGAAGATCACGAACATCTCTTCGCAGTGATTGTGGAAATGCTGGCCAATGCCGGAATGGGCATGCAGCACGCCGCGATGCAGGAAGAGCAGATTGGTGGAGAGGGTCTTGTCGGTCATCAGGGGGCCGAAATTCATGCTGCCCGCACCGTCATGCACCGCCTTGATCAGGTTGGTCTTGGCGACGTCGTAATGGGTGATGCGGGAGGCCAGGCCGTTGCCCTGGGCCAGCGCCGCCGTTCCGGCAAAGGCCGCGGCCGACAGGATCAAAGCGGCTGTGAATACGTTGCGTGTCATGATGCTGGTTCCTCCCGCGCCCGCCAAAGGCGTCTTTTCATCAATATGCTGATTATGCGTTATTTTTCGCATCCTGCTGGGTGTACTTTGTACGATAACGCGCGGAAATCCAAACGCATTTTGCAGCCTGTTTCGCCGCTGATATGAAGGCCTGATGATATTGCCTCCCTGTAAGAAGACGCGCGGATGAGCGCGACCGGCTTCAAGGCCGACCTCACCAATTGCGACCGCGAACCGATCCATGTGCTGGGCAACATCCAGCCTTTCGGCTTCCTGGTTA
This sequence comes from uncultured Rhizobium sp., assembly GCA_964421935.1. Taxonomy (GTDB): domain Bacteria; phylum Pseudomonadota; class Alphaproteobacteria; order Micropepsales; family Micropepsaceae; genus Rhizomicrobium. The sequence goes on along the minus strand of CAYQZM010000062.1, from coordinate 308 downwards.
CCGCGGGCATGGATTGGATCGCGCGCCGGGCCAGCGCCAATGTCGGCGCCTTCCTGGGTATGGAAGCCGAACAGGTCATCGGCACGCCGCTGGCCACGATCTTCAGCGAGAAGGCGCTGCATGCCATCCGCAACCGCATCACCTTGCTGCGCGGGCCGGACTCGGTGGAGCGGTTGTTCAGCCTGGCGCTGATCGAGGGCGGGCCGCCCTTCGACGTGGCGGTGCATTTCGCCGGCGACCAGGTGGTGATCGAGGCCGAACCCGCCCAGGACGCGGAGGTCGAAGCCAGCACCATGGTGCGCGCCATG
>CAYQZM010000061.1:0-15232 GCA_964421935.1 uncultured Rhizobium sp. | reverse complement strand
CGGCGTCTACGTCCACTGGCCGTTCTGCGCTGCCAAGTGCCCCTATTGCGATTTCAACTCCCATGTCCGCACCGCGATCGACGAAAGCGGCTGGGTGGACGGTATTCTGGCCGAGCTGGACTGGACGGCGCAGCACCAGGCCGAAAAGCCCGTCGTTGAAACCATTTTCTTCGGCGGCGGTACGCCCTCATTGATGGAAGGCCGTTCCGTTGGTTGCGTCCTCGCAAAGATCGCCGCGTTATGGCCGATGGGCAATGATGTGGAAATCACCTTGGAAGCAAACCCCGCTTCCGCTGATGCCGCGCGCTTTGCCGACTACCGCGCCGCGGGGGTCAATCGCGTCTCGCTGGGGGTGCAGGCGCTGAACGACCCCGACCTGAAAAGGCTGGGCCGGCTGCATGACGTGGCGGAAGCCAAGGCTGCGTTGAAGCTGGCGACGGCCAATTTCGATCGGGTTTCATTGGACTTGATTTACGCCCGTCCCGATCAGAGCGAGGCGCAGTGGCGCGGCGAGTTGAAGGAAGCCCTATCCTTCGGCACCGATCACTTGTCGCTCTATCAGCTCACTATAGAGCCCGAAACGCCTTATGCCCTGCTGCACAAAAGCGGTCAGCTTCGGATTCCGGACGATGACCTGGCCGCCGGTCTTTACGAGACCACGCAGGAATTGACGGGCGCCGCCGGGCTGCCCGCTTACGAAATTTCCAATCACGCCCGGCCCGGTCAGGAAAGCCGGCACAATCTGATCTACTGGCGCTATGGCGATTATGCTGGCGTCGGTCCCGGCGCCCATGGCCGCCTGTCGCTGAACGGCGCGCGCACCGCCACAGTTGCCATCAAGCTGCCGGAACGCTGGCGCGATACGGTCGGCAAACAGGGCCATGGCTTTGCCGAACTGACACCGGTCTCCAAAGAAGAAGCGGCGCGCGAGCATCTGCTGATGAATCTGCGTCTGGCCGAAGGACTGGATCTGGGCGCTTATGAAACGCGCTGGGGCGCAAGGCCGGACGCGGCAAAGATCACGGCCCTGACCGCACAGGGCTTTCTCACACAAAACGGCGATATCCTGTGTGCCACGCCGGCGGGCCGGTTGCTGCTCAACCGCGTCATCGAAGAACTGCTGAACTAATTTTGATGGTCGCGCCGGCAAGCCCTCCGCGGCGCGTTGCGCCGCTACGGGTTGCCGGTCGCTCCTGGCGATCAGGCGCCCGGCTTCTGGAATGTCGTCGGCGCGGGGCTGACCACCACAGGCCCGGATGAGGTCAATTCCAGCACCGCCAGGCCGCGCTCGGACGTGCCGTCGGGCTGGAAGCGGAAAATCCCGTTCACGCCCGAAAAGCCGTTGGGATCGTTCAGGGCCGCCGTCGTGAAGCGATGATAGGCAGGGCCTTGCGACAACAGCGCCACCAGCGAGATCGCGTCATAGGCCAGTGACGCCAGCGGCGCCGGCGCGGCGCCATAGGTCGTGCGGTATTTGTTGACGAAGTCGGCGTCGGCATTGGGCGCGGGCGCGGCATACCAGCTTCCTTCCAGGGCCGATTCCCGCGCCAGCGTGCGGTCATCGTCCCACAGGCCGGTGCCCAGCAGCTTCACCTTGTCCTTGGTAACGCCGTCCAGCGACAGGGTCGGCGCAATGGCGCGCAGCAGGGTGCCGCCCTGCGCGATCAGGATGGCGTCGGCACCGCTCTTGGCCACGGCGCTGGAGGGCGTGGCCACCGATCCCGCGTCGGGCGCGAAATGCTCCACATCCACCACGTTGCCATGCACGGCCGCGACCGAATCCTGCAAAGCGGCTTCGGCCACATTGCCGTACGCCGTCTGAGGCACCAGGGCCGCGAACTGATGATGGCCATTGGCGGCGGCATAAGAGATCACCCGCCGCACTTCATTCTGCGGCATGAAGCTGATCAGGTAGGCGCCATTGCCCGCCACGCTCTTTTCGGTGGAAAAGGCCAGCACCGGTACCCCCCGGTCGCGGGCGATCGGCGCCACCGCCTGCACCGATGGCCCGAACAGCGGGCCGACGATGATCTCCGCCCCCTGGGACAGAAGCTGCTGCGCCGCCTGGGCGGCGGCCGCGCCGCCATTGCCGTCATCGGCGGTCATCAGAAGGATGTTGGGATTGCCGGAATCGAACATGGCCAGTTCGGCGGCCTTGAGCATGGATTGGGCCAGATTCCGGGTGCCGGCCACGCTGCTGGTAAAGGGCAGGATCACCCCCACCCGCACCGGCACCTGGCCCGGCGCCATGCCGGGCAGGCGCATATAGCTGGGCTGGTCATGGTCCAGCGGGTTGCCGGCGATGGGGGCCGGCGGCGGCGGGGGCGCTGGGACCGGCTTGGGGGCCTCTGGGGGGTGGGTGCACCCGGCTATCGCAACAAGAGCGGCAATGGCACAAAAGCGGCGGACAAAATTCGGCATGGGCAATCCTTTGACGCGCAACCTTAAGCCCTTGGCCAGCCCCGGTAAATCTCAGGCCCCCAAAGCCGGTGACCATAAAACCGAAGAACGGGGCGGTTTGGCGGCAGGCCTTTACATCGTCGCGACCCCGATCGGCAACGCCCGCGACATCAGTTTAAGAGCGCTGGACGTGCTGAAGAGTTGCAGCGTCATCGCCGCCGAAGACACAAGGGTTACCGCCAAGCTGCTGGCGATCCATGGCATCGCCAGGCCGATGGTTCCCTACAACGACCACAATGGTCCCGAGATGCGGCCCAAGCTGCTGGCGCGGCTGGCGCAGGGCGAAGCCGTGGCGCTGGTTTCCGACGCCGGCACGCCGCTGGTGTCCGATCCCGGTTTCAAGCTGGCGCGGGAGGCGATCGCTCTGGGCCTTTCCGTCGTCGCCTTGCCGGGCGCTTCGGCCGTGCTGACGGGTCTGGCGCTCAGCGGCTTGCCGTCCGACCGCTTCCTGTTCGCGGGCTTTCTGTCGGCCAAGGCGGGCGAACGGCAAAGCGCGCTGGAAGAGTTCAAGACGGTGCGCGCCACCTTGATCTTTTTCGAATCGGCACAGCGGCTGGCGGAGTCGCTCGTGGCGATGGCGACGGTGCTGGGGGACCGGCCCGCCGCTGTGGCGCGCGAGCTGACCAAACTGCATGAGGAAGTGCGGCGCGGCACGCTGCCTGAGCTTGCGGCGCACTATGCCAAGGCGGGCGCACCCAAGGGCGAAGTCACCATCCTGGTCGGCCCGCCGCAGGAAGCAATCCTGGATAGCGCTAAGATCGATGCCGCCCTGAAAGCAGCGCTGGCCTTCATGCCGGTCAAGGCGGCGGCCGATCTGGTCGCCGGGCTGACTGATGGTTCGCGCAAGACGCTCTATGCCCGGGCGCTGGAGTTGAAGGATGAATAGCCGGCAGGATGCGGAGCGCCGGGGTCATAGCAGCGAAAGCAGGGCGGCCCTGTGGCTGCGGCTCAAGGGCTATCGCATCCTGGCGCGGCGGCTGAAGACTCATGCCGGCGAGATCGATCTGGTGGCGGCAGCACCGTTCGGCCCGGTCTGCTTCATCGAGGTCAAGGCGCGCAACCTGGCGCGCGCGGCGGCCGAGGCGGTGGGCGAGAGCCAGCAGGCTCGTATTGCCCGCGCCGCCTCCCTATATCTGGCCAGCCGCCCCCAGCTTGCCCGCCGCGGCAGCCGTTTTGATATTGTCGCCGTCGCCCCGCGCGGTTTTCCGGTGCATCACCGGGATGTATGGCGCCCGGACTTTTAAGAAGAGACCAGCATGGCCCTGACCGTCGCAATCCAGATGGACCCGATCGAAAAGATCGATATCGGCGGGGATTCCACTTTTGCCCTGGCGCTGGAAGGCCAGGCGCGTGGCCACAAGCTGCTTTATTACGGCCCGCGCGATCTGACCTTCCGTGACGGCAAGGTGACGGCGCGTGTGCGTCCACTTTCGGTCAAGGCGGTGCGCGGCGATCATTTCGCGCTGGGCGAGGCTTCCGTCCATGACCTGTCGGCGGCCGATGTGGTGCTGATGCGCCAGGACCCGCCCTTCGACATGGCCTATATCACCGCCACGCACATTCTTGAGCGCATTCATCCCAAGACCCTGGTGGTCAACGATCCCAGGCATGTGCGCAACGCACCGGAAAAATTGTTCGTTACCGAATTCGGGGAATTCATTCCGCCGACCCTGATCACCTCCGACCTGCGCGAGATCCGGTCCTTCCGCGACGCGCACAAGGACATCATTCTGAAGCCGCTCTATGGCAATGGCGGCGCCGGTGTCTTCCGGGTGAAACAGGATGACGAGAATTTCGGCTCCCTGATGGAAATGTTCACCCTGTTCTATCGCGAACCGGTGATCGTGCAGCGCTATCTGCCCGAGGTGCGCAAGGGCGACAAGCGCATCATCCTGGTGGACGGCGAATTCGCCGGCGCCATCAACCGCGTGCCGGCGTCGGGCGAGGCCCGCTCCAACATGCATGTGGGCGGGCGGCCCGAGGCCACCGAGCTGACGCCGCGCGAGCGGGCGATCTGCGCCGCCATCGGTCCCGCATTGAAACAACGCGGGCTGATCTTCACGGGAATCGACGTGATCGGCGACTATATGACCGAGATCAACGTTACCTCCCCCACCGGCATCCATGAGGTTCGGCGGTTCGGCGGACCCGACATCGCTGCCCTGATCTGGGACGCCATTGAAAGACCACGCAGATGATTACGCTCCGGCGTTCCGAAGACCGTGGTGGCACCAAGATCGACTGGCTGGAGTCGCGGCACAGTTTTTCCTTTGGCGACTATTACGATCCGGCCAATGAAAGCTTCGGTGCCCTGCGCGTGATCAACGAGGACTGGGTCAAGGGCGGTGCCGGCTTTCCGCCCCATCCCCATCGCGACATGGAGATCGTCACCTATATTCTCGACGGCGCCATCGCCCATCGCGATTCCAGCGGTGGCGGTGGCACCATCCGCCCCGGCGAAATCCAGCGCATGAGCGCCGGCACCGGCATCGTCCATGCCGAATTCAATGCCAGCCCGACCGAGACCTGCCATCTGCTCCAGATCTGGATCATGCCGTCCCGGCGCGGCATTACCCCCGGCTATGAGCAGAAGCGGATCGATCCCGAAGCGGTGCGCAATCACTTCGCGCGCATTGCCGCGCCCGATCCGCGCGAAAATGAAGTGCGCCTGGTCCAGGACGCGGAAATCTGGGCGGCCAGGTTGGATGCGGGTGTCGAGGCGATCCACCCCCTGGCGCAGGGCCGCAAAGCCTGGCTGCAGGTGGCCAAGGGTGAAGTCAGCCTGGGCGAGGAAACGCTGAGGGCCGGCGATGCCGCCGCCATCACCGATCAGGCCCGGATCGCGGTGAAGTCCAATATCCCCAGCGAAGTGCTGCTGTTCGACCTGGCTTAGCCCCACGCCCCACCCAAGCGCGCTAACGCGCGCAGGGAGATCAGGGTTTGGCGGCGATCACACTGATTTCGATCCTGGCGCCGCGCAGCAGCTTGGCCACCTGAACGAAAGCGCGCGCCGGGTATGGCGCGTGGAAATAGCTGGCATAGACCGCATTCACCGCGGGGAAGTCGTCGATGTCGGTGACATAGACCGTGGCCGAGACCACATCGTTCAGCGTGAGGTGCGCAGCTTTCAGTTCCAGCGCGATATTGTCCAGGGCGCGGCGCGTCTGGGTGCTCACATCCTGCTTGCTGTAATCCACCTGGCCGGCAGGATCGAAGGGCAGAGAGCCGGAGACGAAAACCAGCTTGCCGCTCTGGATGGCTTGTGAATAGGGCCCGATGGCCTTGGGTGCATCGGGCGACTCGACGAGGGTCTTTTCAGCCCAAGCAGGCGAGGCGATCAACGCGCACGCAAATGCCATAGCGAATTTGCGCATCACGCCCTCGATCGCGGATAGCTATTTAACGAGGCCGAAGCGGCTCTTGTAACGGGCGTCGATGCCCGACAGCGGGAAGTAGATGAAGACATCGGTGGTGCCGAACTGCCGGTCGATCATCGCGCCCTGGCCGATGCAACAGCCGGCCCGTACATAGCCTTTCAGCATCGCCGGAAGGCTGCGAATGCCCTCGCGCTCGTCAATCGCATCCTTCGGAATCCGATTCATCTCGACATACAGGTCGGGCAGGGCACGAACCCGCAGATGTTCGGGCATGGGATGGAAATGATGCAGATAGGAGAGCGGCAGCGCCATCTCTTCCACATCGGTGCCGGGCAGCGAGGCGCAGCCGAACATCAGCTCGATGTCGAAACGCGCGACATAGGCCATCAGGCCCTTCCAGAGGAGCTGCATGGTGCCCGGCCTGGCACGGTAGCTCTTGAGGATGCAGGAACGGCCCAGCTCCAGATACTTGGTGCCTTCGGGCAGGCCGGCCAGCATGGCCGACAGGTCGTATTCGCTGGAGGTATAGAAGCCGCCGACCTTGTCGGCGTCCTTCTTGCGCGTCAGGCGATAGGTGCCCACCACCAGGGGCTGGCCGTCTTCGTCATGGGCGTCGCGGTCCACCACCAGAAGGTGGTCGCAGACATCGTCATATTTGTCGAAGTCGCGCTTGAGCTCCCGCATGCGGGGGCTGGGGATGGCGCTCATTTCCTCGTAGAAAACGGTGTAGCGCAGGCGCTGCGCCTGTTCGACTTCGTGCTCGGTTTCAGCCAGGCGCACTTCCAGGGCCCCCGAGACGGCCAAAACCGGCCATTGCTCCAGGCGTCCTTCGAACGGTCCGGCTTCGTAGATATTGACCACGATCGTTTCCCATTTGGTGCGCGATGAGTCCCCCACGACTCAACGACGCAACCGGCTCCAGAGAGGCTTAGACCCCTTTTGCGACAATTTGGCCAATTTTACCCCAAGGGCCCGGAGACTTCCAAGGGCCGGGCGGATTTTTTGTGACTTTATGCCGGGTTAACGCCCAGTTCCGCGAGGCGGGCGGACCGCCGCGCCAGGAAGGCGAACAACAGCAGGGCAGGAACTCCGATCAGACCGCAGCCCACGAAAAACAGGGCATAGGCATTCATCAGTCCCACATGCGGGGTCATCGATTCCACAGCCAGACCGGAAAGGCCCTTCAGCAGCTTTCCGGCCCACGCATAGGTCGAAGAAAGCAGGGCATATTGCGTCGCGGTGTAACCAAGGCTGGTCAGGCTGGACATGTAGGCGACCAGGGTGACGCCAGCCAAGGCGATGGCGAAATTGTCCAGCCCCATCACCAGGGCGAAGGCAACCGGACCATGCGCGTAAGGCAGCACGGCATAAAGGGCGGTGCCGGCCATCTGGCTCACGCACCCCAATATGACCGCCGGCATCAGCCCCAGCCGAAGCGATAAAAATCCGCCGGCGGCGACACCCAGGAAGACCCCGACCAAGCCAAAGCTGCCCCGCACGGCGCCGACCATGTCCTTGCTCAGGCCCAGGTCCACATACATGGGGTTGTACATCGGCCCGCTGACAAAGTTGGGAAGCTGGAACAGGCTGATCGCCAGCAGGATGACGATGGCGCTTGGCCCGAAAGTGCGGAAGAAAGCGGTAAAAGGGCCGATGATGGCGTCGAAGAGACCGCGTGGCGTCCATAGCGGTGCTTCTTTTTGTTTTTCGGCCAAGACCTCTTCGCCCCGCACCGGCTCGGCGGCGAAGAATGTCGCGACGATCATCGCCGCCATGACCGTTCCGTAAGCCAGATAGGCCTCGTTCCAGCCGATACGCTGGGCAATGGGAAGAATGACAGCTTCACTCATCAGGAGCGCGCTGCGGTAGCCGATGGTATAGGCGGAGGTCAGAAGCCCCAGCTCGTCCTTGTCCCTGGCGGATTCAATACGCCATGCGTCAATGGCGATGTCCTGGGTGGATGAGGCGAAGGCCACGACAAGCGCACAGACGCCGAGCTGCGCCAGACCATGGGCGGTGCCGCTGAGAGCCATGGCGACCAGGCCCGCCGCGACGACGACCTGCATCAACGCGATCCAGCCGCGGCGCTGACCCAAACGGCCAAGCGCTGGAACGCCAAGCCGGTCCAGAAGCGGTGCCCAGAAGAATTTCAGGGAATAGGCGAGCCCCACCCAGGAAAGAAAACCAATGGCGGACAGCGAGGTGTGCTCGTCCCGCAGCCAGTAGCCGAATGTGTTGCCGACCAGAACGAAGGGCAGGCCCGACGAAAAACCCAGGGCCAGCATCACCAGCACTTTGGGCGCAAGATAATCGCGAAACCGATAGCGTCGGCGAGGCGTAGCCTGCACCGGGCGGGGCGAAACAGTCATGCCGCGACGATATGCGAACCCTCTTCGTCGGGAAACAGCGCCAGGAACATTTCCTCAAGCTCGGCGGGATCCACCGGCTTGGTGAGAAAGCCATCCATGCCCGCTTCCAGACAGGTGCGGCGCCCGGCCTCCAGCGCATCGGCGGTCAGTGCCACGATGGGCGTGCGCGGGCGATCGCTTTCGATCTCGGCGGCACGAATGGCCTGGGTCGCCTCGACACCATCCATACCGGGCATGTGGATGTCGGTGAGCAGAAGATCGAAGCGGCCCGTGGCCATGGCCTTGACCGCATCATTGCCCGTGGTGACTTCGGTGACGCGATGGCCGCGACGGCGCAGCAACTCGCGGATCAGCATCATGTTGATGGGATTGTCTTCGGCCAGAAGGATGCTGAGCCCGTCTCCGGGCGACGCCGCATGGTTTTGAGCTGACGTCACAGGCTTTGCGGAGCGGGCTGGGACAGTATGGTCTTCGGTGACGGATGCCGCAGACGCCTTGGGGCCCGCTGCGGCATCTTCCTGCGCATCGGACGGCCATTCTGCCTTGGGCACGGCCACCGCAACAGGCCCTGCCGCGTCTGCCCGGCACAGCGCAAGACGAGACACCAGTGAAGCCTGGCGCACGGGCTTGACCAGATAGCTGACAAAGCCGAGCGCGCGCATCTCTTCCAGGCTTCCGCGTGCATTGGGCGCCAGCAGCACGACGGCGGGAACGGCGGGATCGGGATGGACGATCAGCTCGGGCACATTGCCCGTGCCGGCATCGATCAGGGCGGCATCGGCCTGGCTTTTTGAATCGGCGGGAATGCCGCCCGCCATGGCGATCTGCAGATAAAGACCTTCACGCAGCGCCGGATTGTGGCTGATGACCGCCACACGCATGCCCGCGAGCGGCTTGTCATTTTCGGCCGGCGCGACCGCCTTGTTGGGGATGGTGAACCAGAAGCAGGAACCGCCGGTTTCTCCGAACAAGGGCGGTGCCGCATCCACGCCGATCCGCCCGCCCATCGTGTCGACCAGGCGTTTCGAAATGGCCAGCCCCAGGCCCGTGCCGCCGAACTTGCGCGCATGGCTGGAGTCGGCCTGGACGAATTCCTGGAAAATCTCCTGGCGCTTTGCGGGGGGCACGCCCACACCCGTGTCGCGCACTTCGAAGCGCAGGAAATCCTCTTCGGGCTTGACCTCGATGCACACGCCGCCACGCTCGGTGAACTTCACGGCGTTGCCCACCAGATTGGTGATGACCTGACGCAGGCGTCCTTCGTCGGCCCGGATCGTCAGAGGCACGTCCGGCGTCGCGATGACCGTGACTTCCACCCCTTTGGCGTGCGCCCGGGGACAGAGCAACTCGGCCACGGCGCACAGCATGACGCGCAGATCCACCTCGTCCTCGTCCAACTCCAGCATGCCGGCTTCGATCTTGGAAAAGTCCAGGATGTCGCCGATCAGGGTCAGCAATGCCTCGCCGGATTGGGTGATGGCCTCGGCATAGGTGCGCTGCTCGGGGCGGAGTTCGGTTTCCAGAAGCAGGCGCCCCATGCCCAGCACGCCATTCATGGGCGTGCGGATTTCATGGCTCATGGTCGCCAGGAAGCCGGATTTGGCGCGGCTGGCTTCTTCGGCGGAATCACGCGCTTCCGTCAATGCCTCTTCCAATGCCTTGCGCTCGGTGATGTCTCGGCCCACGCTCTGCACTTCGACCAGGCGGCCGTGGGAATCGCGCACCGCGAAATCCTCCCAGGCGATCCAGCGATAGCCCTGCGCGGTCTTCACATGCTGGTCATAGCCGGCGCGGTTGCGGCCCGATTGCAGAAAACTTCCGAACAAGGGGGCGCGGCTGTCGGGGTGTGGCTCGGGCGCAAAGGGATAGCCGATGGCACGTATCGGCATCAGGCCGAACAGCTTGAAGAAAGCATCATTGCCATAGGTGAGGCGACTGGAAGCATCGCGGCGGAAGATGGCGTCGCCCTGCGCGTCCACCAGGCCCTTGTAGCGGGCTTCGCTCTGGTTCAGCCGCCCATTGATGGTGGCGGCATTCTTGAGCGAAGCCTCCAGCCGGCCGGCGATTGTCTTAAGCTGCGCCGCCTGCTGGGTGAGCATGCGCTCGCGCTCACGCGTGGAGAGCAGATGATTGAGCAGAAAGGCCAGAGCGACGGCCAGCACGCAGCCGAAATTGAAGGGGCTGAGGAAGTTCAGCCGGCCCCAGATCAGCACATCCCCAAGCGCCGCCGCCAGCAGGATGCCGACAGCGAAGCCGAAGACGATCAAAAGAATACGGATGATCCGCGCCGCCACGAAAAAGACGCCCAAAGCCTGAGGTTTTCGACGGCATTGTGCCCGTCCGTACCTTCAGAAACGCTTAAAGTCCGCGCTGCCGCATTAAGGGTTCGGCCAGGGCCCAGCCTGTCCCCCAGAAGCGCAAATTCTCCCATATTTCCAGTGGGTTACAGGGGGTCGGCGCGGCCGTCACAAAAGCTTTGCAGGATTGTGATGTTCGTGGCGTGGCGCGGGTGTGAATTTCGCCCGTCCCAAGCCTTCGGGGTCGTCCTTGACCGATATCAGTTTGAGCGAAAATCCGCCGCATCTGGCCGCCCTTTCCGACCGTGCCGCGCTCGCCCGCCGGGCCGGCGCGGGCGACACGCGCTTCCGCTGGCTAGCGCTGGCGGCCGCGCTGGCGGTGGTCCTGATCTTCGCGGGCGTGATCACCTCGCTGCTGATCGGCGCCATGCCGGCCTTCAAGGCTTTCGGCTTCGGCTTCATCACAGACGAAGCCTGGCGGCCGACCCGCGAACATTTCGGCGCGCTGGGCTCGATCTACGGCACGTTGGTCACCAGCACAATTGCCATGGTGATCGCGCTGCCGGTCGGCATCGGCGTCGCCATCTTTCTCACCGAGCTCTGCCCGCGGCCGCTCCGCCGGCCCATCGGCATCGCCATCGAGCTCCTGGCCGGCATTCCCTCAATCATCTACGGCATCTGGGGCCTGTTCGTGTTCGCGCCCTGGTTCCAGACCCATGTGCAGGAGCCGATCATCAATGCGGTGGCCAATGTGCCGCTGTTGGGCACGCTTCTGGGCGGCGCGCCTTTCGGCATCGGCATCTTCACCGCCGGCCTGATCCTTTCGATCATGATCCTGCCCTTCATCTCCGCGGTGACGCGCGACGTGCTGGAAACCGTGCCCAGCGTGCTGAAGGAAGCTTCCTATGGCCTGGGCTCCACCAGCTGGGAAGTGATGTGGAAGGTCTGCCTGCCTTTCTGCTCTACCGGTGTGGTGGGCGGGGCCATGCTGGCGCTGGGCCGTGCCCTGGGTGAGACCATGGCCGTCACCTTCGTGATCGGCAATGCGCACCGCATCGAACCCTCGTTGTTCGCGCCGGGCACCTCGATCTCGGCCACCATCGCCAATGAATTCACCGAGGCGACCAGTGAGCTTTACACCGCCTCGCTGATCGAAATGGGGCTGCTGCTGTTCGTCATCACCTTCATCGTGCTGGCCTCAGCGCAGCTGATGCTGCGCCGCCTGGAAGCGGGGAAGGGCAAGAAATGATCGCCATGAATTCAGGAAGGGGGCGCGCCCTCTATTTCCGCCGCCGCCTCGCCAACACGGCCTTTATCGCGCTGTCGCTGGGAGCGGCGCTGTTCGGCCTGGTCTGGCTCGCTTTCATTCTCTACGCCCTGCTTAAGAACGGCTTCGCGGCGCTGTCCCCCACCCTGTTCACCCAGGCCACGCCACCGCCGGGCAGCGCCGGGGGACTGGCCAATGCCATCTTCGGCAGCCTGGCGATGAGCATCGGCGCCGTGGTGCTGGGAACACCCATCGGCCTTTATGCCGGCACCTATCTGGCGGAATATTCCCGGTCAGGCGGCGCGGCCGGCCGGTTCGCCTTTGCGGTGCGGTTCATCAACGATATCCTGCTGTCGGCGCCGTCGATCGTCACCGGCCTCTTCATCTATGAGGTTGTGGTCGTGCGGATGGGCCATTTCTCGGCCATCGCCGGCGCCCTGTCGCTGACCGTGATCGTGATCCCGGTGGTGCTGCGCACCACCGAAAACATGCTGATCCTGGTGCCCGACGGCCTGCGCGAGGCGGCGACCGCCCTGGGTGCGCCCCGCAGCTTCGTGATCAAGACCGTGACCTGGAAGGCCGCCAAGGCGGGCATCATCACCGGCGTCCTGCTGGCGGTGGCACGCATCTCCGGCGAAACCGCGCCGCTGCTCTTCACCGCGCTGAATAACCAGTTCATGTCGACCGACATCACCAGGCCGATGGCCTCGCTGCCGGTCGTGATCTTCCAGTATGCCCTTTCGCCTTACCAGGACTGGCACGACCTGGCCTGGGCTGGCGCCCTGCTGGTCACCGCCACCGTGCTTCTCCTCTCCATCATCGCCCGCATCCTCGAAAAGAAACGAGCCTGACATGGACACCGCAGTTCACATGCAGCCGGCGCATCACGCCATCGCTCCCGCAGGCGACAGGGTCAAGGTCGCTGTCCGCGATCTCAGCTTCTATTACGGCGCCACAAAGTCGCTGAAGAACATCACGTTGCCCTTGATGGACCGCAAGGTGACGGCCTTTATCGGCCCCTCGGGCTGCGGCAAGTCGACCTTGCTGCGCGCCATCAATCGTATCTTCGAGCTTTACCCCAACCAGCGGGCGGAAGGGGAAATCATGATGGATGGCGAGAACATCCTGAAGGCCAAGGACCTCAACCTGCTGCGCGCCCGCATCGGCATGGTGTTCCAGAAGCCCACGCCGTTTCCGATGTCGATCTATGACAACATCGCCTATGGCATCAAACTCTATGAAAGACTGCCGCGCTCGGAGATGGATGGGCGGGTGGAGCATGCGCTGACGCGCGCGGCCCTGTGGGGCGAGGTCAAGGACAAGCTGAATGCATCCGGCCTGTCGCTGTCAGGCGGCCAGCAGCAGCGCCTTTGCATCGCGCGCAGCGTGGCGACGCGCCCCGAAGTGATCCTCCTGGACGAGCCCTGCTCGGCACTGGACCCGATCTCGACCGCCAAGATCGAAGAGCTGATCGAAGAACTGGCGGCCGACTACACGATCGTGATCGTCACCCACAATATGCAGCAGGCCAGCCGCGCCAGCGACTACACCGCCTTCATGTATCTGGGCGAGCTGATCGAGTATGGGGCCACGGAGAAGATCTTCACCGCGCCGGATAACAAGCGGACGGAACAATATATCACGGGCCGCTTCGGCTGATTTTCCGCGCGGTCCTTTTGCGTCGTGGGTTCGTCGGCCGTGCTCACGTACGCTGGGTACGCTCCGCGCGGCCTCCTGCCCACGCCGCAAAAATCCTCGCGCTCATATTCGCGGCGTATATCTTCAAAAAAAGAAGCGACGAAACACAAATCCGTCAATGGTTTCGGTGTAGTCGCCGCTGCCGTAATCTGCCAGCGTAAACTTTACACTTTCTGCGTCTGAACCATGCACTTCCAGCTCCGACCATCCCGGATGGTGCTGATCCACAGTGTCAAGCAGTTGTGCGAATGGTTGCGGCTGAAAGCGGGTTACGTTTCCTATTTTTGCGCTCCAGAGTTCGGAGACAAATGAATCGTTGCCCCGCGACTGGACGACCCATATCGGAAGTGAATAATCGAGGTCGGAAAGACGCGCGCCGAAGTTTGGTTCAACCACGATACAGACCCGCATCTAGGCGTAATCCTCCGCCGCCGTCTCGTCGCGTAGTGACGGGCCGACAGTGGCGCGGAAGACCGGGGTCAGCAGCCAGCTCACCAGCAGATTGGCGATCAGCGCACTGACCGCCGCATAGCAGGGCACCGTCAGGCCGAAGATGTGCAGCGGATAGGTGGAGCTCTTGAACCCCAGCGCGATCACCATCCAGGTGCCAAGCCCCACCCCGGCCGCCCAGCCCGCCAGCAGCGCCCGCGGGTCCAGACGCACATACAGCGCCAGCAGTACCGCCGGCACGGTCTGACAGATCCAGATGCCGCCCAGAAGCTGCAGCTGGATGGCGTAGGTCGTCTGCAATTCGAGCACGAAGAACAGCGCGCCCAGCTTGGCGAGGAAGGCCACGATCTTGGCAACCTTGGCTTCGGTCTGCGGCTTGCAGTCGGGGGCGATGAATTCCTTGAAGATATTGCGGGTGAAAAGATTGCCGCAGGCGATCGCCATGATCGAGGCGGGCATCAGCGCGCCGATGGCGATGGCGGCGAAGGCAAAACCCGCAAACCAGCCGGGGAACATGTGCAGGAACAGGGCCGGCACGGCGAAATTGTTGCCGAAGCTTTTAAAGCCCTGGGCGTATTCGGGCATGGTCGTCACGCCCGCCGCCAAGGCCATGAAGCCGAGCAGCGCGATCAGGGCAAGGGCCACCGAATAGGCCGGCAGCACCATCGCATTGCGCCGGATCACATGGCGGCTGGACGATGAAAGCAGGCCTGTCACCGAATGGGGATAGAGGAACAGCGCCAGCAGCGAGCCCAGCGCCAGGGTGACATAGGCAAAGCCCGCCCCCAGGCTGCCGGGTGGCGCCGGCGGCAACAGCAGCTGCTTGGCCGGCACGGCGGCGAACACCTTGCCATAACCGCCCAGCTCCGACGGGACGATGATGATCGCCGCCAGCACGGTGATATAGACCAGGATATCCTTCACCACCGCGATCAGCGCGGTGCCGCGCAGGCCAGAGGTGTAGGTGAAAGCCGCCAGCACGATGAAGGCCACGACCAGCGGCACGGATATCGTGCCAAGCAGGGGCAGATGCACCGCCCAGTCCAGCCCCAGCGCGGCGATCACCACCTGCATGCCGACCAGCTGCAGCGCGATGTAGGGCATCACCGCCATCAGGCCGGTAACAGCTATGGCCAGCGCCAGGCCACGATGGCCGAAGCGGCCGCGCACGAAGTCGGCCGCCGTGATGTAGCCGTGCTTGTTCGCCACCGACCACAGGCGCGGAAAGGCCATGAACAGCACCGGATACATCAGCGCCGCATAAGGCACGGCGAAGAAGCCGGTCGCGCCGGCGCCGAACATCAGGGCCGGCAC
>CAYQZM010000060.1:0-5090 GCA_964421935.1 uncultured Rhizobium sp. | reverse complement strand
CTGCAGCTGCGCTGGGTCTGGTCGCTGGAGGATGGTGAGCGCCAGCAGATCACGCCCCTGGTGCATGACGGGGTGATGTTCGTCTCGACGGTAGTCAACAACACGGTGCAGGCGCTCAATGCTGCCACCGGCGACCTGATCTGGGAAAACCGCCTGGGTCCCCGGCTGGATAACCAGGTCAACGCCACCGCCCGCGCCATGGCGCTGTACGGCAACCAGCTTTTCTATCCCGCCTCCGACGCCACCATGTATGCGCTGGACGCGCGCACCGGCAAGGTCAACTGGAAGTTCAAGATGTCCAATTATGGCCGGGACAAGATCGGCGGCGTGATGATCGCCGACGGCAAGCTGGTCATCGGGCTGGGCGTCTGCGATGAGCCATCGTTGCAGGACCGCTGCTTCATCGCCGCTTATGACGTCAAGGACGGCCACCAGATCTGGAAATTCAACACCGTCGCCTATCAGGGCGAGCCGGGCGGCAATAGCTGGGGCAACATGACCAATGGCGAGCGCTCCGGCGCCGACGCCTGGATCGCGGGCACCTATGATCCCAAGCTCCGGCTGATCTATTTCGGCACCGGCCAGGCCAAGGCCGGCAAGAACGGCATCGGCGACAAGCTCTTCAGCAACGCCACCATCGCGCTGGATGTCGATACCGGCAAGCTCAAATGGTACAACCAGTCCGCGCCGGACGAAGGCCTGGACCTGGACGAGGTCTATGAAAAGGTGCTGGTGGACGAGGGCTCGCAGAAGCTGCTGCTGACCGCCGGCAAGAAGGGCATTCTGTGGAAGCTGGACCGCGTCACCGGTAAGTTCATCGACTATGTCCCGATGGTTTTCCAAAATGTCTTTACCCATATCGATCGCAAGACCGGCCGCGGCACCTATCGCGACGACATCCTGCACCCCCAACCGGGCAACTCACGGCCTTCGTGCCCGGCCCAGTCGGGCGGCCATAACTGGCCAGCCTCCAGCTATGTTCCCGAAGACGATACGATCATCTTTCCCTTGATGCAGATCTGTGTGACCTCGCAGGGCGACATGATCGGCAATTTCGAAGCACCCGCGTCGGACGGTTATCTGGGGCGTCTGAGCGCCTATCGGGTGAAGGACCTGAAGCCGGTCTGGACCGTGCAGCAGCGTGCCCCCTTCCTCACCAGCGCGATGACCACGGCGGGCGGCATCGGCTTTGTCGGCGACTGGGACCGCACCTTCCGGGCTTTCGACGTCAAGACGGGAAAGACCTTGTGGAAGACCCGGCTCGGAACCACGGCGCAAGGCTTTCCCACCACCTTCATGGTCAATGGCGAGCAGTTCGTCGCCGTTCCAACCGGCTATAATGGCGGCAGCCCGGAACTCAGGCCCAGCACCATGTTCGCCTTCGAGCGCAACCGTCCGCTGGTCGGGCATGCCGTCTATGTCTTCGCGCTACCGAAAACAAATTGAGGGGCCGGACTCTGAATAGGAAGGCACCGCGCGCGGGCAAATCGTATGTCCGGTGCGCCGATTCAGGATTGCTGAGTCCATCGGTAGAGCGCGCCGGCGTTGCGGGCGCTGCTTCCAAAGTCCGAGAGAGGCGCGCCAAAATTGGCGCCCGCGAGCCAGACGTCCGTGCCGGATATGGTCATGGCCGTGATCCGGGACTCCGGCGCGTCGATTTTGTCGACATCTCCGGTCGCCACGGTCATCCGCAAAATCTGCCGTCCATCCGCGATCCAGATATGGCTGTCAGTCGCAGCGACCGCTTGCGCGCGGCCTTCAAAGCCGAGATGGCGCACCACCGCGCCGTTGCCGGTATCGTACAAGACAACTTCGCCGTCTCCGCAGGCGCATAAATGTGATCCCGCCATCGCCATGTGGCTTATCTCCTGGGAGGTGACGAGCACTTGCCTGCCCGAGCTGAGGTCGCGCACAGCGCCATCTCGCGTCAGGACGTAGCCGGCCCCATCGTTTCCCGAGACCATGGCCGTGACGGGAGCCGCCAGTTCGGTTCGCTTTGCGGCCTGGCCCGGCAGGGAAACTTCGATGTCTCTGCCCCGGGCAAGCAACATGGTGCCATCGGCGCGCAGCGCGGCTGCATCGAAGGGGGCAGGGACGGCATTGGTTTCCAGAAGGACGCCTTCGCGGGAAAAGGTGCGCAGCGCCCGCGCCCCGGCATCGAGCACCCACACATGTTCGCCATTCGCCGCCATGGCAATGGGGTGGAACAGCCCGCCGCTGCGCAGGCACGTCATGTCATCGTCCATGCGGCCGCCTTCGGCGGAAATGGGCATGCGCTCCCGCGCTGCGTCGGCGATCACGCCAAGCGCCGCGGCAATTTCCGCGACTCGCTCTTCCGGCATGCGATAGCTGGGAGCCGACAGGCTTATGGCAGCCACGACGGTGCCGTCCCGGGTGAATATCGGAACCGCCACACACCGTGTGCCGGATACGATCTCTTCGTTATCCAGCGCATAACCGCGTGCGCGTGTCACCTGAAGGTCGGACACCAACTGTTCGCGTGTGACGAAGGTGTCGGGTGTGAAGCGTTCGAAGCTGATGCGCGCGATATGCCGAAGCGCCTGCCGTTCCGGCATGCCGCTCAAAAGCGCCTTGCCGATCGCGGAAGCATGATAGGGCCGCTTGGCGCCGGCAGGGCCGCCAGGTACTCCCTCCAGTCCCATAAGGTACCGGCCGACAATCCGCGCGGCCGTCGGTTCGGCCACCCCCAGCGAGACCGTCTCGCTGCTGCGGGCCGAAAGACTGATCATGTGCTCTTCCACATGGGTGACAAGGTGGTGGCTGCGCCGCAGTGTCGCCGCCAACTGGGTAAAACGCATGCCCAGCTCATAGGACTGGTCGCGCCGGTCGATCGCCAGCAGCCCGCGGCGCACAAGTGCGGCAAGGATGCGGTTCACTGTCGGTTTGGGGTAGCCGCAGGCCTGGGCGATCGCGGCTGCGGTCAGCCGCTGGCCGGAGGATTCCACCAAATCGATCATGTCCAGCGCCTTGTCCAGCAGCTGGGTACCGGTGGGGGCCTTGAGTGTCTGCGTCATGGCGGGATCATATCAGAAAAGGGTGCCGTTGCGCTTTGCTCCGTCAATCGCGCGGTGGCGCAAGGGCATAGCCCCGGCCGGCATAATCGAACCCGGCCAGTTCGTTGATGGCCACCGACCGGTCGGCCGGCGCGGCATAATAGGCCCGGATTTCCGCGATGCGCCCGTTGCGAAATATATACCATTCGTCACCGCGCAAGGCAGTCGCCTGATTGCGTTTCCAATGGGTCCACTCGATCACGGCCTCGTTGCTGTCGGCAGAACAGAGGATATGCTCGATCGTCCAGCGTGACCCCAACGTCTGGACGCAACCGATCCAGTTCCGCGCGATCACATCGGCGCCGCGCCATGGCACATTCGGCAGGCCGGGCGGGAAATAGTGGACCGCATCGGGCGTGAAGCAGGAAAGCAGGGCTTCATAATCGGCGGCGTTGCAGGCGGCGAAATACCGGCGGATCAATGCCGCCCGCTGTTCGGGAGAAAGGTCAGACATGGGCGGCGCGCACGCGCAATGCGTCTTCCGGTCTGGCCCCCGCCTTTTCCCAGGCCTCGAAGTCGGCCCGGGTTTGCGCGTTGGGCGGGTAGGTGCCGTACAGCTTGTCGCCGCCGGTAATGCGCAATGTAAGATAATTCTCGATCCGGTCTTGCTGGGCGCTGTCGCGTGCGATCTCTTCGACCATATGGCGGGGGATAACCGTGACGCCATTGCCGTCGCCGACCAATATATCGCCCGGATAGACCGCAACATTCGCGCACGAGATGGGCACCTGCAGATCCGCGGCGCGGTGATAAGATAGCCGTGAGGTCGAGGTGATCTGCCGCGCATAGGCCGGGAAGGGCATCTGGGCAATTTCAGTGCCGTCACGCAGAGCGCCGTCGGTGACGATGGCGGCGCAGCCCTTCACCATCATGTGCGCGGCCAGGATGCTGCCGCATGTACCTGCGCGGATTTCGTTGCGCGCATCGATGACCAGGACCTGGCCCGCGCCGATTCGGTCCACCGCTTCCCATTGCAGATTGTCGGGATTGGCGTAGGGGGTGAGTGTGCCGTAGGTGTCCATATCCTCTCGCGCCGGGATCAGGCGCATGGTGAAGGCTTCGCCCACAAACCGGATTGCGGCCGGATTCAGGGGCTTGAGGCCCACCAGGAAGCACTGGCGCAGGCCGCGCTTGAAGAGCTGGGTGGTCAGCGAACCGCTGGAAACATGCTTGAGCGTCTCGAGCACGCCCGCGGACAGCGGCTCAACCGATGTGGACTTCATAGTCTTATTCCCTCTTGCCCTTTGTCAGGTCTTCTAAAAATCATATTATGATCTGGATTGACACCGAACAATAATTAAAATCATATCGTGAAAAATATGGGGAGGGCGGCATGCTGGATCGCCGCGGTTTTTTGGAAGCATCGGGCGCCGGATTGGGAGCCGGAGTGGCGGCGGTCCCTGCCGCCTTTGCGGCGCCGGCCCGGCGCGGGGGAGCATCTCACAAGCCTGCCTTGATGAAGCTGGGCACGCAGGAGCCGACCAGCGAAGAGAATTTTCAGCGCTTCCAGCGCTACGGCGTGAAGAACGTCTGTGGCTGGTACCGGATCGGCGAGGAAGGGCGGCGCTATCCCACGGTCGAGGAATTGAAATCCGTCACCGCGCTGGGCGAGAAATACGGCATCAGCATCGATATGACCGATTGCGAGATCGGGCGCGGCGACAAGTCGGCGCTGATGCTGGGGAAGAGCCCGGACCGCGACCGCGAAATCGAAGCATTTCAGAACACCATCCGCAATTGCGCCGCAGCCGGAATACCCGCGATCAAATACTATCTTTCCATCCTGCCCATCCTGCGGCTGGCGGAAGTGCCGGGACGTGGCGACACACGTTATAACCGCTGGAACTATGCCGATGCGGTGGCCGGAAAAGGCGATCCCTTGGTCCTCGGCCCGAAGGAGGGTGGAGCAGGCCAGCCCGGCTTGACCCGCGCGGGCCGAGTCGATGCCGATACCTTCTGGGAACGCATCACCTATGTTCTCGAGCGGATCGTACCCGTCGCCAATGAATATAAAGT